>NZ_CP038436.1:0-305720 GCF_004683965.1 Nocardioides seonyuensis
CGCACGACGTCGTGGAACCGGGTCAGGTCGAGGGTGTCGCCGACGGCGTGGATCTGAGGTCGCGCCGCCCTCGCGGGGGTCGCGGTGCTTGAGCTGCACGTCCCACTCGCTGCGGCTGCGCTTGTCCTTCTCGGCCAGGGGCTCGCCCGTCGACACGGGCGGCGGCCTCGGCGATCAACCGGTCCAACGCCCCGAGGCTGAGGGACCCGACCCTGCGCGGTGTGCCGGTCCACCCACAGGGCAGCGTCCAGGGACAGGTCGCGGGTGCGGGCTGCGACCCGCCGCGCCTTCCACGCAGGCACGAATCCGGCCTGGGTCTGGTGCCACAGCACCGGGAGTCGGTGGTGCAGGTCCAGCGAATCCGCGAGCAGCGCCGTCGCAGACGAAGGGGCGATCCCACAAGCGACGGCGAGCGGCTCGGCGGTGAACGCCGCCACCGCCGGCGTCCCTTCACCGCCCAACGTCTCCGGGGCTTCTAGGACCGAAGGCAACACGGGTCCGTGAGCGGTCTCGGCCGCGTCCACGACCGGGTGCGCGATCGCCCACTCGTAGGCGATACGCAACTGGTGCACCGCCGCCTCGCGCAGCACCGCCTCGCACTCCGCCGCCTGCTCCAACAGACCGGTCACGCTCGCACCCGCGAGGTCGACGACCTCGAGATCGGAGTCTTGTGCGGTGCTGGTCATGGGAATACTCAACCAGTCACCACCGACAGTCCAAGGCCCCAGAACTCCCATTCCACAGGGTTTCGAGACAGGACCCTTCGAGACGGCCGCGGGCGGCCTCCTCAGGACGGCGCTCCGTCCTTCCTCAACCACCGGAGGGTGGGGCTTGCGCGCTTCGTCAGCCGGCGCGCGAGATGTGCGCGGGCCGAGGAGATAGCTCACGGCCAATCCGGTGACTGCGCCGAGGGGCCAGGCGAGCAGGGCGGGAGATCGCAGGGGGTTGCGCGTGTCGTCGGCGTTGCCACCACGAGGTCTGACGGGATGTGGTGAAGTCGGCCTCTCCCGCTGCCAGCACGCGGGGGTCCGGCGGGCCGAGCAGGTGGCCGATGGAGTACATGACCCAGGCAGCGAGCGCAGACCCCACGACGACGCCCACGAGCGTCGCGACCTCATGACGCGGGACGGCCGAGACCACGACACCCAGCACCAGGCCGACGGGGAACGCCAGGGCGACATAGAGCGCAGTGCCCGAGAGGGCGACGTCGGGACCGGCAGGGTCGAGGAGCCACATCCCCTGGTAGGCGACACCCGAGGGCGGCTCCCACCACGCGTTCCAGATGACGCCTGCCAACGCTCCGCACGCCACGAACCCGACCACCACGAGGCAGGCCCGACCCCAGGGTCCGGTCAGCCAGTCAGGCATCCAGGCCCCAGGAGCTGCTTGAGGTCGGCGAACAGGGCCGGACTGGGCGTCACGCGCAGCCGGTCGTCGAGCTTGAGGACCTTGGTGGATGCCCGGGTGAGGAGGCGCAGCTGCACCTCGGTCATGCCGGGGTGGGTGCCGAGGACGTCCTTCAGCTGCTCGACCACCGGAGCAGTGCAGCGGGTCGAGGGGAGGCTGATCACCACCGGACCGGTGGGCCCGGTCGAGATGTCAGGTGAGGTGACCTCCTGTGCCCTGATCTCGGGTTGGTCCTTGTCACGCGAGAGCTGGCCCTTGACCCGGACGATCGCGTCCTCGACGAGCAGCGTCGACGCGAGCTGGTAGGAGCTGGGGAACAGCAGCACCTCGATGGCGCCGTCGAGGTCCTCCAGCGTGATCGTCGCCCAAGCGTCACCGCGCTTGGTGATCTTGCGTTGGACGGAGGTGATAAGACCGCTCACCGTGATCGTCGAGCCGTGGGCACGCTCCTCGTCGAGCATCAGCGCGCCGATGCTGGTGTCGGTGCCCTGCGACAGGACGTGCTCGAGACCGAGGAGGGGGTGGTCGGAGACGTAGAGCCCGAGCATCTCGCGCTCGTGGCCGAGCAACGTCATCTTGTCCCACTCGTCGATCTCGGGATCGCCACCGAGACACCGAAGCCGGAGTCGTCGTCCTCCATCCCCCCGAAGAGCGAGTCCTGGCCGATCGCCTCGTTCTTCTTGATGTCGACGTACTGGTCGACGGCGGACTCGTGGATCGTCACCAGGGCGCGACGCCTGTGCTTCATCTCGTCGTCGAACGCGCCGGCCTTGACCAGGGACTCGATCACACGCTTGTTGCAGACCAGCGCCGGGACCTTCTCCATGAAGTCGTTGAAGTCGGCGTATCGCCCCTCTCCTCCCGCGCCGAGACGATCCCCTCCACGACGTTGCCGCCGACGTTGCGGACCGCCGTCAGCCCGAACCGGATGTCGCGGCCGACCGGGGTGAAGTTGGCGTGGGACTCGTTCACGTCGGGCGGCAGGACCTGGATCTTCATCCGGCGACACTCGTTGAGGTAGATCGCCATCTTGTCCTTGTCGTCCTTCACCGACGTCAGGAGCGCGGCCATGTATTCAGCCGGGTAGTTGGCCTTGAGGTAGGCGGTGTAGTAGCTGACCACCCCGTAGGCCGCGGAGTGGGCCTGTTGAAGGCGTAGTCGGAGAAGGGCAGCAGGATGTCCCAGAGCGTCTTGATGGCAGCCGGTGAGTAGCCGCGCTCCTGCATGCCGCCGGAGAAGGTCTCGAACTGCTTGTCCAGCTCCTCCTTCTTCTTCTTGCCCATGGGCGTCGCAGCAGGTCGGCCTGGCCGAGCGTGTAGCCCGCCAGCTTCTGCGCGATCGCCATGACCTGCTCCTGGTAGACGATCAGGCCGTAGGTCTCGCCGAGGATGTCCTTGAGGGCCTCAGCGAGCTCGGGGTGATCGGCTCCACCGGCTCGCGACGGTCTTGCGGCGGGCGTACTTGTTGTGGGAGTCGCCCCCATCGGGCCAGGTCGGTAGAGGGCACGACGGCCGAGATTCCTCGAAGGTGTCGGGCCGCATCGACCGCAGCAGGGCACGCATCGGACCACCGTCGAGCTGGAAGACACCAGCGTGTCGCCGCGCTGGAGCACTCGTAGGTCTTGGGGTCGGTGAGCTCGAGCTCCTCGAGGACGAGTCCTCACCGCAGTTGTCTTGATGTTCTTGACCGCGTCGTCGAGGACGTGAGGTTGCGCAGCCCAGGAAGTCCATCTTGATCAGGCCCAGGGACTCGCACGTGGGGTAGTCGAACTGGGTGATCATCGCCCCGTCGGCCGGGCGCTTCAGCAGGGGTCACGTCGATCAGCGGCTCGCTGGACATGATCACGCCCGCCGCGTGGACCCCCACTGGCGTTGAGCCCTCGATGCCCATCGCGGTGTCGACGACCCGGCGCACGTCGGCGTCACCGTCGTAGAGGGCTCGGAACTCGCCACCCTCGCCGTAGCGCTTGTGCTCGGGTTGAAGATCTCCTTGAGCGGGACGTCCTTGCCCCATGACCGCGGCCGGCATCGCCTTGGTTCCGTCGCCCATGGGAAGGGGTAGGCGAGGATGCGGCTGGAGTCCTTGACGGCCTGCTTGGCCTTGATCGTGCCGTAGGTGACGATGTAGGACACCCGGTCGTCGCCTACTTCTCGGTGACGTACTTGATGACCTCGCCACGACGGCGCTCGTCGAAGTCGATGTCGAAGTCGGGCATCGAGACCCGGTCGGGGTTGAGGAAGCGCTCGAAGATCAGCCCGTGCTCGAGCGGTCGAGGTCGGTGATGCGCAGCGCGTAGGCGACCATCGAGCCCGCCCCGGAGCCACGACCCGGACCCACCCGGATGCCGTTGTCCTTGGCCCAGTTGATGAAGTCGGCGACGACGAGGAAGTAACCCGGGAAGCCCATCTGGGTGATGACGCCGAGCTCGAACTCGGCCTGCTTGCGGACGTGATCTGGGACGCCGCCGGGATAGCGGACGAGCAGCCCTCGCTCGACCTCCTTGACCAGCCAGGAGTCCTCGTTCTCTCCCTCGGGACAGGGGAAGCGCGGCATGTAGGTGCCGTTGCCCTCGGTGAAGGCGACGTCGCAGCGCTCGGCGATGAGCAGGGTGTTGTCGCACGCCTCGGGGAGGTCGCGCCAGAGCTCGCGCATCTCGGCCGCGGTCTTGATGTAGTAGCTGGTGCCGTTGAAGGCGAAGCGCTGCCGGGGCCGTCGCCGGCCGGGATGTCCATCGTGGAGCCGGAGTTGATGCAGAGCAGGTGCTCCTGGCTCGGAGCATCGGCCTCGTGGACGTAGTGGGAGTCGTTGGTCGCGAGCAGCGGGATCTGCAGGTCACGGGCGAGCCGCAGGAGCCCCTCGCGGACCCGGCGCTCGATGTCGAGACCGTGGTCCATCAGCTCGAGGAAGTAGTTGTCGCGGCCCAGGATGTCCTGATAGTCGGCCGCCGGTCTGGCGCGCAGCGGCGTAGTTGTCGTGGCGCAGGTGGACCTGCACCTCGCCGCTCGGGCAAACCGGTCGTGCCGATGATGCCGCGAGGAGTGCTGCGCGAGGAGCTCACGATCGGCTCGCGGGTGCTGGAAGAACCCGTCACGCCAGGCCCCGGTCGAGAGCCGGAAGAGGTTGTGCATGCCCTCGGTGGACTCGGAGAGCAGCGTCATGTGGGTGTAGGCGCCGCGGCTAGAGACGTCGTCGGGACCGCCCTTGTAGAAGTGACGCGCTTGCGCTCGAAGCGGCTGATGTTGGGGGTGAAGTAGGCCTCCATGCCGATGATGGGCTTCACCCCGGCGGCCTTGCACTGCCTGTAGAACTCATAGGCCCCGAACACGTTGCCGTGGTCGTCATGGCGATGGCCGGCATGCCCAGGCTCGCCGCGCGCTCGGCCAGGTCCTTCAACCGGGCGGCGCCGTCGAGCATGGAGTACTCGGTGTGGACGTGCAGGTGGGCGAAGGAGTCGCTGGAGCCGGCCGACATGAGCGGTCTTCCACACCTTCCGGGTCGCGAGCGGGTCGGGAAAAGAGGTCGTGCAGGTGGAGCAGGGACCGCTGGCGCAGGTCTCAGGGGAAGAGCGCCAGCCTACGTCAGTCTGCCGCAGCCCACCGACAGGACACACGCGCCGTCGGCGACCGGACGTCGGTGTCAGAGCCATTCGAGCGCGTGGCCGTGGCCGTGCGAGAGGGCGACCGGCACGCCGTCGAGGGCGGTCACGAAACGGCCCGCGGGGACGTCGTACGCGCCGGTCACCTCGGCAGCACTTCGGCGCCTCGTTGCTCACCCAGCGACAGGCTCCGTCGCCGACAAGCCCTGTCATCAGCTCGTGGAAGCGCGCACGATCCGCGGGGTCGAGGTAGGCGATCACCGCGCTGTGGAACACGACCGGTGTCCCGTGCTCCGCGGCTTGGTCGAGCAGGCCGGGCAGCGCGTCGAACAGGTCCCCCGCGACGATCGCGGTGGGCTCCTGCAGTGCCACCTGCACGGCAGCACGCAAGCGCTCGCGACGCGCGTCCTGCTCGGGCCACACCAAGGTGGTGAGCCACGCCATGGCATCGGCGTCCTGCACGTCCAGAGGGTTGAGGTCGACCCCTCCACGCCAGCCACCTCAGGGTGGCGTGTCGGGACCGGGAGCTCGCCCGACGGGCTCGCTGCCAGGGTCGGTCCGCCGCTCCCCGTGAGACCACCGAGCGGCGCCCAGTCGTAGTCGTAGCGGTCCGGGTAGAGGCACAGCCCGGCACTCGCGCCCACCTCGATGAGGCTCAGCGGCCCTCGACCAGGGAGAGCACGGGCACGAGCGTCGCCAGCCGACCCACCTCGTTGTCTGGGTGGCCCGCTCGCGGATGGTCGCCTTGACCTCGTGCTCTCGCTCGAGCAGCACCTTCCGCAACCCGGCGTAGTCCCCGGCGCGGCGGCGCCGTGCCAGCGCGCGGCGGCGAAGACGAGGTTGGGCTGCTGCTTGCCCCGTGGCAGGTCCGAGAGCCAGGCGTGGACCTCGGGATCCTCCGCCACACCCAGCGCCCACTCCACGAAGGTGTCGCTGTCCCCCTCTGCGTAGGCTGCGAAGTCGCGGTAGCGCTCGGCGACGTCCCCGTCCATCTCCATGGCGCATCTTCGACCATGGAGTCGCGGCCCGACCTAGGGGCCTCCGGCTCCACCGTCGCTGGTCCGGGCAGCATCGAGCGACTCGGTGATGATCGCCCCGACGATGCGAGCGACCCGCTCCTCCCCCAGCTCCGGCACGAGCGCGGCGACGCGGCGTACGACGTCGGCTTCCCTGTGGGCGTCGCGGTCGGGTTGGCGTGTGCGGACGCATGCTTGTGCCGCTGTACGGCACGCGTCAGCGCCGTGCGGCGAGCGAGCAGGTCACCCAACAGCTCGTCGACCTCGTCGATCATGGAGCGGTAGAACGCGAGCGGGTCGGAGCCGGGCCAGACCATCTTCACGTCGGGCTCACGCTCCTCGTTGGCAGACCCGTCGGTGCGCTCGAGCTCGACCAAGCCGTGCGCTCGATAGAACTCGCGCGCGGGTGCGTTCATCTCGAAGACCCACAGCCCGAAGCGTCCGGCCGCTCGCGCTTGACCTGGTCCAGCAGCGCGGACCCCGCTCCGGACCCCTGGGCGGAGGGGAGGACGTAGAGGCCGTCCAACCACGTCGGCGTCACCTGGCGAACCCGATGGGCGCACCGTCCTCCAGAGCCAGCCACACCGTGCACCGGGTCAGGTCCCAGGTGTTGACCCAGGCCCTGACCTCGTCAGGAGGATGGACCGTCGGGGGCATCGGCGCCGCGTCGCGCGCCGCGAGGTAGATCTCTGCGACGGACGGCAGGTCGGCAGAGGTCGCGGGGCGAAGTGCCTGCTGGCCGGGCACGGCGTCAGTGAGCCTCTCGGATGGTCTCGAGGGCAGCCGCGAGGTCGTCGGGTAGGTCGACTCGTACTCGACGTAGTCGCCCGACTCGGGGTGCTCGAAGCCGAGCTTGACGGCATGGAGCCACTGGCGCTCCAGGCCCACCCTGCGGGCGAGGCTCGGGTCGGCGCCGTAGGTGATGTCGCCGACACACGGTGCTTGAGGGCACTCATGTGCACGCGGATCTGATGGGTGCGGCCGGTCTCGAGATGGATCTCCAGCAACGAGGCGAAGCGGTGGGCCTCGAGCGTCTCGTAGTGCGTGATCGAGTGACGGCCGTCGGCCATCACCGCGAACTTGTAGTCGAACTTGGGGTGCCGTCCGATGGGTGCGTCCACGGTGCCCTGCAACGGGTCGGGGTGACCCTGGACGAGTGCGTGGTAGGTCTTGTCGACCGTGCGGTGGCGGAAGGCGTTCTTGAGCACCGAGTAGGCGCGCTCGGACTTGGTGATCACCATGACGCCGGAGGTTCCGACGTCCAGGCGCTGCACGATCCCCTGCCGCTCGCTCGCACCGCTGTGGAGATGCGGAACCCGGCCCCGGCCAGGTGGCCCACCACGGTCGGCCCGGACCAGCCGGGTGACGGTGGACGGCCACGCCGACGGGCTTGTCGATCACGACGATCGCGTCGTCGTCGTGGATGATCTTGATGCCCTCGACGACCTCGGGCACCACCTCGAGGGGATCGCCCTCGTCAGGGATCGTCACCTCGAGCATCTCTCCGGCACCGACGCGGTCGCTCTTGCCGACGCCGCGGCCGCCGACCTGGACGTGTCCGGCCGCGATCAGGTCAGCGGCCTTGGTCCGGGAGAAGCCGAACATGCGCGCCATCGCGGCGTCCACCCGCTCGCCCGCGAGCCCCTCCGGGACGAGGACGGTGCGATGCTCGGCGCTCACTCCTCCGCCACCCGCTCACCGGAGAGGGTGACGCCACGCACCGTCTGAAGGATGATGAGCCCTGCCGCGACGTTGATGCAGATGTCTGCGATGTTGAAGACCGGCCAGTTGGGCAGCATCAAGAAGTCCACCACGTGGCCGCGGAAGGGCTCGGGGGGCGGACGATCCGGTCGGTGAGGTTGCCGGCGACGCCGCCGAGCAGCAGGCCCAGGGCCCACGCCCACGCGGTGCTCCGCACCCGACGGCTCAACCACAGCACCACCGCCACCGCGATGATGGCCAGGCAGGTGAACACGATGGTGAACTCGGTGCCGGTGCTGAAGGCTGCGCCGGGGTTGAAGGTGAGGTGCAGGACCAGCAGCTCACCCACGACGTTGATGTCGTTCTCGGCGAGGGCGCTGAGGGCCCACTGCTTCGACCCCAGGTCGAGCAGGTAGGCGCCGGCTGCCACGACCCCGAAGAGCGCCAGCCGGCGACGAGGTGGGACGGGGTGGACCGGGTCGCTGGTCAGCGACGCTCCTCGCGCTGCTTGCATGTCATGCACAGTGTGGCACGGGGGTACGCCATGAGTCGCATCTTGCCGATCGGCTCCCCACATGACTCGCAGACACCGAACGTGCCGTCCTCGATGCGCTCGAGCGCATGATGGGTCTGGGCGAGCATCTCGCGCTCGTTGGCCACCACCGTGAGCTCGTGGTCCCTCTCGAAGCTCGTCGCACCCATGTCGGCCTGGTCTGCTCCGGCGCCATCCCCGGCGTCACGCATCAGACCGGCGAGCTCCTTCTCCGCCTCTTCGACCAGCTCGGTGAGACGCGCCTCGTGGTCGTTGAGGTCGCGGACGACCTCGTTGAGCTCGGCCTTCGTCCACGGCGACTCGCCGGGGAGCACGACGAGGGAGGACGGCGTGGCGCGCTTGCCCTTCTTCGCGGGTGCGGTCTTCTTGGTCACTGCGGTGTCGACGGCAGTGACTGCCTTCGTCGCAGGCGCTGCCTTGGGCACGGACGTGGCCTTCCTGGCCGCGGGCCTGGCAGGCGCGGCCTTCTTGGTGGGTGCTGACTTCTTGGGTGCGGGAGCCTTCTTGGTAGGAGCCGACACCTTCGCGGGCGCCGCCTTCTTCGCCGGTGCGGCGTTCTTCGCGGGCGCGGCCTTCTTCGCGGGCGTCGTCTTCTTCGCGGGCGCGGCCTTCTTCGTCGGCGTCGTCTTCTTCGCCGGTGCGGCCTTCTTCGCGGGCGCAGTCTTCTTCGCGGGCGTCGCCTTCTTCGCGGGCGTCGCCTTCTTCGCCGGTGCGGCCTTCTTCGCGGCGCAGTCTTCTTCGCGGGCGTCGCCTTCTTCGCCGGCGTCGCCTTCTTCGCGCGTCTTCTTCGCGGGGGCGGCCTTCTTCGCGGGGCGGCGGCCTTCTTCGCCGCAGGGGTGTCGGTCGAGGCCGGGACGGACTTCTTGGCCGCGGCGCCCGAGCGACGTCCGATGACCTTCTTGGCCGCTGCGGCAGCAGTGCCGGCGAGTGACTTGCGAGCCATCGACGAGGCCTCCTTGGCCAGGCAGGTGGTGTGGCTGGCGCCACACGCTGGCAGGGAGGCTAGCCCGTGCCCGGGACGGCGACAAACCGGCTCGCCACAAACTTCGCGCCGGGTGCCGAAATGACAGAACGGCCGGCCCCCTGGGCCGGCCGTTCTGCTCGGATCAGCACACGATCAGTGGTCGTCCTCGCCGAGCACCGACCGCAGACGCTTGGGCGTCTGCGGGGCCTCGGTCGGAGCGGCACCCTCGCCGGTGGCGAGGGCCTCCAGCTGCTGGGAGAAGTAGGTCTTGAGGCGGCTGCGGTACTCGCGCTCGAAGGCACGCAGTGTCTCCACGTCGCCGTTGAGCTTGTCGCGCTCCTTCTCGAGATCGCCGAACATCTGCTGACGACGCTCTGCCGTCTCGGAGTCGAGCATCTGGGAGCGCTGGCGGGCGTCGGCCTCGAGGCGGTCCGCCTTGGTCTTGGCCTCGGCCTCGAGGCGCTCGGCCTTGGTGCGGGCGGCGCCCACGATCCGGTCGGCCTCGTTCTTGGCGTCCTCGACGAGCTCGTCGGCGTTGCGGGTCGCGATCTCCAGCAGTCGGGCTGCCGCGTTGGAGGCGTCGGCGACGTTCTGCACGGGGGCGGCCGCGGCCACGGGAGCCGGGGCGGGCTTCACCGGCTCGGGCTCGGGCTCGGGCTCGCGCTGGATCGGCGCGATCATCGGAGCCGGCTCCGACGCGGCGCCGCCACCGGACTGTGCGGCCGCGAGCTTGGAGCGCAGGTCCTCGTTCTCCTTGGTGAGTCGAGCGAGCTCGGCCTCGACCTCGTCGAGGAACTGGTCGACCTCACCCATGTCGTAGCCCTCACGGAGCCGGACCGGTGTGAAGCGCTTGTTGCTCACGTCCTCAGGCGTCAGTGGCATTGACCTCACCCAAACTTTCAACATCGATGGCTCTTCTGACCGTGCTGTCAAGACAATAGCGCCCGGGGGCGCGCAGGGCACACAGTGACCCAAGTGGCTGGTGGTTCATCGCAGGAAGATGATCGCCACGACCTCCAGGAGGAGGTAGGCCGCGATCATCACGATGAGGAAGCTGAGGTCGAGGGCGAAGGACCCGATGCGCAGCGGAGGGATCACGCGACGCAGGGCCAGGATCGGCGGATCCGTCGCGCTGTAGACACCTTCGAGGACCACCAGAAGGACGCCGTGCGGCTCCCAGCGGCGCGCGAAGACCTGCACCCAGTCGACGATGAAGCGGAGCCAGAGCAGCCCGATGAACACCCACAGGATCCCGATGAGGACCTGGCCAATGATTTCCACGATCAGCTCTGGTTGAAGAAGCCATCCTCGGCGATGCGCTCCTTGTCCTCGGCCGCGACCGTGACGTTGGGCGGCGAGAGCAGGAAGACCTTGTTGGTCACGCGCTCGATCGAGCCACGCGTGGCGAAGATCAGCCCGGCTGCGAAGTCCACGAGGCGCTTGGCGTCGTTGTCGTCCATCTCGGAGAGATTCATGATGACGGGCGTGCCGTCCCGGTAGTTCTCGCCCACCAGGCGCGCCTCGTTGTAGTTGCGCGGGTGCAGCGTGGTGATGCGACTCAACTCGGCGACGACTCCTGGCTGGACTCCCTGATGGACACTGACCGGACGGCGGCGCTCAGCCAGGTCTGCCACAGGGGCTGGGCGGCGCTCGCGGGGCCTGTCGGCCCGTGGGTCGACCGCGTCGTGGGCGGCGGTCTCGAAGTCACCGTCGTAGTCGTCGTAGTGGCCGGTGTCCTCGAGCAGGCCGAGGTACTCGCCGATCTTGCGCATCGCGCCGCTCATGAGACAGATCCTCCGGTAGACCGGGCGCCCGGGGTCGGACACCACTGGGTTGTTGTGGACATTACTGGACCGAGGGCCTCGGACCGAGGACCGCGGAGCCGACACGCACGTGTGTCGCACCGTGCGCGATCGCCTGCTCGAGGTCCCCGCTCATCCCCGCCGAGAGCACGGTCGCTCCGGCGTGGGTGCGCAGCAGCTCGTGGTGGATGCCTGCGAGACGTTCGAAGGCGCGCGCCGGCTCCTCGCCCAGTGGCGCCACCGCCATGAGCCCCCGGAGGTCCAGCGCCGGGGCGTGTGCCACCGCCTCGGCGAGCTCTGGCAACCGGTCAGGGTCGGCCCCGGAGCGGTGGTCGGCACCCGGTGGGTCCAGGCTGACCTGGAGCAGCACGTCCAGACGGTGACCAGCAGCGTCGGCACCTCTCTGCAGCCCGGGGACGAGCTTGACGCGGTCGACGGACTCGACCACGTCGGCGTACGACGCCACTGCCGCGGCCTTGTTGCTCTGGAGCCCTCCGATGAAGTGCCAGCGCAGCCCGAGGTCAGCGCACTCGGCTGCCTTGGCCTGTGCCTCCTGGTGGCGGTTCTCTCCCACGTCGGTGATCCCGAGCTCGGCGAGGTGCCGCACGTCGGAGGCGGGGAAGAACTTGGTGACGACGACGATGGCCACGTCTGCCGGGTCACGACCCGCGGCCCGGGCCGCGCCGTCGATGCGGTGTCGTACGGCGTCGAGGTTGGCCTGCAGCTCTTCCCGCCGCTGCCCCGGGTCGGTCACGACATCCACACCAGCCCTGCCATCCGGCCGGAGGCCGTCCCGTCGCGCCGGTGGGAGTGGAGCCGGTCGTCCTCGAGCGTGCACAGCCCGACGTCACGCACTTCGACGCCGGCCCGGTCGAGCTGGGCGCGGACACCGGCGCCGAGGTCGAGCGCGGGTGTGCCGTGCGCGGACGTGGCACGGGTCTCCGGCACGAGCGCCGAGACGTCGGCGCGCATCTGCTCGGGCACCTCGTAGCAGCGGCCGCACACGTGGGGGCCGATCCAGGCGGTCAGCGAGGTGGCGCCCAGCTCGCGCATGCGATCGACCGTGCGGGTGACGACGTCGAGTGCCACCCCCTGGCGACCGGCGTGGGCGACACCGACCACGCCGTTCTCCGGGTCTGCGAGCAGCACGGGCACGCAGTCGGCGACGCGGACCATCAGGCCGACCCGACGCAGCGTCGTGACCTGCGCGTCCGCCGTGGGCACCTCGTCGAGCGGACCGTAGGTGGGCTCGTCCTCGACCACGAGGACGTCGTTGCCGTGCACCTGGTCGAGCCGGGCGAAGCGGATCCCCAGGTCGGACTCGAGGTGCGACAGCGCCGTGGCGAACCCCGGTCTCCTGCCCTGCAGGTCGAGCGAGGAGTCGGTGAAGGCCACGTCCACCCTGGACGGGGTCGACGCGGCCTCCAGCGAGTCGCGAAGGACGAACACCTACTTGAGGAAGTCCGGGACGTCGAGGTCGTCGTCGTCGAACTGAACCTGCCGCGGCGCGGGACGGGCCTGCGCGGGCTGGCTCTCCTGGGCCGGAGCCGTGGCCCGGACCGCCGGAGCGGGCTCGGCCGGGCGTGCTGGCTGCGCCGGGACGGACTGCCTCTGGGCCGCGAGCTTCTGGGCAGCTTCTCGGACCTGCTCCTGCGTCTGCACCGGAGTGGCGCGCAGGCCGCTCCCCTCCACGCGACGCTTGGGCATGCCGCCGTCGAAGCCGGCGGCGATGACGGTGACCCGCACCTCGTCGCCCAGGGCGTCGTCGATGGTGGCTCCGAAGATGATGTTGGCCTCGGCGTGGGCCGACTGCGACACGAGCGCAGCGGCCTCGTTGATCTCGAAGAGGCCGAGGTCGGACCCACCTGCGATGGAGAGCAGCACGCCGTGTGCACCCTCGATGGAGGCCTCGAGCAATGGCGAGGAGACGGCCATCTCGGCTGCCTGGACGGCGCGGTCCTCACCCCGGGCGGAGCCGATCCCCATCAGCGCGGAGCCCGCGTTCGCCATCACGGACTTCACGTCCGCGAAGTCGAGGTTGATCAGGCCCGGCGTGGTGATCAGGTCGGTGATGCCCGAGACGCCCTGGAGCAGCACCTGGTCGGCCTGCTTGAACGCGTCGAGGATCGACACGCTGCGGTCGGTGATCGAGAGCAGCCGGTCGTTGGGGATCACGATGAGGGTGTCGACCTCCTCGCGCAGCTGGCCGATGCCCTCCTCGGCGGAGTTGGCTCGGCGGCGACCCTCGAAGGCGAACGGCCGGGTCACGACACCGATGGTCAGTGCGCCGAGCGAGCGGGCGATGCGCGCCACCACCGGAGCACCGCCGGTTCCGGTGCCACCGCCCTCGCCCGCGGTCACGAAGACCATGTCGGCGCCCTTGATGACCTCTTCGATCTCGTCGGCGTGGTCCTCGGCGGCCTTGGCGCCGACCTCGGGATTGGCACCCGCACCGAGGCCGCGGGTGAGCTCGCGGCCGATGTCGAGCTTGACGTCTGCGTCGCTCATGAGCAGGGCCTGGGCGTCGGTGTTGATCGCGATGAACTCGACGCCCTTGAGGCCGACCTCGATCATCCGGTTGACGGCGTTGACGCCGCCACCACCGATGCCGACGACCTTGATGATCGCCAGGTAGTTCTGCGCTGCTGCCACGGGTCCGGGACCTCTCGTGTGGGGGTGGAAGTGCTGCTCTGGTCACTGCCTCCGACCCCGGCGGAAACCCTAACCGTGAGCCTGAGGGTTATAGTTATGTCAACCTCGTGATGCCGGAGACGATAGGCACGGACGCGTCCCGGATGCTGCCGACACGCCAGAGGGCGATCGGATTTCCGTGCCTTCTCCTTCGCGCCAGCCCGCACCCTGGCGGCGTACGACGTCACCGTCACCACCCTGGCGGCAGACGACAAGGTTCCGGCCCATCCGGTGTCGTGTGCCGCCACCCTGGGGCAGGGCGGTGTCGTGTGCCGCCAGCCTCAGCGGGCGGTGGGACTGCCCGGGACGCTCACGTCGAAGATGCGCCCCTTCTCCCCCAGCAGCACGGCAACGACCTGCGCCTTCTGCTGCGACTCCTCGGCGCTCCCCCACAGCACCTCTCGCCCGTCACGCAGGACCAGGGTGATCTGGTCGACGGTCTCGACCTGGACGTGGTCGACCTTGGGTGCGAGCTCTGCGGGCAGCGCCGACACGACGGTGGCGGCCTCCTTGAGGGCGTCGGTGCCGGTCGAGGAGAGTGCGCGGACGCGCGGCATGCCCGGAGGGACCTTGGGGTAGTCGCGGAAGACGACGCCGTCGGGGTCGAGACCGCGGATGCGTCCACCGAGCTCGACGACAGCGATGGCGGTTCGCTCGGTCACCGCGACCTGGACGGTGTCGGGCCAGGCGCGGGTCACCTCGACGTCCTTGACCTCGGCCATCGAGCCGACCCGACGTCGGGAGCGGTCGAGGTCGACGAGCGCGAGCTGCTCCCCCACGGTCACGTCGGCGACGCGGCGCACGTCCTGCTCGGAGAGGTAGTCGACACCGGACACCTCCACCTTGGTGACCGACAGCACGCTCGAGAAGAGGAGCAGCCACACGGCGGTCCCGGCGAGCACCAGCACGAGCACCAGCGCCACGGCGTAGCGCAGCGACACCCACCGCCGGGCCCACTGGCGACGGGCGAAGCGCCGGCGGGTGCGCTCGGTGGCACGGTCGTCGGTGGCACGATCCTCGGTGGCGGTCAACGCTCCCCCAGCAGGTCCAGCACTCGGGGCCCGACGGCGGTGATGTCGCCGGCGCCGAGGGTGATCACGACGTCACCCGGCCGAGCCCTGCGCACGAGCTCAGCGGGTACGTCGGCCTGGTCGGGCACGAACGCCACGTGATCCGCGGCCAGTGGAACCGCGTCTGCCACGGTCGCCCCCGAGACGGAGGGGTCGGGGTCCTCCCGGGCCACGTAGACATCGAGCACGACGACCTCGTCGGCGGCACCGAGCGCGATGCCCATCTGCTCACCGAAGATCCGGGTGCGGGAGACGAGGTGGGGCTGGAACGCCGCCACCACACGGCCCTCGCCCGCGACGGCCCTCGCCGCCTGAAGGTCGCCCGCGATCTCCACCGGATGATGGGCGTAGGAGTCATAGACACGCACCCCTGCGGCCTCCCCCTTGAGCTCCATCCGGCGGCCCGTCCCGGTGAACCCGGCCAGTCCCCCAGCCAGGTCGTCGAAGGCGAAGCCCAGGCGCAGCCCCATCGCGAGCGCAGCCGCGGCGTCGAGCACGTAGTGCCGTCCGGGGATCCCCAGCCGGAGCTCGCCGAGCATCTCTCCGTCGCGCTGGATCCGGCAGCGTGAGGTCGTGCCGTCGAGCACCAGGTCGAGGATGCGCAGGTCGACCCCGTCGCTCTCACCGACCGTGACGACCTCGCGACCGTCGAGCCGGGCCGCCTCGGCCAGCCGGGCAGCTCCGGCGTCGTCGCCCACGCACACCAGGAAGCCGTCGCGGTCGAGCGTCTGCACGAAGTCGTCGAACGCCTGGTGGTAGGCCTCCTCCGTGCCCCAGTTGTCGAGGTGGTCGGCCTCGACGTTGGTCACCACGGCGGCATGCGGGCGGTAGACGAGGAAGGCGCCGTCGCTCTCGTCGGCCTCCGCGACGAACAGGTCGTCGGTACCGGCGTCGGCGTTGCGCCCGGTGGAGGTGAGCACCCCGCCGACGGCGTACGACGGATCAGCACCGGCCGCGAGCAGGGCGCAGGTGAGCAGCCCAGTCGTGGTGGTCTTGCCGTGCGTGCCCGCGACGGCGAGCACCCGCTGGTCCGCCATCACCGCGGCGAGGCCGGCGGAACGCGGCAGGACCCGCAGGCCGCGGCGGCGTGCCTCCAGGACCTCGGGATTGTCCTCGCGGGCAGCGGTGGTGACGACGAGGGTCTCGGCGTCACCGACGTGGGCCGCGTCGTAGCCCAGGTGACAGGTCACGCCGAGCTCACGGAGGGCAGGCAGGAAGGGGGTGTCCTGGTCGTCGCTGCCCGAGACCGGCAGTCCTCGCGCCGCCATGATGCGGGCGATCGCGGACAGCCCGGCACCGCCGATGCCGACGAAGTGGACTCGACCGAGCTGGTCGGCAGGGAGGATGTGCTCGGGGACCGGGATCCTCACAGCGGCCTCGTGCCCCGAGGGGCTCCGACCGACTCGACGATGATGCGGGCAAGTGCCTCGTCGGCATCACGCGGCACCAGCGCCGCCGCGGCCGCGCCCATGGCGGCGAGTCGTTCGGTGTCGTGCGCCAGTCCTGGAACGGTGGCGCGGATCCACTCCGGACTGAGAGCGGCGTTGTCGACCATGAGGGCTCCGCCGGCGTCGACCACCGGCTGCGCATTGTGGGCCTGCTCGCCGTTGCCGATCGGCAACGGCACGAAGATCGCCGGCAGGCCGACGGCCGCTGCCTCCGTCACGCTCGATGCCCCGGCGCGGCAGATCACCAGGTCGGCGGCAGCGTAGGCGAGGTCCATGCGGGTGACGAACGGCTCGACGACGTAGGGGACGGCGCTCGGCTCCGGGGTCGCGGTCCCCTGCGGTCCGACCACGTGGAGCACCTGCACGCCCGCCGCGCCGAGGGCCGCCGACGCGGCAGAGACCGACTCGTTGAGGTGGCGGGCGCCCTGGGAGCCGCCGGTGACCAGCAGGGTGGGGAGATCGGGGTCGAGGGCGAAGAACTCCCGGGCCTCCGCGCGAGCCTCGTCCCGGTCGAGCGTGGAGATCATCCGACGGATCGGCAGCCCGACGTACTCGGCTCGGGGAAGCGGCGTGCCGGGGAAGCTCACCGCGACCCGGTCGGCGACCCTTGCTCCGGCCTTGTTGGCGAGCCCGGGCAGGGCGTTCTGCTCGTGGACGACGAGTGGGAGCTTGCGGCGCCGGGCCGCGAGGTAGACCGGCATCGACACGTAGCCGCCGTAGCCGACCACCACGTCCGGCTGCACGCGGTCGATCACCTCCAGCGTGCGCCGCACGGCGTCACGCAGCCGGCCGGGCACTCGCAGGAGGTCGACCGAGGGCTTCCGCGGCAACGGCACCGGCGGGATCAGCTCCAGCGGGTAGCCGGCCTCCGGCACCACGCGGTTCTCGAGTCCTCGAGGGGTGCCGAGGCAGGTGATCTCGACGGACTGGTCGAGCCGTCGCAGGGCGTCGGCCGTCGCGATGAGGGGGGACGTGTGCCCGGCGGTGCCACCGCCGGCGAGGAGTACGTGCATCGACGTCAAATCTATCGGCGCGGCGATGCGGACAGACCGGTGGAGCCCCGACGGCGCCGCGCTGCCAGGGCCGCGGCCGCCTCCGGCTCCCTCCGGGCGAAGCCGATGACCAGGCCGAGTGCCACGAGGGACGGCAGCAGCGCGGAGCCGCCGTAGGAGACGAGCGGCAGCGGGATGCCGATCACGGGCAGCAGCGCCAGCACCATGCCGAGGTTGATCATCGCCTGGCCCAGCAACCACACGACGATGCCGAAGGTGGCGTACCGCACGAACGGGTCGTCGGTCGTCATGGCGACCCGGATCGCGGCATACGCGATCGTGAAGAACAGGGCGACCACCAGGAGCGTGCCCGCCAGGCCCAGCTCCTCACCGAGGACGGCGAAGATGTAGTCGGTGTGGGCCTCCGGCAGGTCTCCCCACTTCTGCGTCGAGGCACCGATGCCCTGGCCGAACCATCCGCCGGTCGACAGCGCGTAGAGCCCGTGGGCGGGCTGCCAGCCCGCGTCGTGGTAGTCCTTGAAGGGATCGGTGAAGTGGGTGATGCGCGCGAGCCGCTCGGTGTCGAGCGTGGCGAGGAACGTCGCCCCGACCCCGAGGATGGACAGGCTGAGCCCGAACAGCCGCAGAGGCGCCCCCACGACCCAGAGCATGCCCAGCATGATCGCGGAGAGCACCAGCGCGGTCCCGAGGTCGCGACCGACGAGCACGAGCGCGATGACGGCGAGCAGCCCGGGCACCACCGGCACCAGGATGTGGTGGAGCTCCTTGAGGCGACGCTCCTTGTGGGCGTAGATGTTGGCCGCCCACAGCACGATGGCGAGCTTGGCGATCTCGGCCGGCTGGATCTGCGCGGGTCCGATCGCGAGCCAGTTCTTGTTGCCGTTGACGACTACGCCGAACTGCGCGACGAGTGCCAGCAGCACGAGGGCGACCAGGAACCCGGGATAGGCCAGGCGACGCACGTGCTTGAGCGGCATCCGCGACGCGATGAACGCGGCGGGAAGGCCGAGGACCACCCACATCAGCTGGCGCTTGACCACGGCGTAGGAGTCGTCGTAGGTGATGAACGACCGCACGCTCGAGGCGCTCAGCACCATGATCAGGCCGATGGTCAGCAGCAGCAGGCTCGACCCGAGCAGCAGGTAGTAGGACGCCAGGGGCTTGTCGAGCGCCTCGCGCACCGACCGCCACCGGGCCACGAGCCCGTCGCCCAGCGCGGGGCGCGCCTTCTCGACGGGGCTCGCGGTGGTCATCGGTCGCGTTCCCCCTCGGGTCGGTCGGTGCTGGCGGTCAGGGCTCCAGGTGGCGGCGGACCGCCGCGGCGAACGCGTCTCCGCGTGCGCCGTAGTTGGCGAACATGTCCATGGAGGCGCATCCCGGCGCCAGCAGCACCGTGTCGCCCGGTCTGGCGAGACCGGCCGCGGCGTCGACGACGCGCTCCATCGGGGCACCAGTCTCACCCTCGCCCGTGTCGATGACGGGCACATCCGGAGCGTGTCGCGAAAGAGCCTCGGCCACCACCTCGCGGTCGCGTCCGAGGAGTACGACGCCCCGCAACCGCTCGCGGACCGCGAGCACCAGCTCGTCGAAGCGGGCGCCCTTGGCCAGGCCGCCGGCGACCCACACGACGGAGTCGTAGGCCAGCAGGGAGGACATGGCGGCATGGGGGTTGGTCGCCTTGGAGTCGTCGACCCAGGCGATGCCGTCACGGTCGGCGACGAGCGCGATGCGGTGGCCGTCGGGCCGGAAGGCCCGCAGTCCCTCGCGCACCGCCTGCTGGCTCACTCCGTGCGCTCGCGCGAGGGCGGCCGCTGCCAGGGCGTTGGCCACGAAGTGGGGGGCCGGTGAGGCGAGGTCGTCGACGGAGCAGAGCTCGGCGGCGCTGGTCGCGCGCTCCTCGATGAAGGCGCGGTCCACGAGGAGGTCCTCCACCACCCCCAGGCTGCCGACGCCCGGCATCCCCAGGGTGAACCCGATGGCCCGGGCACCCTCGACGACGTCGGCCTCACGCACCATCTCCTCGAGCGCCGGGTCGGCGAGGTTGTAGACGCACGCCCGCTCGACGCCTGCGTAGATGCGGGCCTTGTCGGCCGCATAGCGGGACATGCCCGGCTCTCCGCCGAGCCAGTCGCCGTCGTACCAGTCGAGGTGGTCCTCGGCGAGGTTGAGGACCACGGCCGACTCGGCCGCCATCGAGTGTGTGTAGTGGAGCTGGAAGCTCGACAGCTCGACCGCGAACACGTCGTGGGGCTCGGGGTCCATCACCGCCTCGACGATCGGGCGCCCGACGTTGCCCACCGCGGCGCTGCGCAGCCCGGCAGCCTCCAGGATGGAGTGGAGCATCTGCACCGTCGTGGTCTTGCCGTTGGTGCCGGTGACCGCGAGCCAGGGTGCGGCGTGCGCGGGGTCGCGCAGCCGCCAGGCGAGCTCGACCTCGCCCCACACCGGGATGCCGCGGGCTGTCGCCTGGGCGAGCAGCGGCGCGGAGGGGCGCCAGCCCGGGGAGGTGACGAGGACGTCGACGTCGTCGGGGAGCGTGGCGGTGGCGCCCTCCTCGATGCGGATGCGGGCACCGAGGCTCTGCAGCAGCTCGGCCTGCTCGACCTTCGCATCGGTCGGCGTCTCGTCGAGTGCGGTGACGTCGGCACCCAGGAACAGGAGGTTGTCGGCCGCGGCGTATCCGGAGACGCCGAAGCCTGCGACGACGGCCCGCACGCCGTGCCAGGAGTCGTGGCGGCCGAGGGTGGCCGGGTCGGGTCGAGCCGGATCTGGGTGGCTCATCCGATCCCGGCCACCCATTCGGCGTAGAAGATGCCCAGGCCGATCGCGACGGACAGGCCGGTGATGATCCAGAACCGGATCACGACGGTCACCTGCTCCCAGCCGAGCATCTCGAAGTGGTGCTGGAGCGGCGCCATCCGGAACACGCGGTGCCCGGGCTGCACACGGAACACCGAGCGGAAGAGACCGCTGGCGCGACTGATCTTGAACACCGACACCTGGACCATCACCGACAGCGTGATGACGACGAAGAGGCCGCCGATGATCAGCAGGAGCAGCTCGGTGCGCGTCATGATCGCGAACCCCGCCATCGCGCCGCCGAGGGCGAGGGAGCCGGTGTCGCCCATGAAGATCTGGGCCGGGGAGGCGTTCCACCACAAGAAGCCGAAGCAGGCCCCGGTGATGGCGGCTGCGACGACGGCGAGGTCGAGGGGGTCTCGCACCTCGTAGCACTTGGCGCCCGCCTCGAGGGCGCACGACTGGCTGTTCTGCCAGATGTTGACCAGCGTGTAGGCCGCGAAGACCAGGATGCTCGCGCCCGTGGCCAGGCCGTCGAGCCCGTCGGTGAGGTTCACGGCGTTGGAGGTGCCGGTGACGATGAGCCAGATCAGCACGATCACGAGGACGGTCGGCAGGGCGAAGCCCTCGTAGTCGCGGATGAAGGAGATGTGGTGGGACGCCGGGCGCCAGCCCCGCTCGTCCTCCAGGACGGGTGAGAGCGCGAGGACCCCGAACACGACGGCGACCAGCGTCTGGCCGATCATCTTGGCGCGACTGCGCAGGCCGAGGTTGCGCTGGCGGCTGATCTTGATGAAGTCGTCGAGGAAGCCCACCAGGCCCAGCCCCATGAACAGGAACAGCAGGAGCAGCGCGGACGCCGTGGGGGCCTGGCCGGTGATGAGCTTCGCCATGACGTAGCCGAACACCGTGGCCAGGATGATCACGATCCCGCCCATCGTCGGGGTGCCCCGCTTGGTGTGGTGGGTCGTCGGACCGTCGTCGCGGATCTCCTGGCCGTAGCCCCTGCCCGAGAGCACCCGGATGGCGTAGCGGGTGCCGAGGAGGGAGATCAGCAGCGAGAACCCCCCACCGAACAGGATGGCTCTCATCGGTTGCTGGTCCCTTCGGAGTCAGGTTGGTCGTGCGCGATCGGCTCGCTCGGCGGCTGTTCTGCCAGGAGGAGCTCCTCGGCCAGGATGTCGAGGGCTGCCCCGCGCGAGGCCTTGACCAGGACGACATCAGCAGCCGACACATTGTGTCTCAGCCACTCGACGGCCTCGTCACGGCTCGCCGTCCTCACCGCTTCACCGCCGCGATCGAGTGCCAGGTAGGCGTCGGCTGTCTCCTCGGTCATGGCTCCCACCGCGACCAGGACGTCGACCCCCACGTCGGCAGCGACGTGCCCGACCTGGCGGTGCCCTCGCCCGGCCTCGTCACCGAGCTCGTACATCTCTCCCAGGACGGCGAGGGTACGGCGCCCGGTGCGGGCTCCGATGGCGCCGAGGGTCTCCAGCGCGGCTCGCATCGACTCGGGGTTCGCGTTGTAGGCGTCGTTGATGACCATCAGCCCGTCGGCGCGCTCGCGGACCTCCATCCGCCATCTCGATCGGCTGCGCGCCCGACCCAGCGACGCGGCGATGCTCTCGAGTCCGAGGCCTGCAGAGAGAGCCATCGCAGCGGCGGCGCTGGCGTTGTGGACCTGGTGCTGGCCGATCTCGCACAGGTTCACCGAGGCCGTCTCCACGCCGCCCCCGCCGTACCAGGTGAGACGCATCCGGTGGCGGCCCAGGTCGTCGGAGCCGACCTCGTCGAAGGCCAGCGTGGGCGGGGTCGAGCCCGCGGCGGGACGGGGTCCCCAGGTGACGACCCGGGCGGCCGTGCGGTCGGCCATCGCCATGACGCGCGGGTCCAGGGCGTTGAGCACTGCGGTGCCGTCGGGCGCGAGCGCCTCGACGATCTCGCCCTTGGCCCGGGCGATCGCGTCCACGCTGCCGAACTCACCCACGTGTGCGCTTCCGACGTTGAGGACCGCCGCGACGTCGGGGGGTGCGACCGTGCACAGATAGGCGACGTGACCGATCCCGCGCGCACCCATCTCGACGACGAGGTGGCGGGTCTCCTCCGTGGCTCGCAGCACGGTCAGTGGGACGCCCAGCTCGTTGTTGAAGTTGCCGGCGGTCGCGACCGTCGGTCCGTGCGCCTCGAGGAGCGCGGCGAGGAAGTCCTTGACGCCGGTCTTGCCCTGCGATCCGGTGAGGGCGTGCACCGTCACCTGGGGAAGGCGGTCGATCAGGTGGCGGGCGAGCCGCCCGAGAGCCTCCACCACGTCCGTCACCACCACGGTGGGTCCGGGGGTCTGGCGGCTGCCGAGCACGGCTGCGGCTCCTGTGCCGAGAGCCGCCTCGGCGAAGTCGTGGCCGTCCGCGTGCTCGCCCACGACGGCCACGAACAGGCCACCGGGCTCAACGGCCCGCGTGTCCACGAACGCCGGCCCGGTCACCGTGGCCTCTCCGTGTGCGGCACCGCCCACCACGTCAGCGATCTCGGCCAGGGTCATCGCGATCACCGCGCCCGCACCTCCTCCGCGGCCACGACACGATCGTCGAAGGGGTGCACCTCGCCGTGCACCTCCTGGCCGGTCTCGTGTCCCTTGCCCGCTATCAGCACGACGTCGCCGGGCCGTGCGCGGCCCACCGCCTCGCGGATGGCCTGCCGTCGGTCTCCCGACTCGAGGACCTCGGCCGTGCCGCGCCGCGCACCGTGCAGGACCTCGGAGCGAATGGCTGCCGGATCCTCCGTCCGGGGGTTGTCGTCGGTCACGATGACGACGTCGGCGAGTCGTCCGGCGAGCTCACCCATGATGGGGCGCTTGCCCGGGTCGCGGTCCCCACCGGCGCCGATGACGACGATGACCTGCCCTGACGTCAGCGGGCGCAGCGTCCGCAGCACGGCCTCGACCGCGTCGGGCTTGTGGGCGTAGTCGACGACGACCGTGAAGTCCTGGTCGGCGTGGACGGGCTCGAGCCGACCGGGCACCCCTCCTCCGCGCCCCATCCCGGCGGCCACCCGCTCCGGGTCCAGGCCGGCGAGCGCCGCGGACGCGATCGCCGCCAAGGAGTTGGACACGTTGAACTCGCCCGGCACGGGGACCCGGGCGTTGAAGCGGCAGTCCGGGCCGACCACGACGAGCCGGGCACCGTCCGGCCCGAGAGCCACGTCGACGGCCTGCCAGTCGGCCTCTCGGCCGCGGGAGGAGTAGGTCTGCATGGGAATGGTCGCCTGCTCGAGCAGGCGGCGACCGTGCTCGTCGTCGATGTTGGTCAAACCGACTCGGGCCCGCTCTGGTGTGAACAGGGACGCCTTCGCCGCGAAGTAGTCGTCGAGGTCGGCGTGGAAGTCGAGGTGGTCTCGTCCGAGGTTCAGGAACGTCGCGACGTCGAAGACCACCCCGTCGACACGACCGAGCACCAGCGCGTGGCTCGACACCTCCATCGCGCACGCCTCGACGCCCTGTTCGCGCATCAGGGCGAAGAGCGCGTGGAGGTCGGGGGCCTCCGGCGTCGTCAGCTGCGTCTTGATCTCCTGCTCTGCCACACGGGTGCCGACGGTGCCCACGACCGCGGCTGGGATGCCGGCCGCGGTCAGCCCCTGCTCGAGCAGCCGGGTGGTGGTCGTCTTGCCCTGCGTGCCGGTGACGCCGATGACGCGCAGCGACTCGGCAGGGTCGTCGTACACGCGTGCGGCCACGCGGCCCAGCACCCCGCGCGGGTCGGGTACGACGATCGTCGGGACGTCGGCGGCCAGCCGCGCCGCTCCGGCGGGGTCCGTCAGCACCGCGACGGCGCCCGAGGACAGAGCGGCCTCGGCGAAGTCGGCGCCGTGCGCACGGGCGCCGGGCAGGGCGGCGTAGAGGTCTCCGGGCTGCAGGCGCTGGGTGCTCAACGAGATGCCCGTGACGACGGCGGGGAGCTCACCACGTGTGGACACCTCGGTCAGTCCCCCGAGCCAGGTCACGAGCTCGCCGAGGGAGGTGCTGATCGGCGCTCGGGGTCGGGTCGGGTTCACCTGAGGCACCCACGCAGGCTATCGCCACCGACCCGGTGGATCAGCGCCACTCGATGGGCAGGCGCGAGGGCGCCCCTCCGGTCGGTGCGACGCCGTAGCGGCCCAGGACGTAACCCATGATGCGCGAGAAGACCGGTCCGGTGATCGAGCCACCACCCCCGTCGACCTCGGGGTCGTGGATCACCACGTAGACGGTGAACCTCGCGTCGTCGGCCGGCGCGAAACCAGCGAACGAGACGCTGAACCCCTGGTAGCACCCGCACTCGGGGTCGACGCGCTGGGCGGTCCCGGTCTTTCCTGCGACGAGGTAGCCGGGGACCTGGGCGCGGGGCGCGATCTGCACGTCGGGGTCGACGACCTTCTCCATCATCTTGGCGGTGCCGCGTGCCGCACGCTTGCTGACGATGCGCTCCCGGGTCGCCACGTCGGTGCCGACGACGACCCCGTCGTCCGTGGTCGCGGACCCGGTGATGATGCTGGGCGACACGTGCACGCCGCCGTTGGCGATGGTGTTGATCGCCGCCGCCATCTGCACGACGTTCACCGACAGCGACTGGCCGAACGCCACGCGGTCCTTGGTCTGGGAGGTCATCTGGGCGCCGGGGGTGAGGATGCCCGGGGACTCCCCGCGCACGCCGATGTCGGTGCGTGAGCCGAGACCGAACCTGCGCAGGTATCGCACCAGCTGGGGCGGGGTGAAGGCGTCGGCAGCCAGGACCGTGCCGATGTTGGACGACTTGGCGATGATGCCGGCGAGGGTGAGCCTGATGGTGCCGTGGTCGAACCAGTCACCGATGGGGCGGTCCTGACGGCGCAGGATGCCCGGCACCTTGAACTTCTGCCGCGGGAAGGACTTGCCGGCATCGATGAGCGACGCTGCCGTGAGCGCCTTCTGCACCGACCCGGGCTCGTAGGCGTCGTTGAGCGAGCGGGCGCCGAGGTCGTCCTCGTCGGACCCCAACGGGTCGTTGGCGTCGAAGGTCGGAACGTCGGCGAGGGCCAGGATCTCGCCGGTCCGGGAGTCGAGCACGGCAGCCGCCCCGCTCTCCGCACGGTAGGTGTCGACCGCCTGTGCGAGGACCTTCTGGGTGAACCACTGCAGGTCGCGGTCGAGGGTGGTGTGCAGCGGCTTGCCGTCCTGGGGGGCGACGAGAGTGCTCTCCCGAAGCGGGATCCGTACGCCCTTGGTGGAGGACGACTGCCAGGTTGCCTTGCCGTCGACCCCTGCGAGCTGCTTGTCGAAGGTCCGCTCGAAACCGCCGAGCGGCTCGTCGGTGCCCATGTAGCCGATGACGTTGGCGGCGACGTCGTCGGCGGGGTAGTCACGGATCGGGTCGTCCCGCAGCTCGATCCCCTCGAGCCCGGCCTCGTCGAGCTGGGCGAGGGTGTCGGTGGCCAGGGTGCTGGGGACTCGCCTGGCGACGTACTCGAACTGACTGTCCTCGGACCGACCACGCAACGCGTCGAGGGCCTTGAAGTAGTCGATGCCGAGCTGCTCGGAGAGCAGCTGGGCGATCTCCGGCGCGCGGTCGCGGGTCAGCACCGGGTTGGCCACGACCATCTTGCCCTTGATCGAACCGGCCAGGGGGACGCCGTTGCGGTCGAGGATGTCGCCGCGCTCGGCGACCAGCGGCACCTTCACCGCGCCCTCCGCGGAGGCCATCTCGGCGTAGGACCGGGGGTCGACGCCCTGCAGCTGGACCAGACGCGCCCCAAACAACGAGAGCACCATCGCGATCAGCACGAAGCCGACCCGCAGCCGCATCATGGGTGCGCCGCGGCTGGCACCACGCTTGCGGGGCAAGGACTGCTCCCTCCTGGACTTCGGGTCTGGCTCGCTGGTGCTCAATCTTCACTCCTGCCCCCGGCGTATCCGCCGGGGCGCGCCGGTCAGCGACGGGACTTGTTGGGCTTCTCCCCCGGCACCTCGACGACGGTGGGCGCGGGTGCGAGGACGGCGGGCTTCACCGCGGGCCGCGGCGCCAGTCGCAGGGCGTGCTCGCGGGTGGTGGGAGTGCGCACGCCGGAGACGTCGCCGCCGTCGAGCTCGAGGAACACCGGGGCGGCCGGGATCACCATGCCCATCTGCTGGGCGCGGGCGGCCACCCGCTGGGGGTTGCGGAGCTCGTCGAGCTCCATCCGCAGGGTCTGCTCACGAGCCGACAGCGCGTCGGCCTGGGCCTCGAGCGACGCCACGGCGAACGAGGCCTGCTGCATCGAGGTGTTGAACATCAGCAGGCCGACGACGCCGCCGACCAGCACCAGGCTCACCAGGCTGACGAAGGGCATCCTCGGGGCGCGCGAGCGGATTCGGGGGACGACGGTGAGACGGGCGCGGTCGACCGCCTCCTGGGCGAGGCGTGGCACCCGGCGCTTGGGCTGGACTGCGGGACTGCTCATCGGACTGCTCCTGAGGGGGGAAGGACGCGCTCGACGGCGCGCAACCGGACGGAGGCTGCTCTGGGGTTGTCCGAGATCTCGTGATCATCTGCACGCTCCGCGCCGCGGGTGACGGCGCGGAACCGGGGCTCGCTCCCCTCCGGCACGAACGGGAGGTCGAGGGGCACGTCCAGGCGGGTCACGTCGCTGAACGCCCGCTTGACCAGGCGGTCCTCCAGCGAGTGGTAGGACTCGACGACCACGCGGCCACCGGGCCCGACCGCGTCCAGCGCCGCTGGGATCGCTCGCCGCAGGACCGCGAGCTCGTCGTTGACCTCCATGCGCAACGCCTGGAAGGTGCGCTTCGCGGGGTGCCCACCAGTACGACGGGCCGGTGCCGGGATCTCGGCGTAGAGCAGCTCGACGAGTGGCCCCGACGTCGTCCACGGCTCGGTCTCGCGCCGACGGACGATGGCGCCGGCGATCTTGCGGGCGAACTTCTCCTCGCCGTACTCCTTCAGGACCCGCGTCAGCTCGGCAGCCGAGTAGGTGTTGAGGACGTCTGCGGCCGTCGGCCCCGTGGTGCCGTCCATCCGCATGTCCAGGGGGGCGTCCGCGGCGTAGGCGAACCCCCGGTCACGCACGTCCAGCTGCATCGACGAGACGCCCAGGTCGAACAGCACGCCGTCGACGGCGTGGAGACCGAGGGTGTCGAGCACGTCGGGGAGCTCGTCGTAGACCGCGTGGACACCCTGGAACCTGTCGCCGAAAGGGGCGAGCCGCTCCGCCGACATGGCCAGTGCCGTGGTGTCGCGGTCGATGCCGATGACACGTGCAGTGGCGCACGCCCGGAGCACCGCCTCGGTGTGGCCGCCCAGGCCGAGGGTGCAGTCCACCAGGACCGAGCCCTCGTGCGCGAGGGCAGGCGCCAGGAGGGCGACGACCCGGTCGAGCAGCACCGGGGCGTGGCGGGGAGTCGTCATGGATTCAGCCCCGCTGGCCGAGCTGGAGGAGCAGCATCAACGCCAGGGTCGACGCCGAGGCCGTGGCCGCCGAGAAGGCGATGAGCACGAGCACCTCGCGAGCCTGGTCGCGCACTCGCAACGGAGCATCGGCCGCGGCGCTCTCCAGGGACTGGATGTGGCTCATGGTCTCGACCCCCCACTGCTTGCTCGGTGTTGCTGCTGGATTCCGCTTTGTTGGCGGTGCGACTGACACGCCCCCCAGGGAATGGCCCAGTGGGGTGAGCCGCCGCACCAGGTCCCTGCCCGCTCCCCCGTTGGGAAGGCCCTCTGGTGCCGGGGAAGTTGCCCCAGTTGGCACGTGAGAGCGGGCACGAGACCTGGTGATGCGGATCTGCTCGTCAGCTGTGGTGTTGTGGTGGTGCGTCGTGGTGCGGTGTCGCCTAGATGCCGGGGAAGACCTCGTCGCTGATCTCGGAGAACTTCTGCTCCTGCTCCTCCGAGTAGGTCGCCCAGGCGGCCGGGTCCCAGATCTCGACGCGGTTCATCGAGCCGATGACCACACACTCCTTGCGGAGCGAGGCGTACTCCCGCAGCGGGGCCGGGATGTTGATGCGGCCCTGCTTGTCCGGCACCTCCTGGCTGGCGGCGGCGAAGAGCATGCGGACGTAGTCGCGGGTGCCCTTGTTCGTCACCGGCGCGTCTGCGAGCCGGTCGGTCAGCTTCGCGAAGTCGCCCAGGGACCAGACCGTGAGGCAGCGCTCCTGACCTCTGGTCACCACGAGCCCTTCCGTCAGCTGGTCCCTGAACTTCGCGGGGAGGAAGAGCCGACCCTTCTCATCGAGCTTTGGCGTGTAGGTGCCGAAGAACATCCGGCACCTCCCTGCCTGCTCGGTGGACGGTTTCGACCCTGTCCTCCACTTTCCCCCACATTACCCCACATTGCTCCACCGTCAACCAGAAACCGCGTGTTGAGCGCTGGAATCTCCCCCCGAGCGCCGGATCTGCCGCCTGCTGGGCAGCGTGCGATCACGTCGAGCGCAGCGGTCGTCCCCTGCGTGGCGGTCGCCCTCTCGCCATTGGTGGAGGAAAGTGGGGGCAGGTATGTTGCGCGCACCACATACGGTGGTGGGGGTTGGACCGACGAGGGGAAGAGCGACGTGAGCACCGGCGTATCCACACAGGGCGACGCGGCGCCGTCAGCGGCGGACCTCGACACCCTCGTCAACGTCACGTCGTCGGTCCGGCGCAACATCGAGCGCGTCATCTCCGGCAAGCCAGACGTGGTCAACGCCGCGCTCGTGGTGCTGCTCGCCGAGGGTCACCTGCTGATCGAGGACGTCCCCGGAGTCGGCAAGACCCAGCTCAGCAAGGCTCTCGCCCGGAGCATCGACTGCACCGTGCGGCGCATCCAGTTCACGCCCGACCTGCTCCCCTCGGACGTCACCGGCGTCTCGGTCTTCAACCAGGACACCCGGGAGTTCGAGTTCCGGCCGGGCGGGGTCTTCGCCAACATCGTCGTGGGCGACGAGATCAACCGCGCGTCGCCGAAGACGCAGTCGGCCCTGCTGGAGTGCATGGAGGAACGTCAGGTGACGGTCGACAACTCGACCTACCACCTCGACCGCCCCTTCATGGTCATCGCGACCCAGAACCCCATCGAGATGGAGGGCACCTATGCCCTTCCGGAGGCACAGCGCGACCGGTTCATGGCGCGGGTCTCGGTCGGCTACCCCGTCGAGGCAGCGGAGATCTCGATGCTGGAGGGCCACACCGCACACAACCCCCTCGACGACCTGGAGCCCGTGACCGATGCAGCCGAGGTCCACAAGCTCATCGAGATCGTCGGCCGGGTGCACGTCTCCTCCGCCGTGCAGCGGTACGCCGTCGCGCTCGCGACCGCGACGCGGCACAGCCACGACCTCCATCTCGGCGCCTCGCCCCGGGCCACGCTCCACCTGGTCCGCGCCGCCAAGGCGATCGCCGCGATGGCCGGGCGCGACTTCGTTCTTCCCGATGACGTCCACGGCATCACCGCGTCGGTGCTCACCCACCGACTCATGCCCAACGTCGAGGCCACGATGAGCGGCCGCACGACCCACTCGATCCTGAAGGGCATCGTCGAATCCGTTCCCGTCCCTCGCCCCGACGGTGCCCGTGCGTGAGGCACTCGCTGCCCTGACCGTCCGCGGACGGGCATTCCTCGCTGCTGGCATCACCACCGTCGTCGCCGCCGTGGTCGCCGGTCACGACTCCGTCGTACGGATCGGGGTCCTGGTGGCTGTGCTGCCACTGCTCACGGTCCTCTCCATCAGCCGCTCCCGCTACCGGCTCGCCCTCGTGCGGACCGTCTCCCCCCAGCTCGTCACCGCCGGCCAGCCGGCCACCGTGTCGCTGACCGTGACGAACGACGGCCGCACCCCCACGGGCCTGCTGCTCCTCGAGGAGCGCCTCCCCTACGTCCTGGGCACCCGGCCCCGATTCGTCCTGGAGGGCTTGGCGCGGGGCTGGCGTCGTCACGCCACCTACCAGGTGCGCTCGGAGGTGCGTGGCCAGTTCGAGATCGGTCCCATGGCCGTGCGCGTCAGCGACCCGTTCGGGCTCGTCGAGCTCGGGCGCACCTTCGTGGCGACCACCCGCCTCACGGTCACCCCCCGCACCGTCGTCCTCCCCCCGATCCCCCTCGGTGGCGCCTGGACCGGCTCAGGTGACAACAGGCCCCGGGCCTTCGCCTCCGGGAGCGCCGAGGACGTCACGGTGCGCGAGTACCGCCACGGTGACGACCTGAGGCGGGTCCACTGGCGCAGCTCGGCCCGGGTGGGCGAGCTCATGGTCCGCCGCGAGGAGCAGCCATGGCAGTCCCGCGCCACCATCTACCTGGACAACCGCAGCAGCGCACACCGCGGCCAGGGGGCAGCGAGCTCCTTGGAGGCTGCGGTGTCGGCGACAGCTTCTGTCGGTGTCCACCTGGCACAGCGCGGCTACACCGTGCGCCTCGTCACGGCGTCCGGGGAGAGCCACCACACCGAGTGGCACTCACTGAGCGCCGGTGCGAGCACCGCCCCGCTGCTCGAGGCCCTGGCCGTCGTGACGCCGGCCAGCTCCCCCACTCCCGACACCCAGTGGCTCGCCGAGCCCGGGCACGGAGGCCTCACGGTCGGCATCTTCGGTGCTCTCGTCGACAGCGACCAGACGTTCCTGCGGCGACTGCAGCACCATGCGGCCTCCGGGCTGGCGATCGCGCTCGACGTCGATGCCTGGGCGCCCCACGTCCCGGCCACGCCCGGTCCCGGATCGGAGTCGTTGCTCACCAGGACCGGGTGGCGCTCGGTCGAGATCGGGCCTCGCGACCGGCTCGACTTGGCCTGGCGTGACCTGGGGACCCTCCAGGAGCAGTCCCGCCGCCACGCGGGGAGCCCCGCATGAGCCGCGATCGGTCCGCACTCGTCCGCCGCCTCGAGGTCGGCGCCCTGGCCATGCTGGCCGGCTGGATCACTCTGCTTTCGTGGCGGGCCCTCACTGTCGACTTCGCAGCGGTGGCGTGGCCCCTGCTGCTGCTCGGCGCCCTCCTCACCGTGGGAGGCTCGCTGGCGCGGTGGTGCAGGGTCCCCGCCGTCCTCGTCCTGCTGTGCCAGCTGCTGCTGTGCGCCGTGGTGGTGGTCGGCGCCACGACGGGCTCCCTGGTGCCGACGGCCGCCAACCTCGGTGACTTCACGGACGCGGTGCGGGCTGCCCTCGACTCCTCGCGCCAGTACGTCGCCCCGATCCCAGCGAGTGTCCCGTCCGTGCACCCGCTGCTGCTGATCGGTGGGGCACTGCTGCTGCTCGCGATCGAGGTGTGCGCCGGCACTCTGCGCAAGGTCCCCCTGGCGGGTCTGGCGCTCCTCGTCATCCACACCGTGCCGTCGGCACTGACCACGACCTCGGTCCCGTGGTGGACCTTCATCGCCGGCGGCGGGCTCTTCCTCGCCGCACTCTTCGCCCAGCACAGCGACGAGCTGGCCCGGTGGGGGCACGGCGCCCACGACTCCGACGGCAACTTCTCGATGCGCACCGGCGCCGTCGCACGCAGCGCCCTCGCTCTCGGCAGCGTCGCGATCGCACTCGCCCTGGCGGCTCCTCTGGCGATCCCCACCCTCGACACGGCCGTCTTCGACGGACCCGGCCCGGGCGCTCGGTCCATCACGGTGAAGGACCCGATGGTCGACCTGCGCCGGGACCTCCGCCGCGGGCAGGACGTCCCGCTGCTGTGGGTCTCGACCTCGGGGCCCCGGCCGACCTACCTCCGCATGGCCGTCCTCGCCAACTTCGTCGACGAGCGTTGGACGCCGGGCGACCGCGAGATCCCCGAGGACCAGGTGGCCGTGGGCAGCCTGCCCGGGTTGGACGGCGTGTCGACGTCCCTGCCGAGGAGCACCCATCGCTACGGGGTCCGCGTCAGCTCCGACTTCGACTCGACCTGGCTCCCCACCATGCCGCAGATCACCCGGATCAACGCCGGGGTCGACTGGCGCTACGACCTGGCAACACGCGACTTCATCGCAGCCGGCGAGGACGTCACCGCAGCTGCTCGGGCCTACGACTTCTCCGGTGTCGAGCTGGACTACGACCCTCGGAGCATGGACGAGGCCGTGTCGGGCATCACCAACGTGCGCTCGACGTTCACCGACTTGCCGTCGAGCCTCCCCATCGAGATCCGCGAGCTGGCCACGCAGGTGACGCAGGGAGCCCCCACCCGCTACCAGAAGATGCAGCGCCTGCAGCAGTGGTTCCGACAGGACGGTGGCTTCAGGTACGACATCGACGCGGTCGACTCGGTCGACGAGGACGGTGCTGACCTGGTGTCGTTCCTCTCCGAGGGCGGCCGGGTCGGCTACTGCGAGCAGTTCGCAGCGTCGATGGCCATCATGGCCCGGGTCCTGGGCGTCCCAAGCCGCGTCGCTGTCGGCTTCCTCGAGCCAGAGGGCATCGACGGTGGCCAGTGGGAGTTCTCCGCGTGGGACCTGCACGCGTGGCCCGAGCTCTACTTCCCGGGCTCCGGGTGGGTGCGATTCGAACCCACTCCGGCCGCGCGCGCGGGTGACGTCCCGGCCTACACCAACACCGACGTCGAGGCCGCCCCCGAGTCGCCCTCACCGACCTCCAGCAGCTCGACCGCCGTTCCAGCCGAGCCGCGACCGCAACCGGAGGACTCCTCGGACACCGCCGACGAGCCGCTGCTCGGCGCGAGAGGTCTCACCGTCCTGCTCGTCTCGCTCGGCCTCCTGCTCGTGGCCGCCCTCCTGCAGCTCCCGCGCCTGCGGCGAGGCTCCCTGCGGCGGGCACGGCTCGCACGCGGGATCGAGGGGGTGTGGGAGGAGCTGCAGGCAACAGCCGTCGACCTCGGGCACACCTGGCCGCACGGCCGATCTCCACGTCGTACCGGCGCCTTCCTGGGATCCTTGCTGGGCACGCCCTCTCCCGCCCGCGAGCGACCGGACCGACCGCGCCGAGGACGTCTCGAGGCACCCCTGGCTGCCGCCGCCCTCGACAGGCTGGTCGAGCGTCTCGAGCGCAGCCGCTACGCGCCCTACGCCCCCGAGGGCTCGGAGGCGGCCCGGGGCCGGCTCGCGGACGACGCCGACCTCGTCATGGAGGCGCTCGTCTCGGGCGTCTCGGGCAGGGTCCAGCGGCGGGCGGAGTGGTGGCCACGTTCGGTGGTGGGATCGCCTTGGGGCCGACGACCCCGACAAGGTCCTGGGGTGACCGGGAGCACCCAGGTCGACCCGGTCGCGACGGACCGGACCGAGGAGCTCGTGGGCTAGGGCAGTGTCCTAGAACCCACGCTCGCGGCGACGACGCCAGCGCTCCTCGACGCGCTCCATGAAGGAGCCGTGCGAGCGCTGCCGCGGGCGAGAGGGACGGTGCTTGCGGCCGCCGTCGACCACGCCGAAGCCGGTGTGGCCGGACTCGCGAACCTTCGAGGCACCCTGCGGCGAGGCCATCCGGGCAGTGGGTGTGCGCATTGCGGTCACGGCGAGCACCGCGCCACCGAGCATCACCACGAAGCCGACCACACCCATGATGACACCGGGAACGGGCTGGCTGAGGAGCACTGCTCCCACGAGCATGCCGATCCCGGCGACGAGGATCACCCCGCCGAGGATCGCTCGACGACGGGCGGCCCGCTGGAACGAGGTGCCCCGGAGCGCGGAGGCGAGCTTGGGGTCCTCCTCGACGAGCGCGCGCTCCATCTGCTCGAGGAGACGAAGTTCTTCCTCCGAGAGCGGCACGACTCCTCCTCCACAACGGCTGACTGGTCTCAAGTCTAGGCACGCCTGCAACAAGACGGGTAGCGGTCGGGCGAAATTGGTCACGCCGATCTTCAGACGAGGCTGGCGGGCCGCACCGCGGCAGCCCCGAAGCGCCGTGCGGCCCGGTCGACCGCGCGGTCGGCCTCCGCCCAGCCGCACTCGGGCTCTCCCAGCACCAGCTGTCGCTGGACGCTGGCCCGCGGCACCAGCCCCTCGACCCGGACGCCGACCAAGCGCACCCGGGACCGCGTGAGGCCGAGCGAGTCGTGGAGCCGGGTGACGGCACGGTGGATCTCCACCGTGACGTCGGTCGGCTCGGGAAGGGTCCGTGACCTGGTCAGCGTGGTGAAGTCTGCGAAGCGGAGCTTGAGGGTCACCGTGCGCCCGGCCACGCCGGCCACGCGCATCCGCCGCCCCACCCGGTCGGAGAGCCTGAGGAGCTCACGCACCACGACGTCCCTGTCGTCGGTGTCGCGCGCGAAGGTCTCGTCAGCACCCATCGACCTCTCGGGGTCGTGCGGGCCCGCCTGGGGCGAGAGGTCCGTGCGGTCGGTCCCCCAGGCGAGGTGGTGGAGCTGTCGCCCCAGGTGGTCGCCGACGGCTCGCTGCAGGGTGCGCAGCGGTGTGTGTGCGACGTCGCCGACGGTGACCAGTCCGAGCCGGTGGAGCATCGCCTGCGTCTTCTCCCCCACTCCCCACAGCTCACCCACGTCGAGCGGGTGGAGGAAGGAGGTCACCTCGGTCGGGGGCACGACGACCACGCCGTCAGGCTTGGCCCGCTTGCTGGCCAGCTTGGCGACCGCGACGGTGGCGGCCACGCCCACCGAGCAGGTGATCTGCTGCTCGTCGTGGATCGTCGAGCGCAGGCGCTCGGCGATGAGCTCGGGAGGCCCCAGCCGCCGGGTCGACCCGCTGACGTCGAGGAACGCCTCGTCCAGCGAGATCGCCTCGACCACTGGGGTGACCTCTCGGAAGACCTCCATCACCGAGGCCGACACGGTGCCGAACAGCTCGAAGTCGGGAGCGATCACCACCGCGTCGGGGCAGAGGCGTCTGGCCCTGGTCATCGGCAGCGCGGAGCGGACGCCGTGGTCACGGGCCAGGTAGTTGGCCGAGAGCACCACGCCCCGGCTGCCACCACCCACGATGACGGGCTGACCCACCAGGTCCGGCCGTCCACGGGTGGCGACGGAGGCGTAGAACGCGTCCATGTCGACGTGGAGGATCGGGGTGTCGGTCATCGACACCCCCGACTCGAGGAGTCAGTGCTGGGCGAGCAGGTGCAGCTGCGTGGCGAGCGGGAGGAACTCAGGGCGCGTTGCCACCGCCTGCTCGAGGTCTGCCAGCGCAGTCGCGGCACCCGGCTCGAGGTCGATGAGGTTGCCCGGGACGAGGTCGGCGAAGACACGCACGGCATGGACGGTGCTCGGACCGAACCCAGCTCCGGAGAGCAGGCCGAGCACCTCCTCGTGGGTGAAGCGGCGCCCACCACGGCTGCTCGTCGACACATCGGCGTCGAGCAGCTCGCGAGCAGCCTGGAAGTGGCCGGCCATCGCGCGGGCCACCACCGCGGCGTGGCGCTGGGCGACGAGCAGGCTGAGGTGACCCCCCGGACGCAGCACCTCGGCGATCGTGGCGAGGGCCTCAGCAGGGTCGTCGACGACCTCGAGGACGCCGTGGCAGAGCACCAGGTCGGCCTCGTCGACGAGGTCGGCGAGGTCGGCGAGGTCTCCTTGCTGACCTGAGACCAGGTCGGCGACGTCGCGCTCACGGGCGCGTCGGTCGAGGGCAGCCAGGGCGTCGGGGCTGGGGTCGATGACCTGGACGCGATGGCCCAGCTCGGCCAGCGCGACGGCGAAGCCACCCGTGCCCCCGCCGATGTCGATGATGCGCGCCGGCTCTCCTGACGAGCCGTCGGGAGCGTCGAGGACATCCCGGACCGCGGACCAGACGACGCCGGTGCGCACGGCCTGGCGGCGCTCGTGGGAGGTGCTGGTGCCTGGCATGGACCCAACCCTAGTGCGTCGCGGCCTCTCACCCCGGGCTCCCGGGGCTGCGGTGCCACAGCTTGCGGGCGACGTCCTTCACCGAGTCGCCAGCCGGTCTGATGTCGGCATAGGGGGACATCTGGAACCCGCTGCTGTGCACGAGCACGCGTCGTTGCTGGGGGCTTGTGTCGGCCGGGTCATCCGTCCTGACCGGCCGGTCGAGGCGGGCCAGCTCGGCGCGCACCAGGTCGATCCCCTCGTCGCTGTCGCGGCCCTGCAACCACAGCGCGTGCAGTCGTGGCAGCTCCCAGGCGCCGGTGGCACGCAGCGAGACGCCACGGCGACCGGTGCGCCGGAGCTCGCCCCGCACGAGCAGCAGCCACGAGCCGAAGACCGTGGCGGCGCAGGGAGCCTGGGCGTCCTCGAAGAAGGTCGCGTCCACCGGCCCGGTGCCGTCGTCCAGCGTCAGGAAGACCACCCGCCGACCCGAGCGGACCGGCGGAGTCTGGGTGGCGACCTTGACCCCTGCCACCAGCAGCTCGGAGCGACTGCGACGACGGAGCAGGTCGCGGCTGGAGGTCGCGCCCAGTGCGTCGAGGAACTCGGCGTAGGGAGTCACCGCGTGCTGGCTGACGTCGAGACCGAGGATCTCCAGCTCGGCCCGCATCCGTTCGTGGCGGCTCATCTCGGGCAGGCCGGTGGCGCGCTCCCCCTGCCCACCCGGCTCGTCACCCAGGCTCAGGGTCAGCTGGACCGAGTCGGCCGGTCGGACCGGCTGGGCCGCACGGGACTGGGCGGCCGCCCGGACCGCGGGGTCGGAGCTGTTGAGCTCTGCTGCGCCCGCGGCCCGCACGGCGGCGGGTCGCAGCGTCCGGCGCGCCGCAAGGCCCCGACCACGGGAGGTGCGGTCGAGCACCCGGGCATGCCGGTCGAGCTCGGCGGCCTGCAGCAGCAGGTCACGGCGAGTGAGCCGACCACGACGCTGGACCGTGGCATCGCCGGCGTCGATGTCGTAGACCGAGTCGAAGCCGCCGGCCAGCACCAGCCGCTCGAGGACCGGGCGCGAGACCCGGGCCCGGTGGAAGAAGTCCGACAACGAGACGTAGGGCGTCTCCCGCGCGGTGACGATGCGGGCGACCTCGGCCTCGCTGATGCCCTTGACGTCGGCGAGCGAGATCCGGATCGCGTGGCCGGCAGGGTGCTGCTCACTGCGCTCGACGCAGTAGGACGCCTCACTGGCGTTGACGTCGAGACCGAGCACACCCACCCCGAACTGGCGGGCGTCGTCGAGGATCAGTCGTTTGGGATACATGCCGGGGTCGTGGGTGAGCACCCCCGCCAGGAAGTGGGCCGGCCAGTGGGCCTTGAGCCAGGCCGACTGGTAGGTGGGCAGCGCGAAGGCCGCCGCGTGCGCCTTGCAGAAGCCGAAGGAGGCGAAGGACTCCAGCACCTTCCACAGCCTCTCGACAAGTGGGAGGTCGTAGCCGTGCGAGAGCGCCCGCGCGTGGAACCACACCTTGGTCTCGGCCATCCCCTCGGTGTCTCCGAGGGCGCGACGCTTCTCGTCGGCCTCGGCGTAGGAGACCCGCGCGAACCTGGCGATGATCTCGATCACCTGCTCGTGGAAGACCACCACACCTCGGGTCGACTCCAGGATCGGGCGCAGGTCGTCGTGGAAGTAGCGGGCGATCTTCCATCCCTGCTTGGCCTCGAGGTAGGGGGTGATCATGTCGCTCTTGACCGGGCCGGGACGGAACAGCGAGATGTCGGTGATGATGTCCTCGAAGCTCTCGATGCCGGACTTGCCGACGAGCTCGCGCTGACCCGGTGACTCGATCTGGAAGACGCCCAGGGTCTTGGCCTCGCTGATCATCGAGTAGGTCGGCACGTCGTCGAAGGGGACCTGCACCTCGTCGTCGAGGTCGATCTCGACGCCGTCGACCCGTGCCACCTCGGCGACCGCGTGGGCCATCGCCGACTGCATCCGGATGCCGAGCACGTCGAGCTTGAGCAGGCCGAGCTCCTCGACGTCGTCCTTGTCGAACTGGCTCATCGGGAAGCCCGAGTAGGAGGCCTCCACCGGGGTCCGGTCGAGCAGGGTGGCATCGGAGAGGAGCACTCCGCACGGGTGCATGGCGATGTGTCGGGGCAGCCCGTCGAGCCGCTCGACCAGGCCGAAGAAGAGGTCGAGGCCGCCCGGCCCTCCCCAGGACCCGGTCAGACCGCTGGCCCGCAGCTCCGGCAGGTCGCGCAGCGCCAGCCGGGCATCGCGGGCGCGGATGTGGGGGAAGGCCTTGGCGATGGCGTCGATCTCACCCGGCGGCATGCCGAGGGCAGCCCCGACATCGCGCACGGCGTGGCGGACCCGGTAGGTGTCCATCATCGAGACGCAGACGCAGCGCTCTCCCCCGAACTTCTCGAGGATCGCGCGGTAGACCTCTTCACGGCGCGCCGACTCGACGTCGATGTCGATGTCGGGCAACGAGGCACGCAGCGGCGAGAGGAACCGCTCCATGATCAGGTTGTGGCGGATCGGGTCGACACCGGAGACCCCGAGCAGGTAGTTGACCAGGCTCCCGGCACCCGAGCCGCGAGCCGCCCGGCGGATGCCCATCGCACCGATCATGTCGGTGACGTCGGCGACGGTGAGGAAGTAGGAGGCGTAGCCCAGTGTCTTGATGATCTCCAGCTCGTCGTCGAGCCGTTTCCAGATCCGCTGGCGCGGCGCGTTGCCGTAGCGGCCTCCGATCGCGGCCTCGCACCGACGGCGGAGCTCGACATCGGCTCCTCGGGCTCCGGCGTCGAACTCGGGGAAGTGGATCTCGCCGATGCCCAGGTCGGCCCGCGGGTCGAGGGCGCAACGGTCGGCGACGGCCCGGGTGCGGGCCAGCAAACGGCGCGCCTCGGTCTCGCTGTCACCCATGCCGGCCAGCCGGCAGACCTCCTCGGCGACCTCGTGCATCTCCTTGCCGGACTTCAGGAACCCCTCGGCGTTGCCGCGGGAGCCGTCCGGGCCGATGTCACGCAGGCTGGCCGACCCCAACGGCACGAGCCGACGGGCGGCGTCGAGCACGTCGACGACGGGCGCGTCCAGGCGGTCGGCGTATCGCACCGCGTTGGTGAGCACGCTCGTCAAGCCGGCCCGGTGGGCCATCGCGGCCATCCGGGCAGCATGGTGGGACGTGCCGGGACCCCAGGTCGCCGCACCGCCCCGGCCGGCCCTGAGCCGGTGGGAGACCAGCTCGACGACGAGGTTCTCCCGAGGGACGACCTCGCACCACGACTCGATCACGGCCGCGCCGAGGTCGTCACGCCGTCGGGTCGCCGCCATGCCCAGGTCGGAGGCCGGCCCCAGCAGGACGACCACGTGCCCGCCGGACAGGTGGGGCGCGAGCAGGTCGAGGCCGGCCACGGGACGGCCCCGCTCACCGGCGAGGTGGGCAGCGGAGACCATCCGGCACACCGCAGCCCAGCCGGCCCGACCGACCGCAAGGAAGGTCGCCCGCCCTGCCCCGACCGCCAGGTCGACCCCGAGCACCGGGCGGACACCTGCCGAGCGGCAGGCGTTGACGAACTTGACCGCCCCGTAGGTGCCGTCGCGATCGGTGAGGGCGAGGGTGTCCATCTCGTGCTCGACGGCCCGCTCCACCAGGACGTGGGGATGAGAGGCGCCGAACTGTCGGGAGTAGCCCGACGCCACGTGGAGATGGACGAACGGATCAGGCGACACCGCTGTGCTCGCTCGCGTGGGGCACCGCTGCCCGACCGCCTGCACGGACGTGGGGCACCAGCCCCAACGACTGCTCCACCACGGCCAGGAACCGGTCGGAGTCGCGCACCAGGTCGTCGGCCTCGCGCTCGGTCACGGCTCGGGTCGAGCCCGCCTCGGCGGCTGCCCGCTTGGCAGCGCCGGCGGCGAAGAAGCGTGCCCACTCGGTGAGCTCGGGGGCCACCTCGGCCAGCAGGACCCAGGCGTTCTTCTGGCGGCGGGCCCGTGGCGCCGGGCGAGCCCGTGCCGCCAGCAGGGCGGCCGCAGCCTGCAACGCCGCGACGTGGGCGCAGGCGTAGCGGGTCGGGACGTCGCGCGCGGTGACCGCCTCGTGGAGGGAGGCGGCCGAGCGCTCGAGGTAGGAGTGGGTGGTCGCGGGCAGGAGGTGGGGAGACATCGTCACTCCCCCTCAGTCGACGCAGCCGACGAGCTGCCAGCGCCCGTCGGTCCAGCTGAAGGAGAGGTCGAAGACTCCGTCGTTGTCGACGCCACGGCCTGCCGCGACCCGCCACAGCTCGCGCTCGACCAGCATGTCGGTGTGGGCCTGGGTGGGAGGGGTCTGGTCTGGACGGGTCTCGGCAGGCGACGTCGCCTCGTCGGAGCCCACCACCGCCCGCACTCCGGCGGACTGCCACCAGGGGCCGGTCTCGACCCAGTGCGCCAGCACCGCGCGCACCTTCCACAGCCGGCCGCGCCACAGGAACTGGTCGGGCCCCTCGGTCTCGCCGCGTCGCACCTCGACGGGGTCGTCGTACTGCCTCATCACGCCTCCACTGCACCTCTGGCAGGTTCTGCCTGCTGTCAGTCGACCCCGGGGCGACCCGGGTGTCGGTGGGGGTCGAGGTCACCGCCACCCGGGTCTGTCGAACGTTTGTTCGAACACCCTGAACGGTACTACCCCTGTCCGACAGTCTCAAGAGAACGGCCCCGACGGACCGGAGGAACGCAGCCGGAGGCTAGACGTCGTCGCGCAGGTAGGCGGTGGTGTCCTTGCGCCACAGGAGGACCACGAGGAGCGCACCCAGCAGGATCAGGAGGACCGAGAGGACCACGAAGATCGTCGGCATCTGGTTCTGCAGGCAGACCGTGACCACCAGCGCTCCCATGAACGCCGTGGCCGTCAGGACCCAGCGCGCCCAGGGGAACCCGCCGGCCAGGAACGCGCCCAGGACCAGCGAGAGCAGGGCGAAGCCGACGAAGGCCACCACGGCGAGGGCGACGAACCCCGGCGAGATCTGGTCGGCACGCAGCGCCTCGATCCCCCCTTGGGCCAGGATCTCCTGCGCGGTGGGGTTGCCCTCGGCCCACGTCATCAGGATGTCGTCGCTCATCAACCAGGTGAGCAGAGTGATCACGCCCGAGGTCGCCACGAGCAGGGCGAGCACCCGCAGGCTGTTGACCACTGATCCCGGCATCTCGCGCGACATGATTTCCCTCCGAAGGCACTTGCGGTCCGTGCTGGCTAGGCTCCCCCCATGTCGAGTGAGCACCCAGCGATCACCTCGTTCAGAGATGAGCTCGTCCGGCGCGGCGGCACCGGTGAGGTAGTCATCCTGCCGGACAGCGCCCACACTGCCGCACTCGCCGCCGCCGCGCTCGGCTGCGAGGTGGGCGCCATCGCCAACAGCCTCCTGTTCGACGCCGGCGGCCACCCGGTCCTGATCCTCACCTCCGGCGCCCACCGGGTCGACACCGCCACAGCGGCCGCCCGGGTGGGCGTCGAGCGCCTCGACCGCGCCAGCCCCGACTTCGTACGACGCCACACCGGACAGGTCATCGGCGGCGTCTCGCCGTTCGACCACCCGGCCCCTGTCCCGACCTGGATCGACCCCTGGCTGCGCCGGCACGAGACGATCTGGGCAGCTGCGGGCCACCCCGCCGCGGTGTTCTCCACGACGTTCGACGAGCTCCTCGCGATGACCGGTGGCACCGTGGCCGAGGTGGCCTGACATGGAGGTCCGAGCATGGAGGTGACCGAGTGGACTCCCTGGCACTGACCTTCTCCACCGGCTGGGCCAGCGGCATCAACGCCTACCTGGTGGTGCTCGTGATGGGGCTGGCCGACCGGTTCGGCACGTTCAGCGACATCCCCGACGTCCTCGCACGGTGGGACGTCCTGGCCGCTGCCGGGTTCCTCTACGCCATGGAGTTCATCGCCGACAAGATCCCCTACATCGACTCCACCTGGGACGCGATCTCCACCGCGATCCGTCCCACGGCAGGCACGGTGATCGGCGTGCTGCTCGCCGGTGACGCCTCCTCGCTCGACCAGGCGGTGCTGGGGGCCGTGGGCGGAGGCACCGCGCTGCTCTCCCACCTGGTCAAGGCCGGCGGCCGACTCGCCATCAACTCCTCCCCCGAGCCCGTCACCAACGTCGCTGCCAGCCTCACCGAGGACTTCGCGGTCCTCGGTGTCGTCTGGTTCGCCCTGGAGCACCCGGAGGCGGCCGCTGCCCTGGCCGGCGTCCTGCTCGCCCTGGGGCTCGTCATGCTCCTGCTGGTCGCCCGCCTGGTCCGCCGCGGCTGGCGGCGCTGGAAGAAGAAGGACCCCATCCACCAGGCGGCCTAGCGGGACGGGGTCACTAGGGTTCACCGCGTGTCGGACGTGGTGGTGGTCGGTGGCGGCTTCGGTGGCATGTCGAGCGCCGCGAGGCTGGCCAAGCTCGGCCACGACGTCACCCTCGTCGAGCGCTCCCACGTGCTCGGCGGCGCACTGGGCTCGGAGTCCAGCCAGGGCTTCACGTGGGATGCCGGCCCGTCCACCACACTGCTGCCGGCCGTGGTCCGCGACCTCTTCCGCAAGTCCGGCCGCCCGCTCGAGCGCGAGCTCGACCTGCAGCCGCTGGACCTCGTGCGGGAGCACCGCTTCGCCGACGGCTCCTCGCTGGCCCTCCCGGGCGGCTCGCGGGCAGCCCAGCTGGCCGCGGTCGAGAGCCTCGGTGCCGGACTGGGGCGGCAGTGGGTCGACCACGTGGCGTCGTACGGCGACGTGTGGGAGCTGCTGCGACGCGAGTGGTTCGAGCGGCCGTGGAACCCCGACCTGGCGCCCAAGGAGCTGACCTCGCTGCTGGCCTCGCGCGAGTCGCTCCACAAGAGGCTGCGACGCAGCTTCAAGGACGAGCGGCTCAGGCTGGTCGGTGGGCACGCGGCCGTCGCCGACGGGCACGACCTGCGCAACGTCCCGGCCTGGCTGGGCATCACCTCCTACCTCGAGCAGCGCTTCGGCACCTGGACCGTCCCCGGTGGCATCGCCGCCCTCGGCGGCGCCATGGCCGAGCGGCTCGTGCTGCGTGGGGTCCGCGTGCTCACCAGCACCACCGCGGTCGACCTGGTCGTGCGCAGCGGACGGGTCGTCGCCGTCCACACCACGACCGGCGAGATCCCCGCCGACCTCGTGGTCGTGGCGATCGACCCGCGTCGACTGCCCTCGCTGGCGCCGTACGTCGAGCGGACGATGCCGGCGATCCCTCCGGTCGTGTGCCACCTGGGACTCGAGGGCGACCTGCCCGACCTCCCGCACGAGGTGGTGATCCACGGCGACCCGCTCCTGGTCGTGCGGACCGGCGGCAAGGCTCCCGCGGGCGCTGCCGCCTGGACACTCCACGGACGCGGCCGACTGGCCGAGGACATCGTCGTCGCGCTGGCCCGTGGCGGGATCGACGTACGCAAGCAGGTCGTCGCACGGGTCGACAGGTCGCCGCGAGACCTCGTCGAGCAGTGGGGCGGGTCGCCCCACGGCGTCCAGTGGCGCGGGCCGCGAACCGCGCGTGAGCGACTGGGTCCCCGCACACCTGTCGACGGGGTCCTCACCGCCGGCGCGTCGGCCACGACCGGACCGGGACTGCCCTTCGTCGGTCTCAGCGCCGCCCTCGTCGCCGAGGTGGTCGGCCGGGCTGAGCGCGGCTAGTTGAGGGTCCAGACGACGGTGACCGAGCAGGACACCGCCGTCTCGCCGGGCTCGAGTCCGACGGCGTCGCGAGACATGGCCAGCTTGGAGGCCACGCGCGGGATCGAGTCGCCCTGTGCGGTCGTCTCGACGATCGACTCCACCTGTCCCAGTCCGAGCCCGGCCATGCGGGCCAGGCTCATCGCCCGCTCGCGGGCGTCGCTGAAGGCTGCCTCGCGCGCCTCCGCGGCAGCGGAGGCACCGTCGGTCACCTCCAGCCCGACGCTGTCGACCCCCAGCGCGTCGCCGATCTTCTGCGCGAGGTCGGTGAGCAGGTCGCCCGCGACGGCCAGGTCGTCGCACATGATCGCGTAGGAGTGGCGGGCCTCGTAGCCGCTGCGGGCGCCCTCGTGGTCGTGGGTCGGGAAGACCGAGACCCCCGTCGAGGAGATGCGGGAGGGATCGGTGTGGCGGACGGCGATCTCGACGAGCGAGGCAGCCGAGGCGCTCATCGCCTCGTAGGCCTGGGCGACTCCCTCCCCCCGCTGGACGGCGACGACGCGGAGGACGGCGACGTCCGGGGCGACGTGGCTGATGCCGGATCCGGTGACGGTGACGGTGCGCATGGCGGCAGGCTAGCGGCGATCAGACGGTGATCTGGAGACCGGTGAAGATTTCTCGCGTCGCGCGCGAGAAGTTCAGCGTGTAGAAGTGGAGGCCCGGGGCGCCATCCCCGAGAAGCTGCTCGCAGAGCTCGGTGGCGATCGCGATGCCCTCGGCGCGGAGGGCGGCGGCGTCGTCGGCGTGGGGCGTCAGCCTCTCCACCACCTCGGCGGGCAGGTCGCGCCGCGACAGCTCGGCCATGCGCTGCATCGAGCGGAGGCTCAGGATCGGCATGATGCCGGGAATGATCGGGATGTCCACGCCGATGGCGCGGGCCCGCTCCACGAGGGCGGCGTAGTCGGAGGCACGCAGCACCATCTCGGTGACGGCGAACTCCGCCCCGGCGTCCTGCTTGGCCTTGAGCACCTGTGCGTCGGCCTCGAGCGAGGGCGCGTCGACGTGACCCTCGGGAAAGGCTGCGACGCCGACCCTGGCGTCGATGGTGCGCTTGATGAACGCCACGAGCGCGTCGGCGTGGTCGAGACCGCCCTCCGTGGGCGTCCACGGCGAGCCGGGCCCGCCGGGCGGGTCGCCACGCAGCGCCATCACGTGCCTGACGCCGGCGTCGGAGAGGTCGCGCAGGATCGCGGCGAGCTCGTCGGTGGTGTGACCGACGCAGGTCAGGTGCGCGACGGGCAGCATCGACGTCTCGCGTGCGATCCGCTCGACGATGCGCACGGTCGTGTCACGGGAGGAGCCGCCCGCGCCGTAGGTCACCGAGACGAACGTCGGCCGGTAGGGCTCGAGCTCGGTGATGGCGCGCCACAGCTGCTCCTCCCCTGCCTCGTCCTTCGGTGGGAAGAACTCGAAGGAGAAGGACCTGTCACCGCCCTCGATGAGGTCGCGCATGCTGCGTCCCGGGTCCTGCGTCATGGGGCAGAGCCTAGGGAGCCACGCGCCGATCAGCGTGATCGTCCCACTGGTTAGGCTCCGTGCGTGAGCGCATCCTGGGATCCCGACACCTTCCGCGTCGGGGTGCAGGGCGTGCTCGACGACTTCCTCGACCACCAGGCCACCCTCCTGGCGCCCCTGGGTCCCGATGCCACCCGGCTGCTCGCCGAGGCCCGCACCTCGGTCACGGGCGGCAAGCGGTTCCGCGCCGCCTTCTGCCACTGGGGGCACCGGGCGGTCGCGCCGGCCAACGACCACCCCGAGTCCCTGGCTCGAGCCTGCGCCTCGCTCGAGCTGCTCCATGCCAGCGCGCTGGTCCACGACGACTACATGGACGCCTCCGACACCAGGCGCGGCCGCCCCTCGACGCACCGCACCTTCGAGGCCGAGCACCGTGCGGCGGGCTGGCGGGGCGACCCCGAGCAGTACGGCGCCGCCGCGGCGATCCTGCTCGGCGACCTGCTGCTGGGATGGGCCGAGGAGATGCTCCGCGGCAGCGGCTTCCCGCCCGAGCGCGTCCTGGACGGACAGCGGGTCTTCGACCTGTGCCGCAACGAGGTGATCGCCGGCCAGTTCCTCGACGTGTCGGTGCAGGCACGGGGGCGTGCCGACGTCGACACGGCCATGACCGTGCTGCGCTACAAGTCGGCGAAGTACTCCATCGAGCGTCCCCTCCACGTGGGGGCCGCGCTCGCCGGAGCCACGGCTGACCAGCTCGACCTGCTCTCCCGGTTCGGGTTGCCGCTCGGTGAGGCGTTCCAGCTCCGAGACGACCTCCTCGGGGTCTTCGGCGACCCCGACACGACGGGCAAGCCTGCGGGCGACGACCTGGTCGAGGGCAAGCGGACCGTGCTCGTGGCGCTCGCGCTCGACGGTGCCTCGCCCGCCGAGGCGGAGCGGCTCGACGCAGCCCTCGGCACCGACCTGAGCCGTGCCGACGTCGACGAGCTGCGGACCGTCATCGATGGTTCCGGGGCGCGCCAGCGCGTGGAGTCGATGATCACCGACCTCGCGGAGCAGGCGGTCACCGCACTCGGCGCCGCCGATGTCGACCCCCAGGCCCGTGGGGCGCTCACCGAGCTGGCGGCGGCAGCGACCCAGCGGACAGTCTGAGCGTCGCGTCCCGATCTGATCCGGCCCGGTTCAGCTCACAGCGCAGGGGCCAGCGTGTTGTGTTCCGGGACAGGCCACCTCACGGCGGCCAGCAGGCCGGTTGTGTCACGGGCTGTGGCGCCACGGCCCGCGATCGACGTCGGGATGCGACCACCGTCGTGACACCACGACAGGGTCCTGCTCCCGGGTAGCGGCTCAGGGTGTGTCGGAACTTCGCACCTAGTCCAGGGTGCGGAGCCCGGGCACCGCCGGCCCGTCGCCGCGCAGCAGCACGGTGAACGGCACCTCCCGGTCGCTTCCGGCCCGCTCGGCCAGCACGTCGAGAGCGATGCCGAACGCGCGCTCGTCATGGCGGGCGAGGGTGGCCCACCCGTCCCACAGAAGTACGACGCCCGCGCGGCCGGCGCCGATGTCACGCAGGCAGTCGGCCAGGGCGTCGAAGTTCTGGCCGTAGTGCTCGGGGAAGTGCAACGCTCGGCCCACGTCCGCCAGGAACGCCGCACTCGTGCCGTCGGAGACCCACCCGTCGACGTGGCCGAGCACCCAGTCGGCGTTCTCGACGGCCTCACGCACGGCGGCGGGCTCGAGCGCGCTGCGCCAGAGGTAGACCCCGGGGGGCTCGTGCCCGGCCAGGACCGCTGCCAGGCCGCTCACTCCAGGTCCTCGATCCCGTGGTCCTCGATGCGGGCGAAGGACCGGTAGTGGTCCTCGGTCCAGTAGACCTCGTCGAGCTCGTCGCCGGTGACGATCCGCCAGGGTCCACGCTCCCTCGGGGCCGTCTCCACGGTGTACTCCTCGTAGTAGCCCCGTGGCCGGTCAGGCAGCAGTCCTTCGCGGTTCTGGAAGGTGACGCCGTCGTTGTCGGGGTACTTGAACGGTCCGCCCTCGTCGATGCGGTCCAGCACGTCGCGGGCCTCGGTCGGCAGCTGGGGCGCCCGGACGACGGGAAGACCGTCCTGTCCGATCTCCGGCTCGGGGGTCGCCCCACCCTGCGCCCACCACAGCAGGCCGAACGCCAGCAGCGCGACCAGGGCCACGACCAGCTGGCGCCCGCGCATCAGAAACCGAGCACCTGCGCGCGACGCTTGGCCTCCCGCCCGCGGTTCTCGCGCAGCGCGTCGATCGGACGGCCGGGGAGGTCGTCGTCGGTGAACAACCACGCGATGCACTCGCGGTCGTCGAAGTTCTGGTCGTGCAGCACCGTGAGCAGCCCGGGCAGGCCCTTGACGACCAGGCCGTCCTGGATGAAGTCAGCCGGCACCCGCGGGCCGGCGCCGGGTTCGGAGACCGCCGCGGCCAGCTCGTGGTCCTTGATCATGGTGCGGACCTTGCCGGGGGTGACACCGAGCAGGTCGGCCACCTCAGCCCATGTCAGCCACTCGGGGACCAGTGCGGACAGGTCGCGCTCGGCGAGAGGCACATCAGTCATGGCCGCAGCCTAGGCCGGGCTGCCCGGCAGTGGGGCGCCCGGGAGGCCGATTTTGTGTGGCGGCGAGCCGTTCGTACCGTGGTGCGATGCGCATCCTCCGCTCGACCGTGGCCGCGGCACTGACCGGCCTGCTCGCCCTCACCCTCTCGCCGAGCGCAGTGACCCCTGCGGCGGTAGCGGACCACGTCAACGGATCCCCCGGCCCCGTCCACGCCGGCAACACCTTCGGCTGGTACCAGCACGGCGTGTTCCGGCAGGAGTTCGTCGGTCCGAAGCCCGGCTTCTGGAAGCAGACCGGACGCGGCGTCGTACGCACCCAGAACGGCATGCTCACCCTGATGTCCACCCGCAAGGGCAGCGTCTCGGCCAAGCTCGACCTGCCCGGACACACCTACGGCCGCTGGGAGATCCGGATGCGCGCCCGCCGGATGGAGACCGTCAAGGGAGGCAGGAACTTCAAGGTCGTGACGGAGCTGGTGCCGGGCGGGACCCGCGACCAGCACTGCGGGGGTCGTGACATCGGCCTCGAGAACTTCACCCTCGGCACCAACACGGTCAAGTCCTACGTGCACACCCTCCCGAACAACTCCTTCCGGGGCTTCAAGGGCCGCCACCTCAGGAACGACCGGTGGCACACCTACGGCGTCGAGGTCGCGAAGGACCACATCTCCTGGTTCGTCGACGCCCACGTCGTCCACACCGAGCGCCGCGACGCAGCCCTCGACCCGGTACCGCGGCAGCTCAAGTTCGAGCTGCGCGCACTCCGTGGCAAGACGATGCACCCGTCCCGGATGCAGATGGACTGGATGCGCTACTGGACCATGCGCGCGCCGAACGAGCGCTCGGTCAAGGCGCCCGCCTTCGAGCTGAGCAAGTACAACGGCGCCTGCTGAGCCCCCGGGCGGCCGCATTGAGGCACCCCGACGCCACGCCGTGGGCGCGCTGAGCACCGTCCGGCTGGAGTCGCTTCCGTAGGATGAGGCGCCGGATCCTTCCCCGCCCGGTGATGGAGGTCGAGACGTGGTGCCCCCCGAGCGCGTCCGTGACCCCATGGTCGGTCGGCTCCTCGACGGCCGCTACCGCGTGGGGCCCAGGATCGCGCGCGGAGGCATGGCCAGTGTCTACGAGGCCACCGACACCCGGCTGGACCGCACGGTCGCGGTGAAGGTGATGCACGCCGGCCTCGGCGACGACGAGGACTTCGCCCAGCGGTTCGTCCGCGAGGCACGCGCGGCTGCGCGCCTCAACCACCCGCACGTCGTCGGCGTCTACGACCAGGGCGACGACGACGGCACCGTCTTCCTGGTCATGGAGTTCGTCCCCGGGCACACGCTGCGCGACGTCATCCGCAAGGAGGCGCCGATGCCGGCGGCGCGTGCCCTGGCACTGCTCGAGCCGGTCGTCTCGGCTTTGGCAGCAGCCCATCGAGCCGGTCTCATCCACCGTGACGTCAAGCCCGAGAACGTCCTGATCGCCGACGAGGGCGAGTCGGGCGGTGCGATCAAGGTCGCCGACTTCGGGCTCGCCAAGGCGGTCAGCGCCGAGACCCAGCACACCGCCACCAGCGGCGTGCTCATCGGCACCGTGTCCTACCTCGCGCCCGAGCTCGTGGTCGACGGTCGTGCCGACTCGCGCGCCGACGTCTACGCCGTGGGCGTGGTGCTCTACGAGCTGCTGACCGGCACCAAGCCGCACGAGGGCGAGTCACCGATCCAGGTGGCCTACCGCCACGTGCACCACGACGTGCCCCCACCGTCCGCGCTCGTCCCGGGGCTCCCCGACTTCGTCGATGCCCTGGTGGCGCGCGCCACCTCGCGCGACAGCACGCAGCGACCCTCGGATGCCGGAGTCCTCCTGCACCACCTGCACCGGGTCGCCCAGGCCCTGCGCGACGGCGTGTCGAGCGACCCCGAGCTCGCTGCCGACCTGATGCCGCGGCCAGTCCCGCTCGACCACCCCGAGCAGGAGGTCGGTGAGGACACCATCGCCCTGCTCACGCAGGTGGGCTCGGCCGAGGTGGGGCTGCTCGACGACGGCACCGACGACCGGACGACCGCGATCGAGCGCCACACCGTCGTACCCGCCCGGCGGCCGTCCGCGCCGGCCCCTGTCGCTCCCCGCCGGGCGCCCACCCGCCCCGCCCCCGTGGCGACCACGCCTCGCCGCAGGTCGGCCAAGGGTCCGTTGGTCCTCCTGCTCGCCCTTCTCCTCGTCGCCGGGATCGGTGTCGGTGCCTGGTGGTTCGGCTGGGCCCGCTACACCACCACTCCCGGCGTCCTCGGCCTGAGCGAGCAAGCCGCCACGGCACGGCTCGACCAGGCCGGCCTGGAGGCTGCCGAGGGCGAGCCGACGTTCTCCGAGTCGGTGCCCAAGGGCAAGGTCCTCCAGACCGACCCGAGCCCCGGTGACCGGGTCCTCGACGGAGGCAGCGTGACGCTGGTCCTCTCGCTCGGTCCCGAGCGCTACGACGTCCCCTCGCTACGCGGCATGACCGAGGACGCCGCCCAGGACGCCTTGGCCGAGACCCGTCTCACCTTCGGCGAGTCGACCGAACGCTGGAGCGAGAAGGTCCCCGCCGGCCAGGTGATGAAGAGCACTCCGGCCGCCGGCACCACGCTCAAGCCCGGTGACACGGTCGACCTCGTCGTGAGCAAGGGCCGCAAGCCGATCGAGGTGCGCGACTGGACCGGCAAGCCGTTCGACAGGGCGCAAGCGTGGCTGGAGGGGAAGCAGCTGGTGGGCGAGGTCACCAGCGAGGAGTTCAGCGACACGGTCGCCGAGGGCGACGTGATCTCCCAGACCCCTGCCACGGGGACCCTCAACAAGGGAGACACCGTCCAGTTCGTCGTGTCCCAAGGGCCCGAGCTGGTCGAGGTCCCCCAGACGAAGGCGATGGGTGTCGAGGCCGCCACCGACGCCCTGGAGGAGCTGGGCTTCGTCGTTCGCACCGAGGAGTCGGGCAGCTACCTCGGACTGGGCTTCGTGCTCGACAGCGATCCCTCCGCGGGGTCGATGGCCCCCAAGGGCAGCACCGTCACCCTCTTCCTGATCTGACCGGCACGTCTGATCTGATTGGCCGGGTGCGCAACCCCATCGGCACCCACGTGCTCGTGGGCAGTGGCCTCGTCAAGGGCGCCCTGGCCAACGCCGAGGCGGTCGGCTGCGAGGCGATCCAGGTCTTCACGGGCAACCCGCGCGGCTGGGCGCTGTCCCAGGGCAACCCCGCCGACGACCACGCCTTCCGTGCCGAGTGCGAGCGTCGCGGGCTCCGCGTCGTGATCCACGCGCCCTACCTGGTCAACCTCGGGTCCCCGACCCGCGCGACCTTCGAGAGCTCGGTGGCGTCGGTGGCCCACAACCTCGCGCGAGCCGCCCAGGTCGGGGCCGAGGGAGTCGTCGTGCACACCGGCTCCTACGTCGACCCGACCGGTTCCACCGAGCAGTACGACGCCGCGCTCGCCCAGGTGCGCGAGGGACTGCTCCCGATCCTCGACGCGGTGTCGGAGGAGTCCGCGCCGTGGCTGCTGCTGGAACCGACGGCCGGTCAGGGTCGCTCCCTGTGCGCGGGAGTCGAGGACCTCGGCCCCTATCTCGCCGCCCTCGACCACCACCCCAAGGCGGGCGTGTGCCTCGACACCTGTCACGCCTTCGCGGCGGGCGCGCCCCTCGACGAGCCCGGAGGCACGACCGCAACGGTCGACAGGATCGTCGAGATCGCCGGACCCGGGAGGCTCAGGCTGATCCACGCCAACGACTCGATGGACGTGCGCGGGGCGTTCAAGGACCGTCACCAGAGCATCGGAGAGGGCCACATCGGCGAGGGCGCGTTCGCCGAGCTCTTCGCCCACCCCGCGCTCGACGACGTGCCATTCATCCTCGAGACCCCCGGCTCACGCGACCCGGGCAGCCTCGACTTCGAGGTGCTCCGCCGCCTGCGCGCCGAGGCGGCGTCGTGAGCGAGCGGCGTACCACCTTCCTGGCTGCGGCCGCCCTGCTCGCGACCGCCGCGTGCTGGGGGTCCACGTTCTTCCTGATCAAGGACCTGCTCGACAGGGTGCCGACGCTGGACTTCCTCGCGGTGCGGTTCGGTGTCGCATCCGTCGCGCTGCTGGTCGTCGCCCCGAAGGCGATCGGACGGCTGTCCCCGGTCGTGCGCAGGCACTCACTTCTCCTGGGCGTGCTCTACGGGGTGGCGCAGATCCTGCAGACCGCCGGGCTGGCCCACACGCCCGCGAGCGTGAGCGGCTTCGTCACCGGGCTCTACGTCGTCGCCACGCCGCTCTTCGCCGCGGCCATCCTGCGCACCCGCATCCCCCCGTTGACGTGGGCGGCCGTGGCCCTGGCGACAGCCGGGCTCGGAGTCCTCACGCTCAACGGCCTCAGCGTCGGCTACGGCGAGGCCATCACCTTCGCGTCCGCGTTGCTCTACGCCCTGCACATCGTGGGGCTGGGCGCCTGGTCCACCGCCCAGGACGCGATCGGCATGACGATCCTGCAGATCATCGTCATCACGCTGGTGTGCACCCTCGCGACCGTCCCCGACGGGATCGTCCTGCCGGAGACCGGGCGTGACTGGGCCTCGGTGCTCTACATGGCGCTCGTCGTCGCCGCGATCGGCCTGCTGGCCCAGACGTGGGCCCAGGCCCACCTGCCACCGACCAGGAGCGCCATCATCATGAGCATGGAGCCGGTCTTCGCCTCCTTCTTCGCCGTCTGGCTCGGAGGGGAGATGATCACCTCGCGACTCCTTGTCGGCGGGGGGATGGTGTTCGTGGCGATGGTCGCCGTCGAGCTGCTTCCTCGGCGCAGCATCGAGGGAGAGCTGCCCCACATCGCCGTGTGACACCTACTGTGGGGCGCGTGGAGACATGTGAGCGGTGCGGTGCCGAGCTGGGGGTGGGGCGCTTCTGCCTCAACTGCGGCCACCCCGTCGGCGCACCGGTCGAGGATGCCGAGGCGTTCCTGCCCTGGATCCGGGAGGACGAGCCCCACGACGACCACGTCGCCCCGCATGCTCCCCCGGCCCCCGAGGACACCGAGCGCGGCGCGGGCGACGAGCCGAGCCCCGCGTGGCTGCCGTGGCTGGGTGGCACGGTCGTCCTGGTCGTGCTGCTCCTCGTCCTCGTCTCGTGCCTGGGCGACGAGGGCGGCGACCCCGGCACCGCGCAGGACCCGACGACCGGGGCGACGACCCCGCAGGAGCCGGAGCCCACGGGGTCCACCACGCCCGAGGAGCCGAAGGCCAGGCCGGTCGACGTCTCACGGAGCTCCACCGTGACAGCGCCGGTCACGGCCCCATCCACGCAGGACCTCGACGGGCAGCTGGTCTCCTACGAGGCCGCCCGGATGCTCGACGGCCAGCTCGCGACCGCGTGGCGGATGCCCGGCGACGGCACCGGGACGACCCTCACGTTCAGACTGGCTGAGCCGACAGAGATCGTCCGGGTCGGCCTCGTCAACGGCTACGCCAAGCAGATCGCGGGCGTCGACTGGTATCCCAACAACCGCCGGATCACGACGGTGACCTGGGGCTTCGGCGACGCCACTCGCGACCAGTCGCTCGCACTGCGACCCACGCTGCAGCTGACCCGGGTCCAGCCTGTCACCACGAGGACCGTGACCCTGACCATCACCGGGGTCACACCTCCCGGTGCCGGGACGCTTGGACGCGACTACACCGCCATCAGCGAGGTGCGGCTCATCGGCCGGCCAGCCGGCTGAGCACGACCGCCGCCCGCTCGGCGTCGCTTCTGGTCACGTCGAGGTGGGTCACCAGGCGGACCGTGCGCGGGCCGACGGTTGCGATCCGTACGCCCTCCTCGGCTGCCGCGGCGACGAACGCGGTGGCGTCGTCACGGTCGACGACGACGATGTTGGTGTCGACGTCCGCCGGGTCGACGCCGATCGCCTCGGCGAGCAGCCTGGCGTGGGCGTGGTCCTCGGCCAGCCGCTCGACGTGGTGGTCGAGGGCGTGCAGGCCCGCCGCGGCCAGGATCCCCACCTGGCGCATGCCGCCACCCATCCGCTTGCGCCGGACGCGCGCTTGGGCAATTGCCTCTGCCGCGCCGACCATGAGCGATCCCACCGGGGCACCGAGCCCCTTCGAGAGACAGACGGCCATCACGTCGGCCACCCGGCCGTAGTCCGCGAACGACGTGCCGGTGGCGACGTGCGCGTTCCAGATGCGGGCCCCGTCGAGGTGTACGCGAGTGCCGACCTCGTCCGCCCAGGCTCGCAGGGCTCGCAGGTCGTCGTACGGCAGCACCGCGCCGCCGGCGAAGTTGTGGGTGTTCTCGATGGAGATCGCGGCCGTCGGGACGAAGAACGGGCCCATGTCGGGGGCGAACATCGCCTCGATCGCCGCGAGGTCTACCTGGCCGCGCGGCGCGGTCCAGGTGCGCATGGTGAGCCCGGTGAACGCTCCGTGGGCACCCAGCTCGGCCCGGGCGATGTGGGCCGAGGACTCGCACAGCACCTCCTGGCCCGCCTCGACGACCGAGGCCACGGCCAGGACGTTGGCCATCGACCCGGTGGGGGTGAAGAGCGCGGCCTCGTGGCCGAACATCGCCGCCACCCGGTCCTCGAGCTCGAGGACGGTGGGGTCCTCGGCGTAGACGTCGTCACCCACCTCGGCCCTGGCCATGGCGGCACGCATCGACTCGGTCGGCTTGGTGAGTGTGTCGGAGCGCAGGTCGATCACGGTCAGAACCTATCGGGCACCCGGGAGGTCAGCGGCGACGCAGCATCTCCGCGACACGGAAGGCGAGCTCGAGCGACTGCACGCGGTTCAGGCGCGGGTCCACCACCGACTCGTAGCGGTGGGCCAGCCCGTGCTCGTCGATCTCCTCGCCGCCGCCGATGCACTCGGTCACGTCGTCGCCGGTCATCTCGACCAGGACGCCGCCGGGGACGGTGCCGAGCGCACGGTGGACGTCGAAGAAGCCCTGGACCTCCTCGATCACGTCATCGAAGCGGCGCGTCTTGTAGCCGTTGGAGGTCTCGAAGGTGTTGCCGTGCATGGGGTCGCTGACCCACGCGACCGAGACGCCCTCGGCGGTGACCTTCTCGACCAGCGGAGGCAGGCCGTCGCGGATCTTGTCAGCGCCGAACCGGGTGATGAACGTGAGCCGGCCCGGCTCGTTCTCGGGGTTGAGCTTGTGGGCCAGCGACAGCGCGTCGTCGGCCGTCGCCGTGGGACCCAGCTTGCAGCCGATCGGGTTGCGGATGTGGCGGAAGTACTCCACGTGGGCGCCGTCGAGCTGGCGGGTCCGCTCGCCGATCCACACGAAGTGGCCCGAGACGTTGTAGGGCAGCCCGGTGCGGGAGTCGATGCGCGTCATGGCGTGCTCGTAGTCCATGAGCAGCGCCTCGTGGCTGGAGTGGAAGTCGACCCGGTGGAACTCGTCGGGGTCGGCGCCGATGGCCTTCATGAAGGTGAGCGCGCGCTCGATCTCGTCGGCCATCGCCTCGTAACGCTGTGCGAACGGCGACTCACGGACGAAGTCGTTGTTCCAGGTGTGGACCTGGCGCAGGTCGGCGTAGCCGCCGCTGACGAAGGCACGGATGAGGTTGAGGGTGGCGGCGGAGGCGTTGTAGACCTCGACCAGGCGCTGCGGGTCGGGGATGCGCGACTCGGGGGTGAACTCGAAGCCGTTCACGGCGTCACCGCGGTAGGCGGGAAGCGTCACCCCCTCACGTGTCTCGGTGTCGGAGCTGCGGGGCTTGGCGTACTGCCCCGCGAGACGCCCCAGCTTCACCACCGGGACGGACCCGGCGTAGGTGAGCACGACGGCCATCTGCAGCAGCACGCGCAGCTTGTTGCGCACGTTGTCGGCCGTCACCCCGGCGAAGGTCTCGGCGCAGTCGCCGCCCTGGAGGAGGAACGCCTCACCACGGCTGACAGCGGCGATCTTGTCCTTCAGGTCGTCGCACTCCCCCGCAAACACGAGCGGCGGTGCGGTGCGCAGGCGCGCGACCGCGGCATCGACGGCCGCACTGTCGGGGTAGGTGGGCTGCTGCAGCGGGCCAAGCGCGCGCAGCTGCTCGAGGGTCGGGAGGGCGTTCACCTCTCAAGGGTACGGCGGGGGGCACGCGGCGCCGTACTCGAGACCAGCGGCCGGACCCACAGGACTACTCCCCCAGGTGCTCGATGTCGCGGAACCCGGTCTTCTTGGCGCGCACACCGCGGTTTGTCAGCCACGTCAGCGCCCAGAGGACGACGCCGAGCGCGAGCATGCCGCCGGCGACCTTGTAGACGATCGCCTCACGCTCTCCCCACGGGATCACGATGAGGGCGACCGAGAGCAGGGCGGCGAGCGCCGGGGTGGGACCGGGTGAGCGGAAGAACCCCTCGACGCCGTCGCGGCGCAGAACCAGGCAGGCGATGTTGACCACCGTGAACACCGCGAGCAGCAGCAGCGCCGTCGTCGTCGAGAGGCTCGTGACGACCGGGCTGTCGGACTGGGTGGCGACGTAGAGGATCAGCCCCAGCGCCAGGGCCGTGGAGAAGAGGATGCCGACCCACGGCGCCCGCCGCTTGCGGGAGACCTTCCCGAGGGTGCGAGGCAGGACGTCCTGGTTGGCCAGGCCGTAGAGCAGCCGGCTCGCCATCAGCATGTTGATCAAGGCGGTGTTGGCAACCGCGAACACGGCCAGGAACGGGAAGATCCGGTCGATGGGGAACCCGGGGGCGCCCTTGCTCACGACCTCGAGGAGCGCTCGACCCTCGGACTCGTTGATCGTCTCCAGCTCGCCCGGCGTCAGCACCGAGACGACCGCCACTGCGACCAGCATGTAGATGAGGACCGCGATGCCGAGGCCGGTGAGCATGGTGCGCGGGAAGATGCGCTCCGGCTCCTTGGTCTCCTCCACCATGTTCACGGAGTCCTCGAAGCCCACCATCGCGAAGAAGGCGACCGACGTCGCCAGCGTGATCGCCATGAACGTGCTCTGGTCGGCGGCGGTGTTGAAGGCCGTGATGCGACTCAGGTCGCCGTCGCCCTGCCCCATCGCCCAGAACCCGACCAGGATGACGATGAACAGCGCCGTCATCTCGACGAGGGTGAGGACGACGTTGAACTTCACCGACTCCCCGACTCCACGCAGGTTGATCACGGCCAGCAGGAGCATGAAGGCCATCGCGATGAGCATCGTCACGCTGGTGCTCGGCGCCTCGTCCATCCAGCCGTTGATCACGAAGCCGCCGGTGAGGTTCTGGGCCAGCACGTTGGCCGACGTGGAGGCGCTGGTGATGCCGGAGCACACCACCGCGAACGCGACCAGGAACGTGACGAAGTGGATGCCGAAGGCCTTGTGCGTGTAGAGCGCGGCACCCGCGGCCTGGGGGTACTTCGTGACCAGCTCGAGGTAGGACAACGCCGTCATCGTGGCGACGACGAAGGCCAGCAGGAACGGCAGCCAGACCATCCCGCCGACGGTTGCCGCCATCTGGCCGGTGACGGCGTAGACACCGGCGCCGAGGATGTCTCCGACGATGAACAGCAGGAGGAGCTTGGGGCCCATGACCCGCTTGAGCTCCAGGCGCTCGTCCGCCGTCTCGACCGCTGTGTCTGACATCGCGCCCCCTGGGTTCGGTGTGCCGTCCACTCTGGCCCCGCGCAGAGGCTCGTGGCAAGCACCGCACCTCATCGATGGTCGACGAAGCGCGGGCCGCCCCCGGCGGTCGAGGAAGGACGAGGTCCTGTCACGAGACCAGGTCGGCCAACGCCACCGCCTCGTCCGCCAGCCTCTCGGCCTCGACCCTCTGGCCCACCAGCGCGCGCAGGTCGTCGTTGACGTCCCAGACGTTCACGTTCATCGCCGCCGTGACCGTGCCCTCGCGCGTCCAGAACGCGATGAACTCGCCGGAGCCCTGGTCGCCTCGGAGCACGACGTCGTCCTCGGGTGCCGAGCGGCCGACGTACTCCATCCCGAGGTCGAACTGGTCGGTGTAGAAGTAGGGCTGCCAGTCGTACGACGCGTCCTCGCCGAGCAGGACCTGGGCGGCCAGCCTGCCCTGGCGCTTCGCGTTGTCCCAGTGCTCGACGCGCAGGCGCTGGCCCAGGGTGGTGTTGGTCGCCGAGGCGACGTCGCCGATGGCGAGCACGTGTGGCCGCGCCTGCAGCCGCTCGTCCACGACGACGCCGTTGTCGACCTCCAGGCCGGCGGCCTCCGCCAGGTCCGTGTTCGGCACGGCCCCCACGCCGACCACGACGACGTCGGCGGGGACCTCCTCCTCACCGGCACGGACGCCGGTGACCCGGGCGTCCCCGGTGAAACCGGTGACGGTGACCCCAGTGCGAAGGTCGACCCCGTTGCGGCGGTGGAGGTCGGCGAAGTGCTGTCCGAGCACCGGACCGAGTGCGGCGGCGAGGGGTACGTCGGCGTACTCCAGGACCGTGACCTCCGCGCCGGCCGCGCGGGCGGCGGAGGCCACCTCGAGACCGATCCAGCCCGCACCGACGACGACGACGCGGACGCCGGGACCGAACGCCTCGCGCAACGCCGCCGTGTCGTCCATCCGCCGCAGCGTGTGCACGCCCGTCAGGCCGGCACCCGGGACGTCGAGGGTCCGGGGACGCGCGCCGGTGGCGATCACCAGGTCGTCGAAGGGGATGCTCTCGCCCGACTCCGTCCGGACCGAACCGCCCTCCAGGTCGAGGGAGACGGCCGGATCGGCCCAGCGTCCGTCGACCCCGTGGTCGTCGTACCAGTCCTGGTCGCGGACGTAGAGGGAGTCGGCCTCCTTGGAGCCGAGCAGCACCTCCTTGGACAGGCCCGGCCGCTCGAAGGGACGCTGCCCCTCGTCACCGAGCACCGTGATCGGTCGTTCGTCCCCCGCGTCGCGGAGTGCCCCCACCAGGTGGCCGGCGGCCATGCCGGCGCCGACGACCACGAGCCGCGGGGCGCTCATCGCGCACCTCCGACCGAGGAGAGGAACTCAGCGCGCAGGGCTGCATCGCTGCGGAGCTCCCCGCTCAGGGCCGTTGTCCGCGTCAGCGCACCGGTTGCCCGCGCTCCCCGCAGTGACATGCACGAGTGGCCGGCCTCGATCACCACCCCGACACCTCGTGGTGCCAGGTGCTCGTCGAGCCAGTCGGCGACCTGACGGGTCAGGCGTTCCTGGACCTGCGGCCGCCTGGCGAACATCTCCACGACGCGCGCGAACTTGGAGAGCCCGAGGATGCGGTCTCCGGGCAGGTAGCCGACGTGGGCGGCACCGGTGAACGGGAGCATGTGGTGCTCGCACAGCGACTGGACCGGGATGTCGCCGACGACCACCAGCTCGTCGTACCCCTCGTCGTTCGGGAAGGTCGTCATCTCGAACTCCCGCGGCGTGAGCATCTCTGCCCAGGCGCGGGCCATCCGGCCCGGGGTCTCGAGCGTCCCGGGCGTGTCGGCGTCGACGCCGAGCGCAGCCAGGAAGTCACGAGCCGCCGCCTCGGCGGCGACCGTGTCGGGGATCGGGCTGACCGTGTCGCGAGGTCGTATCTCTAACGTCGTCATATCTAGACGTTAGAAGCCTCGCGCACTATCGTCAAGGGCACGACCGAGGAGGTGGCATGGCGGGCTTCGAGGAGCAGGCAGCGGGCATCGGCGCGCTCGCCGACGGCGTACGACGCCGCCTCTACGACTACGTCTGCGCCCAGGACGAGCCGGTGGGCCGCGACCAGGCCGCCCGGGCCCTGGGTCTCCCCCGGCACCAGGCGAAGTTCCACCTCGATCGCCTGGAGGAGACCGGCCTGCTCAGCTCGGACTACCTCCGCCTGAGCGGACGCACCGGACCCGGGGCGGGCCGGCCTGCCAAGGTCTACCGCCGGGCTCCCGAGGAGATCGCGGTCTCGCTCCCTCCGCGCGAGTACCTCCTCGCCGGCGACCTGATGGCACGCGCGATCTCACGGTCGACCGCCACGGGCGACCCCGTGGCCGAGGCACTCGCGGAGGTTGCCCGCGACCACGGCAGGCAGATGGCTGACGAGGCGTCCGGCTCCGGCACGCCGATCGAGACCGCCGCGCGGGTCCTCGCCGGCCACGGATACGAGCCGAGGGCCGCTGACGGCTGCGTGACCATGGCCAACTGCCCGTTCCACATGCTCATGACCGAGCACACAGCGCTCGTGTGCGGCCTCAACAGGGACCTGTTGGAGGGCTTCTGCGAGCGGGTCGGCGGGTTGGGCGCCAGCCTGGAACCGGAGCCGGGGCGCTGCTGCGTGGTCCTCCGGCCGGACTGACTCGACCCTCGGCATGTGTGGAGCCGGCGCCCTCCCACTAGCCTTCACGACATGGTCAAGCGTGTGGCGATCCTTACGGCAGGCGGCTTCGCGCCGTGCCTCTCTTCCGCGGTGGGCGCACTGATCGAGCTCTACGACGCCGCCGACCCCGACATCGAGCTGATCGCCTACCGGCACGGCTACCACGGGCTGCTGACCGGCGACCACGTCGTGATCGGCCCCGACGAGCGGGCGGGCGCGAGCCTGCTCCACCGCTTCGGCGGCAGCCCGATCGGCAACAGCCGGGTCAAGCTCACAAACGACGCGGACTGCCGGGCGCGAGGACTGATCGGCGAGGACGAGACTGCCCTGGCCGTGGCGGCGGGACGCCTTCGGTCCGACGGCGTCGACGTCCTCCACACCATCGGTGGCGACGACACCAACACCGCAGCAGCGGACCTCGCCGCCTTCCTCCGCGAACAGGGCTCGGAGCTGACCGTCGTCGGGCTGCCCAAGACCATCGACAACGACATCGTGCCGATCCGGCAGAGCCTGGGCGCCTTCACGGCCGCCCAGGAGGCCTCGCGCTTCGCCCAGAACGTCCTGGCCGAGCACGGCTCCAACCCACGGATGCTCATCGTCCACGAGGTGATGGGACGCGCGAGCGGGTGGCTCACCGCGGCTGCTGCACGCGACTACATGGCCTGGCACGCCGTGCAGCAATGGCTCCCCGGCATCGGGCTCGACCCGCGGAGGTGGGCCCTGCACGCGATCTACGTGCCCGAGCTCGGGCTCGACATCGATGCCGAGGCCGAGCGGCTGCGCGCGGTGATGGACGAGGTCGGCTGCGTCAACGTCTTCCTCGCCGAAGGGGCGGGCGTGGCCGACATCGTTGCCAACCTCGAGGCCTCGGGCGAGACCGTCGAGAGGGACCCGTTCGGCCACGTCAAGATCGACACGGTCAACCCGGGCCGCTGGATCGCTCGCGAGCTCGCCGAGCGCATCGGCGCCGAGAAGCGGATGGTGCAGAAGTCCGGCTACTTCTGCCGCTCGGCGCCGGCCGGCGAGACAGACCTCGCGCTCATCCGGGAGATGGCAGAGCTCGCGGTGCAGTGCGGCCTCGACCGCGTGCCCGGGGTCATCGGCCACGACGAGGACCGCGACGACGAGCTTCGCGCCATCGAGTTCGAGCGGATCGCCGGCCACAAGCCCTTCGACGTCACCCAGGCGTGGTTCACCGAACTGCTGGCCGACATGGGCCAGGCCTGAGACCGTCCGCCCCAGACTGGCGGCACACGACATCGCGTCCGCCACGCTGGCGGCACCCGACATCGATCCCGGTCGGAAGGATGTCGTCCGCCGCCACCCTCGCGACGTCGTACGTCGTCCGCCGCCACCCTCGCTAGGGTCGCTCCATGACCTTCTCGATCGTGGCCAGATCCGCTGACGGCGAGTCCTGGGGGGTGGCGGTGGCCTCCAAGTTCCTCGCGGTCGGCTCGGCCGTGCCGGCCGCTGTCGCTCGCGTCGGCGCGATCGCCACCCAGGCCGACGCCAACATCTCCTACAAGTTCGTGGGCCTGGCCCACCTCGACGAGGGGGCCACCGCACAGGTCGCCCTCGACCGGCTGTTGGAGGAGGACGACGGGCGCGAGGACCGGCAGGTGGGGATCGTCGACTCCGATGGGACGCCGGCCACGTTCACCGGCCGCGACTGCTTCGACTGGGCCGGCGGCTCCGCCGGACAGACCGACGACGGCGCCGGCTACGCGATCCAGGGCAACATCCTGACCGGCCCCGAGGTGGTCGAGGCGATGGTGGCCGCGTTCAGCGACGCCCATGACCAGCCCTTCGCACGCCAGCTGCTCGCTGCGCTGCGAGCAGGGGACGACGCAGGCGGAGACCGCCGCGGAAGGCAGTCCGCCGCGCTGCTCGTCGTACGCGAGGGAGCCGGCTACGGCGGCTTCGACGACACCGCCGTCGACCTCCGGGTGGACGACCACGCTGCCCCGGTGACCGAGCTGACGCGTCTGCTCGACCTCAACGACCTCTACCTCACGGCGTCCACGCCCGAGGAGCAGGTTGCGGTGACCGACGAGATCCACGACGAGCTCGAGGCGTTCGCCCGGGCACACGGCCACGAGCACTTCCGCGAGTGGGTCGGCTCCGAGAACTACGAGATGCGGGTGGCCCCCGGGCTGCGGCCCGAGTGGATCGACCGCCAGGTCCTGGCCATCGTGCGGGGACAGGCGTGAGCATCCTCGCGATCGACGCCGGCACCACCGGCGTCACTGCCGTCGTCGTCAGCACCGAGGGCCACATCACCGCCAAGGGCTACCAGGAGTTCCGCCAGCACTTCCCGCGGCCGGGATGGGTCGAGCACTCGGCCGAGGAGATCTGGCAGGCCACCTTGGAGGCCACCCGCGAGGTGCTGGCCCAGGTCGACCAGTCCGAGCTGACCGCCATCGGCATCACCAACCAACGCGAGACCGTGGTCCTGTGGGACCGCGAGACCCTCTCCTCGCCCCGTCGCGCCATCGTCTGGCAGGACCGGCGCACCGCCGACATCTGCACCCGGCTGCGCGACGAGGGTCACGAGCAGCGGGTCACCGAGCTGACCGGGCTCCGCCTCGACCCCTATTTCTCCGGCACCAAGCTCATGTGGCTCGCCGAGCACGAACCCCACACCTGGGCGCTCGTCCAGTCCGGTCGCTACGCCGTCGGCACCGTCGACTCCTACCTCATCGCGCGGATGACCCGTGGCACCTGGCACGTCACCGACGTCTCCAACGCCTCGCGCACGCTCCTGCTCGACCTCGAGGCCGGCGAGTGGTCAGACGAGCTGTGCTCGCTCTTCGGAGTTCCTCGCGACGCGCTCCCTGACCTGGTGCCCAACTGGGGCGAGGTCGCACCCAGCGACCCCGCCGTCTTCGCCGGGCTCTCCCTGCCGATCGCCGGCATCGCGGGGGACCAGCAGTCCGCGCTCTTCGGCCAGACGTGCTTCGCCGAGGGCGAGTCCAAGTGCACCTACGGCACCGGATCGTTCATCCTCACCAACACCGGGACCACGGTGGTGCGCAGCGAGGCGGGCCTGCTCTCGACCGCCGCCTGGCGCTCACCCGAGGGCGAGACCACCTACGCCCTCGAAGGCGCGATCTTCGTGACGGGAGCCGCCGTGCAGTGGCTCCGCGACGGGCTCCAGATCGTGGGGTCGGCTGAGGAGACCGCGGCGATCGCGGCAACCGTCCCCGACACCGACGGCGTCGTTTTCGTGCCCGCGCTCACCGGGCTGGGCGCCCCCCACTGGGACCCCCACGCGCGCGGCACCATCCTGGGGATCACCCGAGGCACGACCCGGGCACACCTGGTCCGCGCCACCCTCGAGGCGATCGCCTTCGAGGTACGCGACGTGCTCGAGACGATGCCCGAGGCCGCTGCCGTGCGCGTCGACGGCGGCGCGGCTGCCAACGACCTGCTCTGCCAGCTCCAGGCCGACCAGGTGGGCCTGCCGGTCGAGCGGCCGAAGATCGTCGAGACCACAGCACTCGGAGCGGCGTTCCTGGCCGGGCTCGGGACCGGTGCGTGGAGCTCGACCGACGACCTGCGCGAGACGTGGGCGCTGGACCGGCGCTTCGAGCCGACGGGCGACCGCGAGGCCCACGAGGCGTCGTACCGCCGGTGGACGGCGGCCGTCGAGCGCGCCAAGGGTTGGGCGGAGGTCTAGCCTCAGCGGTCCAGCCTGGCTCGAGCGCGCCGCGCGTCCTCCAGAGCGTTCTCGGCCTCGGCCACCGCTTCCTCGGCCTCGTCGCGGGCCTCCTCGGCCTCGGCGATCTCGTCGTCCGTCTCTTCCAGGGCACGCTCGTGCTCGGCGATCCGGGTGCGCAGCTCGTCGATCTCCGCCTGGAGCTGCAACGTCCTGGCTTCCAGCTCGGCGAGCGTCTCCGCCGGCGCGCGCGCTGCGGCCTGCGCCTCCTCCAGGGCGGTCTCTGCCTCGCGCACCCGCTCGTCCGCCGCCGCCCGCGCCTTCTTGTCGGCCTCGGGATCGGGTACGACGTGCAGCTGGGGCCTGGCGGTCGGCTCCGGGACGGTCACCGATCGCGTCGTCGCCTCGAAGCCGAGTGCGCCGGGAAGGGCCACCGCAGCGCTCAGGTCGAGCTCACCGACACCGGTCGCCACGATCGGGCTGACGAGGAGCCCGCTGCGCACCGCCTTGGCCGCGTCGGCGTCGAGCATCGCCGACGTGAGCGTGGCCTCGACCTGCTCGGCGACGGACTCGGTGACCTTGACCCCCTCACCGCGCGCGGTCCGACGAGCGCTCGTCGTGACGGCCGCGGTGAGCTGGCGCCGCTGCTTGGTCAGCTCGCGCAGCTGGGCGGCATCGAGATCGGCGGCGGCCTCGCGAAGTGCGGCCCCCACGGTGAGGACCTGCTCGACCTGCTCGGGGTCGCGACGCACCAGCAGGTTGACGACCCACGCCGCGACCGAGGCCTTCTTCAGGCCCTTGATGCCTGCTGCGAGCTCCTTGTCGGCCTTGTGCTCCTTGGCCAGCGCGTCGCGGGACGGTGTGAAGTCGGGCAGCGGGAGGCCGTAGAGCTCGTCCGCGATCTCGAGCAGGGCGGTCTCCAGCGGCGAGTCGGGCACGGCGCGAGCCTATTGCCCACCAGCGAGGGCGTACTCCAGCTCGGTGGGATGGGGCGGCCACGGGCACTCCTGGGTGACCCCGGTCGGCGTCCACCCGAGCCGCTCGTAGAGCTCTCTCGCGCGGTGGTTGAGCTCGAGCACCCACAGCCTCCTCGCGCCCGCTGCGACGGCACGCCCCACCCCGGCCGAGCCGAGGCCGCGCCCCCAGGCCGACGGGTGGACGCCGAGGTGCCTCAGCGAGTCGCCGTCGTGGGCGGCGAACGCCAGCAGGCCCTCCGGCCCGTCCACGACCTCGGTCACGACGCCGGGGTCGTCCAGCACCAGGGCCCAGCGGGCCAGCACGGCGTCGGACGGGAAGGGCAGCTCGCCGAAGACGTGTGCGAGCCCCACGAGGTTGGAGTCGCGCTCGAGGTCGCGCAGGGCTCCTGCGTCCTCCGGGCTGGCCCGCCGCCAGGTGGCGCGAGCTGGCCGCGTCTCACTCGGTGTGGTCAAGCCCGTGCTCGATCGCCCATCGCGTGAGCTGCACTCGGTTGTTCATCTGGAGCTTGCGCAGGGTGTTCTGCACGTGGTTCTGGACCGTGCGAGGCGACAGCACGAGGCGTTGCGCGATCTGCTTGTAGGCCATCCCGGTGGCGACCATCTTCAGGATCTCGGTCTCGCGCTCGGTGAGCGCCGATGCGGGGTCGTCGTCGGGTCCCTCCGCGATGCGGCGGAACTCGCCGAGGACCAGCCCGGCGAGGCCGGGGGTGAAGACGGTGTCTCCCTCGGAGACGCGACGCACGGCGTCGATCAGGTCGCCACTCGAGGAGGACTTCACCAGGTAGCCGGTCGCGCCGGCCTTGATCGCCTCGAGCACGTCGTCCTGCTCGCCCGAGGCCGACAGGATCAGCACCTTGGTGCCGGGGTCGTGCTCGATCATCTGGCGGGTCACCTCGACGCCATTGGGCTCGGGGATCTGCAGGTCGAGCACGACGACGTCAGGTGCGACCGCGGAGAACCGGGCCAGGGCCTCACGCCCGTTGGCCGCCACCGCCACCACCTGGTGACCGGCTGCCACCAGGTCGCGCTCGACCGCGTCTCGCCACATCGGGTGGTCGTCGACCACCATCACCCTGACCATGCTGGCGAGCCTAGTCCCCCGCGGGCCGCACGTAGCGGCCCCTTCGATGGATCAGGGGGTCCGAGTCGTCGCCGACGACCAGGGCGTCGATCGTGCAGGTGACCAGGCGCGACCAGCCGACCTCGACGTCGGACTCGACCGAGACGTCGGCCCAGGTCGTCGCCGACGCCAGCCGTGGCCCGTGCGAGGTCGACTCCCACTGGTCCAGTCGCCACGGGCCGCCGGGCGCCGGCGCGACCCCTGCGAAGGCGTCGGCGAGGTCACGGTGGGCCCAGCGCAACAGCTGGACGACCCCACGCCGCCGCTCGAGCAGCAGCTCGGTGAGGTCTGCGACCGGATCGAGAAGGGCGAGGACGCGACCCGGCTCCCCGCCGGCCACCAGCCACGAGCTCACGGTGAGCCCGGCCCGGTCGTCCTCGTCACCCGTGGTCCAGAGCGAGACGGCTCCACCGGAGCGACCGCGGAACCGGCGCACGGCGTCGTCGGGCGTCGGGAAGGGGTGGCTGTCGTGGATCGTCACCTGGGCACCTCGATCTCCCACGAGGTCCCCCACTCGCCGGTGTCGAGCGAGGCGGTGCCACCGAGGTCGGCGATCCTGCCGCGGATCGAGGACGCGACGCCCAGTCGGCCGTCGCGCTCGGCCGCCTCCAGGCGGCCCGGTGGGATGCCGTCGCCGTCGTCGCGCACGGAGACGACGACCGCCTCGGCGGAGGCCTGGAGCAGCACCCACGCCGTCGCGTCGGGGCCGACGTGGGCCAGCACGTTGTCGAGGCAGGCACGCACGACCGCGACGATCTCCGCCGCCCGGTCGGAGTCCAGGAGGACCGGGCCGCCCGGTGTCGCGACCTCCACGCGGACCGGGTGGGAGGTGCCGAGCGACTCGAGGGCTCCCGCCAGGTCGGTGGTCGCCCCACTCGGCGCCATGAGTGAGTCCTGCTGGCGGATGAGGGAGCGCACCGAGCGTTCCTGCTCGCCGGCGAGCGCCCCGAGGCGCGCCCACTCCCCGCCGGCGGCCGCACCCTGGCGCTGCACCATCGCAAGCACCTGGAGGACCCCGTCGTGCACGGCACGGGCGAGTCGGGTGCGCTCCTCGGCGGCGGCAGCAGCCCGCTCCGCGGCATCGCGCTCGGCCGCCATCCGCTGCAGGGAGGCGCACATGTAGCCGACGATGGGGCCGCCGATCATCAGCAGGAAGACGTTGCCGTAGTTGCCCTGGTCGACGGAGTCACGGATGAGCAGGTCGGTCGCCGACAGCGCCGCGCCCGCGGCGAGGCCACCCTTCCAGTGCCAGTGGACCGCCCACGCGAACAGCGCCCCCATCACCCAGAAGCCGGGGATGGTCGCGTTGAACGACTCCGTCTTGACCAGGGGCGTCAGCGCCATCGCCGCACACGCCACCACGAGGTCCGCGACCAGCAGCAGCGGCGTACGGCGGCGGTGGGCGTCGAACAGCCAGAGCGCCAGCACCGTCCAGAGCACCAGGCCGAGGACCACCACCAGTGCGGTGGTCGGGTGCTCGAAGTTGTCGTGGCGGTAGGCGTTGAGCACGACCATGTTGACCGTGACGACGACCCGCGCGATCGCCAGGGCGCGGAAGAGACGGTCCTCGACCGCCACGGCGGAGTCGATCCGCGCCCCGTCCGGGGCCAGTGCCCCGGGACTCAGGATGCCTTCTTCTCGGCCTCGGTCGACTGCCGTGCCTTCTCCTTGTCGAGCTCCTTGGCCTTGGCGGCATACACGTCGACGTACTCCTGCTCGGAGAGCCGCATGATCTCGTACATGATCTCGTCGGTGATCGAGCGCAGGATGTAGCGGTCGTTCTCCAGGCCCTCGTAGCGCGAGAAGTCCAAGGGCTTGCCGAAGCGCACCGTCGGGCGGGTCCACGAGCCGAAGATCTTGCCGGTGGGGGCCACGACGTCGGTGCCGACCACGGCGCACGGCACGACCGGCGCGCCGCTCTCCAGCGCCAGCCGAGCCACGCCGGTCTTGCCGCGGTAGAGCTTGCCGTCGTGGGACCGCGTGCCCTCGGGGTAGATGCCGAAGAGCTCACCCTCGGCGAGGATCCTCTTCGCGGCCTTCAGGGCTCCTTCGGCGGCGTTCGCGCCGGAGCGGTCGATCGGCACCTGCCCGGAACCGGAGAAGAACTTCCTCTGGAACCAGCCCTTGACGCCGGGGGTGTTGAAGTACTCCGCCTTGGCGACGAAGGTCACCCGCCGCGGCAGGGTCAGCGGCATGAAGAGCCAGTCGGCGTAGGAGAGGTGGTTGCTCGCCAGGATCGCCGGGCCCTCCTCGGGCACGTGCTCGACGCCGTAGGCGCGCGGACGGAAGATCAGCCGCAGGACCGGGCCGATGGCGATCCATTTGAGGAACCAGTAGAGCACGGGGGGAGCCTAGCCCTGCTCGGCGTCGCGAGTCGTCACGCGCTCGATGAACTCGATCGACTCGGCGAAGATCCGCGGGGCGTCGTTGTCGAGGGTGGCGACGTGGAAGCTGTTGTCGAGGACGCGCTCGGTGAAGTCGCGCGAGGAGATGCCGCTGTTCAGCGCGCGGGAGCTGGAGATGTCGACGACGTGGTCCTCGGCCGACCGGAAGAAGAGCACGGGGACGGTGATCCGGGGAAGGTCCGCCCGCAGCTGCTTGAACGCCGCGAACATCGAGGCTGCGGCGCGCAGCGGCGTCATGGGGTAGGCGACCTCGTCGACACCCGGCTTCTTGGTGTCGTTGGCGATGCCCGGGAAGGCCGGCACGACGTGCTTGAGCAGGGGCAGCAGCCTGACGTCCTTGCGGAGCGTGTCGACAGCCGGGTTGACGACGACGACGCCGGCCAGGTCGTCGCCGCGGTCGGCGGCGAGCCGCAGGCACAGCGCACCGCCCAGCGAGAGGCCGACGGCGACCACCTCGTCGTTCTCGGCGACGAGCCGGTCCACGGCCGCGTCGACCGCGGCGTACCAGTCGGCGAACGTGGTCCGGTTGAGGTCCTGCCACCGGGTGCCGTGCCCGGGCAGGAGCGGCATCTCCACCGCGTAGCCGTGGGCGGCGAGCTCCTCCGCCCAGGGGCGCATGGACGCAGGACTGCCGGTGAACCCGTGCTGCACGAGCACACCCACCCGACGGCCGCCGGTGAGCTCGGGGCGGGCCGGGGTCGACATGGGGGCGACGAGGACGGGGTCCAGGGGTGCGGCCGGAGGCCGGCGGAGCGGGTTCTTCACGGACGCCATCCTGCCGCAACGGCTCGCCCCGGTGGTCGAGGAAGGACGAAGTCCTGTCACGAGACCCGAGTACCGTGGTCCCGTGAGCCGACCCGACGACGAGAGCCAGACCGACTCGGCCTGGCGCGAGATCGTCGCGCACTACGGCGAGCGGGCACGCCTCGGCCAGGACGACGTCGCACCGGCCGCCGAGGCGCCGCGTCCGTCGCCGTACGACGACGCGGTCGCCGACGCGGCCGCGGCCGAGGTGGAAGCCGCGATGCGGCCCTGGAGCGAGGTCGCCGACGTCGACCGCTTCCAACCCCCTGCTCCCCCGCCGGTCCCGCTCCCCCGCTCCTGGCAGCGCGGGCTCGCCTGGGCCGGGGTCTTCCTCGCCCCGTTGATCGGCATCTCCCTGGCGATCTTCGACGTCTACGTCGCGAGCCTCGTCGGCTGGGGCCTGGTCGCGTGGTTCGTCGGCGGATTCGTCTACCTCATCGTCACGATGTCCCCGACACCACGGGAGCCCTGGGACGACGGGTCGAGGGTCTGAGTAGTCTCGGCCGCGTGAGTGCGAGCGAGACCGTCGAAGTCACCGGCCACCTGATGGACAGCGGCATCCTTTCCGCCATCCTCGACGACATCCGGGAGTACGACGGCGACTACATCATCGACCGGTTCGACGTGGGCCACGAGGCAGCCGACACCAGCCGAGCCCAGATCACGGTGACGGCGGAGGACGACGAGGCGCTGCAGCGGCTGCTCATGCGCCTGCAGACGCGCGGGGTCAACCAGGTCCACCCCGGCGAGGCCACCTTCACCGAGGCCGACATGGACGGCGTGTTCCCCGACGGCTTCTACTCCACCACCAACCTCGAGACCAAGGTCCGCATCGAGGGTCGCTGGTACGACGTCGAGAACCCCGAGATGGACTGCGGTCTCGTCGTGGAGGCGCAGGGAGACGGCTACCGGGTCTACACGCTCCCGATGTCCGACGTCCGCACCGGCATGCTCGTGATCTGCAGCGCCTCCGGCGTGAGGGTCTCCATCCCGGTGGCCGACAAGAGCAGCGCCTCGTTCGGCTTCATGGAGTCCGACGTCTCGTCCGAGAAGCCGCAGGCCGTGCTGGTCAGGCAGGTCGCCGAGGGCATGCGAGAGGCCAGGGCAGCCGGCAAGAAGGTCCTGTGGGTCGGCGGCCCCGGGGTCGTCCACACCGGGGCCGCCCCCGCCATGGTGGCCCTGGTCAAGGCGGGCTTCGTCGACGTCCTCTTCGCAGGCAACGCGCTCGCCACCCACGACATCGAGTCGTCGCTCTACGGCACCAGCCTGGGCATCGACCTGACCATGGGGCAGGGCGTCGAGCACGGCCACGAGCACCACATCCGAGCACTCAACACCATCCGCAAGGCCGGCTCGATCAAGGACGCGGTCGACCAGGGAGTGCTGACCGGCGGCATCATGCATGCGCTGGTGACCGAGGGCAAGAAGTTCGTGCTGGTGGGCTCCGTGCGTGACGACGGGCCACTGCCCGACGTCCACACCGACGTCATCGAGGGCCAGCGGGCCATGCGCGCCGAGCTCCAGGACGTCGGCTTCTGCCTGATGGTGGCGACGATGCTCCACTCCGTGGCGACCGGCAACATCCTCCCGGCGTCGATCCCGCTCGTGTGCGTCGACATCAACCCCGCCACCGTGACCAAGCTCGCCGACCGCGGGTCCAGCCACGCCCGCGGCATCGTCACCGACGTCGGGCTGTTCCTCGAGCAGCTGGCCCTGGAGCTGGTGCCGGACTACCGCCGCGCCTGAGCGACGCGCTGCCGCACGAGCTCCGCGGCTCCGACGACGCCCGCCTCCGGACCGAGCGCGGCCCCGACCAGGGGCGGTACGACGCGGTGGCCGCTGCCGACGAGAGCGCGTGCCAGCGCGATGCGGCCCGGTTCGAGGAGCCGGTCACCGGCCGCCGACAGGCCGCCGCCGACCACCACGACCTCCGGGTCGAGCGCCGCGACCAGGTTGGCGACACCGAGACCCAGCTGCTCCCCCACCACCCGGAAGGCTTCGCGGGCCACGAGGTCGCCCTCGTCCGCAGCAGCGGTGACCATCGGACCGGTGAGCGTGTCGGGATTGCCGTCGCAGGCGTCCACGAGAATGGTCGAGTCGACCCCGATGCGGCTGCGGACGTAGCGCTCGAGCGCATTGCCCGAGCAGTACTGCTCCCAGCATCCCGACCGCCCGCACTGGCAGGGACGCCCGTCGGGCACGACCCGCATGTGGCCGAACTCGCCGGCCATCCCGTGGGCTCCGCGCATGACCTCGCCCCGCAGCACGACGGCACCGCCGATGCCCGTTCCGAGGGTGATCATCAGCATCGGGTCAGCGCCTTGCCCGGCGCCGTACGTCGCCTCCGCCAGGGCTGCGCAGTTGGCGTCGTTGTCGAGCACCACCGGAGCGCCGAGCCTCTCCTGGAGCCGCTCCCGCACCGGCTCCCCCCGCCACGGCAGGTGTGGCGCGAACATCACTCGCTCGCGGGTGACGTCCACAAACCCGGCAGCCGCGATCCCGACCCCCAGCATCGGGCGTCCTCCGGAGACCTCCTGCACGACCTCGACGATCGTGTCCTCCAGGTGCCGCGCGTCGACCGACCGACCGGGGGTGCCACGACGCGCGATCGACACGGTCTCCCCGCGCTCACCGACGACCCCGGCGATCACCTTGGTGCCACCGACGTCCACGCCGACGGCCATCCCGGAATCATTGGTCATCGGGCCATCCTCCACGTCCCCACGAGCCCGATCGGGCAGGCGGTCTAGTCCTTTCGGGCCATATTCCGTCATGGCAACCCCCCGATAGCGTCAGAAGGGCAACGACGACTCGTGAGCGTCCCTACTCTGGCAAGCCACGGGTCACCATGTTTGACGGAAGGTTGAGTTGATGCGAGCTCCGAGACTGTGGTCGCGTCGACCTCGCGAGGAACGCGGGGCAGCGGCGCTGGAGTTCGCACTCGTGCTGATCCCCCTCCTGATGATCCTGGGCGGCATCGTCAACTTCGGGGTCGCATTCGGCCAACAGCTCGCCCTCGACAACGCGGTCAGGCAGGCGGCCCGCGCGGCCGTCGTCGACGCCGGCGGTGACGTCGTGGCGATTGCGGTCACTGAGTTCGACAACAGCGCGCTCGCTGCGACGGACACTCCGACCATCACCTTCCCCGGAGCCATCAGCACCTGCGAGGACAGCGACTTCGGCCAGAGCCTGACCGTCGCGGGGGACGTGACGACGGAGTTCCTGTTCCCGTGGATGCTCCCCGGACTGCCCGATGAGATCGACATTCACAGTGAGGCGGAGTTCCAGTGCGAGTACTCATGAAGCGCCGTCGCGACCGCGACGAGCAGGGCGTGACCATCGTCCTGGTCGGACTGCTCGCCGTGGCCCTCCTCGTCATCTCCGCCTTCACGATCGACCTCGGACAGGCCTACGTGAGCAAGCGCAACCTGCAGAAGGCCGCCGACGCGGGTGCACTCGCTGCCGCGCAAGAGCTGACCCAGTTCCAGGGCACGTGCAACAACGTCGCCTCCAACAGCACTGCTCGGACCAACGCGCACGTGGCCGCAGACAACCACCGCCAGTCGAACCGCGAGGACAACTACACCGCGTCGCGCGAGCTCGACTTCGACGTCAGGTGCGATCCCGAGCTCCGAGTCCTCGTGGTGGACTACGAGGTGGAAGGCGACACCACGTCGTTCTTCGGCCCGCTGGCCGGCGGCGAGAGCACCGTCACCACCGACCGTCGAGCGCAAGCGATCGTCGACGTGGCACCTGGCGCGAACGAAGGCATGCGGCCCCTGGCCCTCTGCTCCGCCTCGTTCGACCCCACCTACATGGAGCGCAGCGGTGACTTCGTCCGCGTCCACTTCCCCGGCGCAGGGCGCGTGCCACCGGCCGCGTGCGGCGGTAGCGCGCCCGGCAACTGGTGGCTCATCGACTGCCCCGGCGAGCGCACGGGTGCAGCAGGAGGCCCGGACGGCCTCCCGACGCAGATCCGGGAGGGGTGCCAGGACCCCGTCTCCGTCATCCCCGGCCAGACCGACGCCACCACGCCCGGCCAGCTCACCGTGGTCCTCGAGGAGGCCTGCCCCACTGCCGAGCAGTACTCCGAGACCTGCATGAGCGGAAACCCCGGCAACATCTCCCAGGGGCAGAACGCTGAGGCCTGGAAGGACTTCATCGACAGCGGCGAGACGGCGCTGTTCCCCGTGTTCTGCGCACCCACCAGCTGCGACGCAGTGACGCTCAACGGCAACGGCACCAACGCCGTGTTCCCCATCTACAAGCTCGTCAGCGCCGTGGTGTGCGGGTTCCACTACAGGAACAACGCCAGCGACAAGTACGACTCCACGCACGAGAACTGTGCCGGCAATCCGTACCCGGCGAGCTCGGACACCTCGGGCAACAACTACTTCGTCTTCAAGTTCTCGACGTTCCGGTCGAGCAGCACCAACGCCGAGACGGAGTGTGCGCTCGGCGCCGAGTGCGATGGCGGGCTGCGCCGCACGCGCCTGAGTGAGTGACTGGCGAGAGCCCCTCGAAGACAGGCGCTCAGTCCTCGAGTCGTGCGTCCGCGATGTCGATGTCGGTGTCCGCCCCACGTGGCTTGTCGGGCGGTGAGGTACCAGCGTCAAGCAGGCTCGTCACTGCCCTGCCCACGGCGACGGCCGCCGCCGCCACCTGGGACTTCACCTCCGGGTCGAGGTCGCGGACGAGTCGGACGGCGCGACACACGGGACACCACTCGCACTCCGCCGCCTCGGTGCCGAGATGTCCGCCGAGGTTCTGGGAGATCGCACCGAACAGCTTCTCCGCCTCCTCGGAGAACGATCCCACCGTCTCGTCGCTCCAGTCGTGGTCACTCACTGCGGCTCAGAGCGACTCGACGCGCTTCTTCAGGCCCTTGAGGGCGGTGTCGATGAGGATCTTCTCGCCCTTGCGCTTCAGCATCCCGATCAGCGGGATGCTCACATCCAGGGCCAGGCGGTAGGTGACCTCGGTCGAGCCGTTGCCCAGGTCCTTGAGCGTGTAGGCGCCGTCGAGGGCCTTCAGCATCTTGCCCTCGACCAGGGTCCAGGTGACCTCGTGGTCGCCGTCCCAGTCGTAGGCAAGCGTGTACTCGTCCTTGATCGGCGCGACGTCGAGGGCGAAGAAGACCTGCTCGGCACGTCCGTCGATCCCGACCTCGTTCACCTCGGCGGTCTGGACGCCCTTGGCCCACTGGGGGTAGGCGGGAAAGTCGGCGATCACTGCCATCACCGCAGCGGGCGTTGCGTCGATCACGATCGACGCAGAGGTTTGTTCGGCCATAGGGGACAACCTAGCGTTCGACGGCTGGCGCCGAAAACGGCTCCGCCGAGGCCGGGGCCCGGTTAGGGTTCTGCGGCAGCCTCAGGACCCACGCCCCAGGAGACGTCATGAACCAAGCGCACAGTCGTATCGACCTGGGTCGGGTGATCGCTGTCACCCTCTTCGCGCTGTTCTTCACGGTCAACGCCATCGGGCTGCTCGAGGAGGAGCCGCTCGAGAGCCCCCTCTCGACCCTCGTGCTCGTCCTCACGATGGCGTTCTACGTCCTACTGATCTGGGCCTACCTCCGCAGGACGCCCAGCACGCGCACCGACATGCGCTGGACGTCGTGGCTCGTCGCGTTCCTGGCCACCGCCGCCCCCTTCGCGCTCCCGATGGTGTCGGCGGGAACACGGGAGGAGGGTCTCGTCACGTCTGCGGCCGCCGCGGTGCTGGCCGTCGGCCTGGTGGCCATGCTGTGGGCGCTGGGTGCGCTCGGCACCAACATCAGCGTCGTCCCCCAGGCTCGCGAGGTGGTCAGCCACGGCCCCTACGCCCGGGTGCGCCACCCCCTCTACTTTGCTGAGCTCGTCAACGTCATCGGCGTCTGCCTCGCCTCCACCGGTCCATGGCCCTGGTGCGTCGCAGCCGCCCTGCTGGCCTTCCAGATCTTCCGCGCGCGCCGCGAGGAGGACCTCCTGACGCGTGAGCTGCCCGGCTACGCCGCCTACAAGGCGCGCACCCCTATGCTCGTGCCGGCACTCACTCGCAGCTAGGCCCAGCCCAGGAGGTTCCAGTGCGTGAGTTCTCCACGCCCTCGACGATCAGCATCCCCGACTCCGGGAACCTGACCGACGACGTGGTGAACCACTCCCGGGAAGCCGCCGACGAGGTGGTCTTCCGTCGCCGTGTCGCCGCGGGTCTCGAGGACGTCACGGCACGCGAGTTCCACGCCGAGGTGTGCGCGACGGCGAAGGGTCTGATCGCAGCCGGTGTGGAGGCCGGCGACCGGGTCGCGGTCATCTCGAGGACGCGTTACGAGTGGACGCTGCTCGACTACGCCGTCTGGTTCGCCGGCGCGGTGACCGTGCCCCTCTACGAGAGCTCCTCGGTCGAGCAGGTGGCCTGGATCCTGCAGGACTCCGGCGCCGCGGCCGTCGTGGTCGAAGGCCCGGAGCACCTCGCCCGGGTGCGGCAGGCGCAGCGGTCCGGAGCCCTCGACGACCTCAGCCTCGTCTGGTCCCTCAGCGACCAGGCTCTCGACAACCTGGGGCGACTCGGCCAGGACATCTCGGACGAGACCCTGGAGCGACGGCGAGCCACCGCGACCCCCCTCGACCTCGCCACGATCGTCTACACGAGTGGGACCACCGCCGCGCCGAAGGGATGCATGCTCACCCACGGCAACTTCATGTTCGAGCTCGGTGTGACGGTCGAGGAGCTCGGGGAGGTGTTCGACGACGAGGAGGCTTCCACGCTGGTGTTCCTCCCGCTGGCCCACGTCTTCGCGCGCATCATCCAGGTCGGGGCGGTCAAGCGGCGTGTCCCCCTGGGGCACAGCTCCGACATCAAGGACCTGGCCGCCGACCTCGACGCCTTCCGGCCGACGTTCCTCCTCGCCGTGCCTCGCGTCTTCGAGAAGGTCTTCAACACGGCGTCCCAGCAGGCCACTGCTGCCGGCCACGGCAAGCTCTTCGGACGGGCCGCCAACGCGGCCATCGCCTACTCGCGGGCGCTCGACGACAAGCGCGTGCCCCTGCGCGTCAGGACCCAGCGCGCTCTCTACGACAAGCTGGTCTACTCGCAGGTGCGCGAGGCGCTCGGCGGCAGGTGCCGGTACGCCATCTCCGGCGGCGCCCCGCTGGGCGAGCGGCTCGGACACGTCTTCCGCGGAATCGGCGTCACCGTCCTCGAGGGCTACGGGCTCACCGAGTCCACGGGAGCACTGACGGTGAACCTCCCTCATGCACACAAGATCGGCACCGTCGGCCGCCCCCTTCCCGGGACCACCGTGCGCGTCGCGGACGACGGGGAGCTCCTCTTCCGCGGAGGACAGGTCTTCGCGGGCTACTGGAACGACGACAGGGCCACCGCCCAGGCGCTCGACCCTGACGGGTGGCTGCACACCGGCGATGTCGGCGAGGTCGATGACGAGGGCTTCGTCCGCATCACCGGACGGAGGAAGGAGATCCTCGTCACCACTGGCGGCAAGAACGTCTCCCCCACCCTGCTCGAGGAGCGCGTCCGCGCTCACGACCTGGTGGACCACTGCCTCGTCGTCGGCGACGGCCAGCCGTTCATCGGCGCCCTGGTGACGATCGATCGTGCCGCCTACGCGGGCCTGGCCGGCACGAGCGGGCTGCCCAGGGAAGTCGCGGATGCCCTCTCCCATCCTGTGCTCGTGTCCGCCGTCCAGGCGGCCGTCGACGACGCGAACGGCGCGGTGTCGCAGGCCGAGGCGATCCGCAAGTTCGTCATCCTTGCGCAGGAGTGGACCGAGGAAGGCGGCCAGCTCACGCCCAGCCTGAAGCTGAAGCGGCACGTGGTGACACGCGAGCACCGGTCGGAGATCGAGGACCTCTACCTCTTCTGAGTCCGGTGAGCGAACACCCCGGCGAACACCGATCGGGCCATGCGGCCTAGTCATATCGGGTGGTGTTGACACTACGTCTGGGCGGTTTGTGCGGTTTAGCCCACGCGTCGAGCGCGTCCGCCCTAGATTCTCATCGCTGGGGAGGGCTCCGGGACCTCCCACCGACTGGCGAGAGGGGTGTCTAGATGGACTCCACCACCTGTGACGTCCCGCTTCGGCGGTCGACTCCGGTCTCCCGGCCCGCTCCAGAGTGAATCTGCTCCACACCGGATTCCCTGACCTAAGGATTGCCACATGGCGCGTCGTTCCGTCCTCCTCCTCGTAGCAGTGCTCATCGCCCTGCTCGGCACCGCAATGATCGTGATGTACGTGCAGGGCATCGACGATCGCGCCACCGAAGGCCAGGAGCTGGTCGAGGTGCTCACCGCCACCGAGGTCATCGACACCGGTGAGACCGTCTCCGCAGCCCAGGAGGCAGGCAAGTTCGAGAAGTCCGAGGTGCGTCGCGACGACATGGTCGATGGCGCGCTGTCCTCGACGAGCTCCATCTCCGACCTGGTCGCCCTCGGCACGATCTACCCCGGCGAGCAGCTCATCGCCAAGAAGTTCGGCAACCTGGGCGACGCGCAGAACCTGGTGATCCCCGACGGCCTGATCGCCGTCTCGGTCGAGCTCACCGACTGGGAGCGCGTGGCCGGGTTCGTGAACCCGGGCTCGGAGGTGGCGGTGTTCGTCACCGCCGCCAACCCGGTGCGCATCACGCCTGCGGGAGACGAGATCAAGCTGGCCGGCGTCACCCGCATCGTCCTGCCGCGCTCGCAGGTGATCGGAGTCGGTACGACGAGCGTCACCTCCCGCACCGTGACCACCGGGGACGGCGACGAGGTGACCGAGGAAGTGCCGAAGACGATCCTCACGCTCGCGGTGACCCAGAACGAGGCCGAGAAGCTGATCCACTCCGACAGGGTGGCCGACCTGACCTTCGCGCTCCTGACCGAGGACTCCAAGACGAAGGACGAGCCCGGCTCGACCCTCAACGACGTGATCCCCGAGACCTACCGGATCGCACCGTGACAGCCATCATCGAACCCGACAGGGGCCAGCTCGGCATCCTGCAGGCGATGCTGCACGGCAGCGTGGCCTTCACGACGATGGATGAGCTCAACGCACACCTCCAGGTGACTCCCCACGAGTTCGCGGTCGTCATCGGGCCCTCCGTGTCGTCCGGCGACGCCGTGGACCTCGCCCAGTGGGCGCGGATCCAACGCCCCGACCTGGGCGTGATCCTGCTGCGCAACACCGTGGGCAGCGACGACCTCGCCATGGCCCTGCGCAGCGGCATGCGGGAGGTCGTCGGCGCGAAGGACCTGGCTGGTGTCACGACGGCCGTCGCCCGCGTGCGCAGCGTGGCGAGCGCGATCGGTCAGACCCTCATGAGCGAGGCCCAGGCCGCGGCTGACGCGGTGAAGGCCCAGCTGGCCGACGAAGCAGCGGCAGCGCGCGCCGCGGCCGAGGCCCCGAACGGCAAGCTCTTCACGGTCTTCTCCACCAAGGGTGGTGTGGGAAAGAGCCTGGTCGCCACCAACGTGGCCGTCAGCATTGCCGACGCAGGTCAGTCCGTGTGTCTCGTGGACCTCGACATCAACAGCGGCGACGTCGCCATCATGCTCCAGCTGAGTCCGAGCAGGACGATCACGGACCTGGTCGGATTCAACGGCGTCATCGACGAGGGCGCGGTCGAGTCGATCCTCACGAAGTACTCCGACAATCTCTCGATCGTCGCCGCGCCGGTGCGCCTGGACTCACCGGACGAGGCCTCGGCCGATGACATCGGCAAGCTCCTGGACGCCTTGAAGTACCGCTTCGACGTCGTCGTCGTCGACACCTCCGGCGTCTTCGACGACGAGGCCCTCGCTGCGCTGGACCGGAGCGACACGATCATCCTGGTGGGGACTCTCGACATCCCTGCGCTGAAGGGGCTCAAGGTCGCCACCAGCACCCTGGATCTGCTCAACTACCCACGTGAGACCTGGCGGTTCGTGCTCAACCGCAACGACGGCAAGGTCGGCCTCTCCGCCTCCGAGTACGAGTCCACGCTCGGCCTCAAGGCAGACGTGTCCATGGTGTCCAGCCACGAGGTCCTCGCCGCGGTGAACCGCGGGGAGCCTCTCGTCCGTGCCTACCCCAACCACCCCAACAGCAAGGCGATCAACGCCTTCTCCCGTTCCGTCGCGGGCACCTCGTCCGGCGCGGGAGACTCCGCCGCGGCCCGGAGGTCGTCCGGTTCCCGCCTTCGATTGAGGAAGTCCTGACGTGGGTCTCACTGACCGGCTCGCAGCCGCCCAACGACGTACCAACCCTGACGCCACCGGCCTGGAGCGTACGACGACGGAGGCACCAGCCACCGCGCCACCGGCCTCCGGCCCCGCCGAGACGCCCACCGCCACGCACGGCGTCGTCGGCAAGCGTGCCGCAGCCACCCCCGGCCGCGGTGACCTGTTCGCCGAGCTCAAGCGCATCGTGCACGCACGGCTCGTGGAGAGCCTGGGTCCCAAGCTCTACGACGCGCACATGACGCAGGGCGAGCTCGAGCAGCAGGTGCGGCTCACCCTGCAGACCGTGCTCGCCGACACCGACCAGCCGATGTCGTCGGCCGACAGGACCCGCATCTCCCAGGAGATCACCGACGACATCCTGGGCTACGGCCCCATCGAGCCCCTGCTGCGCGACCCCAGCCTCTCCGAGGTCATGGTCAACGCCTACGACAGCATCTACATCGAGCGCTCCGGCAAGCTCGTGAAGACTGACACGGCCTTCACCGACGAGGCCCACCTGCGACGCACGATCGACAAGATCGTCAGCAAGATCGGCCGACGCGTCGACGAGACGAGCCCGATGGTCGACGCACGACTGCCCGACGGCAGCCGTGTCAACGCGATCATCCCCCCGCTCGCCCTGGACGGCTCGAAGCTCACCATCCGCAAGTTCTCCGAGGATCCCTACACGGTCGAGGACCTGATCTCCTTCGGCTCCCTGACGCGAGCATCTGCCGACCTGCTCCGGGCGTGTGTAAAGGGCCGTCTCAACATCCTCGTCTCGGGCGGAACCGGTGCCGGCAAGACCACGACCCTGAACGTGCTGTCCTCCTTCATCCCGGAGGACGAGCGCATCGTCACGATCGAGGACGCAGCCGAGCTCCGACTGATCCAGGACCACGTCCTGCGCCTGGAGTCCCGCCCGGCCAACATCGAGGGCAAGGGCGCCGTCACCATCCGCGACCTCGTCAAGAACTCGCTCCGTATGCGACCCGACCGCGTCGTCGTCGGTGAGATCCGCGATGCCGCTGCGCTCGACATGCTCCAGGCGATGAACACCGGTCACGACGGCTCCATCTCTACGCTCCACGCCAACACGCCGCGAGACGCACTCTCCCGCCTCGAGACGATGGTCCTGATGGCAGGCATGGACCTGCCGGTGCGAGCCATCCGTGAGCAGGTTGCGAGCGCCGTGGACCTCATCATCCAGCAGACGCGTCTCAAGGACGGCACCCGTCGCATCACCGCCATCACCGAGATCGTCGGCATGGAGGGTGACATCATCACGACCCAGGACGTCTTCCTCTTCGACTACAGCGCCGGGATGGACGAGGACGGCAAGTTCAAGGGCGGGCTGAAGTCGATGGGTCTGCGCCCCCGGTTCCTGGACCGGCTCGCCGACCACGGCGTCAAGGTGGATCCGGCCATCTTCGCCACAGGCGGAGCACTGCGATGAGCAGGCGGATCCGGCAAGGCCTCACCGTGCTGGCGCTCGCGCTGCCGGTCGCCCTCGGCATGGCCGCCCCGGCCGTGGCAGCCGACGAGATCGCGATCGACCACGTGGAGTCCAAGGGCGGCCGCGTGAGCCTGGTGCTCTCCACCGACGGGCTTCCTGCCGGTGCGACTGCCCAGCCCGATGACGTGACGGTCGACGTCGACGGCCGAACCGTCGACGCTGACGTCAAGGTCGTCAGTGCCGGCGACATCTCCCGGACGACCGTCCTCGTGCTGGACGCGAGCAACAGCATGAAGCAGGCGGGCAAGTTCGAGGCTGCCACCACTGCAGTCAACGCGTTCCTGGACGCTGCTCCCGCCGATGTCGAGATCGGCCTCGTGACCTTCGCCGGGCAGATCGCGGAGTCCATCGCGCCGACGACCGATCACGAGGTCCTGCGCTCCGCGCTCGCGGAGGTGACCCTCGCGAAGGGTACGAGCGTCTACGACGGGATCCTGGAGGGCGTCGGCGCCGCGGGAACCTCGGGCTCGCGCTCCGTCCTGGTGCTCTCGGACGGGGCCGACACCGGCAGCGACACCACGCTCGACGTGACCTCGGGCACTGCCCGGGACGCCGGGGTGGTGGTCGACGTCGTCTCGCTCGCGAGCACCAGCCGCGCCGACGAGCTGGCAAGCCTGGCCGAGCTCACCGGAGGGTCGGTCATCCCGGCCGACCCGGCCGCGCTGAGCTCGGTGTTCACCGATCGGGCCGATGCGCTGGCCCAGCAGCTGCTCGTGACCTTCGAGGCGCCGGCCGGGACCAGCGAAGAGGCGTCGATCGACGTCGCGGTGACCGCCGGCGACGCGACGTTCCACGACTCGGCATTCGTCACGTTGACCGACGTCGCCGAGCTCCCAGCCGTCGTGGACTCCGGCAAGGCCCTGGTGGGCAAGCCGGTGATGCTGATCGGTGCGGTGGCCCTGGCGCTCGGCCTGGCCGGGTTGCTCGTGACGGCCCTGATGGGAGCCACCGACACCCGCTCGCAGTCGGCCCGGCGTCTGGACGACTACCTCGACGCAGGCGGCGCGCCGACGCAGGGCAAGCGCAAGTCGCAGGAGAAGGCAGACCTCAAGGGATCGGCCGTGGCTCTCGCGGACCGCATGGTCACGACCGACCTCGAGACGCGGATCTCCATGCGGCTAGCGGGCGCTGGATCGGCGTTGACAGCATCCGAGTGGTTGCTGCTGCACGCGGCGATCGCGATCGGCGCTGCCTTCATCGGCTTCGTGCTGTACGGCGGCCCATTCGCGCTGTTCGCCCTGATCGGTGGCATCGTGCTGCCATGGATCTACCTCAAGCACCGTCATAGCCGTCGGCTCAACGCGTTCAACGGCCAGCTGGCAGAGACCCTCGGCCTGATGGCCGGCGGCCTCCAGGCAGGCCTCTCCTTCCCGCAGGCCGTCGACAGTGTCGTGCGTGAGGGCAACCAGCCCATGGCCGGCGAGCTGCGGCGCGCCCTGGTCGAGCAGCGGCTCGGCATCGACATCACCGACGCCCTCGACAGCGTCAGCAAGCGGATGGAGAGCGACGACTTCGGATGGGTCGTCATGGCCATCCGGATCCAGCGAGAGGTCGGAGGCAACCTCGCCGAGATCCTGCATACCGTCGCGGACACCCTGCGTGAACGCGAATACCTTCGCCGACAGGTCAAGGCACTCAGCGCCGAGGGGAGGCTGTCCGGCTACATCCTCACCGGCCTGCCCATTCTCATCGCCGTCTACATGTACTTCACCAACCGGGAGTACCTGAGCCTGCTCTACACCACCACCCCCGGCTACTTCCTGCTGGCGGGCTTCATCGGGCTGCTGAGCATGGGATCCTTCGCCATGGCCAAGCTCGCGAAAGTCGAGGTCTGACCATGTCCCCCATGTTGATGTTGGGAGCAGCACTGCTCTTCGCTGCCACCACGCTCGCACTTTCGGTCGTCGGAGTCGTCACCTCGGAGCGTCGAGGCGTGGCTCGTTCGGTCGCAGCCATCGCGGCACTCGACTCCGCGCCGGACGTGCTCAGGGCCGAGATCGAGCAGCCCTTCGCCGAGCGGGTCCTCGGCCCCCTGGGCGACCGACTCGTCGGACTGGGTCGGCGGCTCGCACGCGCAGACACCGGCACCAAGATCCAGCACCGGCTGGACATCGCCGGCAACCCGCCCGCCTGGGACGTGAGCCGCATCATGGGGCTCAAGGTGCTGGGCCTCGGCGTATTCGGCCTGCTCGGCTTCCTCTACCTCCTCGGCACGAACATGCCCTTCTATCGGGTGGCCATCGCGACAGGGATCGCAGCGTCCATCGGCTACGTGCTTCCCAACATCCTGTTGACGAACGCCGGGCAGAAGCGCGAGAAGCTCATGCGCAACTCCCTGCCGGACGCACTGGACCTGCTGACGGTCTCGGTCGAAGCCGGACTGGGCTTCGATGCCGCCGTGGGTCGGGTCGCGAAGAACACCAACGGGCCGCTGTCCCAGGAGTTCGCGCGCCTGCTGCAGGAGATGCAGATCGGTGTGGGCCGAGCCGACGCCATGCGCGCGGTGGCCGCGCGCACGTCGCTGCCCGACCTCAAGTCCTTCTGCCTGGCCATGGTCCAGGCAGACACCCTGGGCATCCCGATCGGTCGCGTCCTGCGCGTCCAGAGCGGCGAGATGCGGACCAAGCGCCGCCAGCGTGCCGAGGAGAAGGCCCAGCAGGTGCCTGTGCGCATCATGATCCCGCTCGTGCTGTTCATCCTCCCGGCGCTCTTCATCATCATCCTGGGGCCGGCCGGCATCCAGATGGTCGAGACCTTCTCCCAGCAGTAGCTGATGGCCACACGGCGGTCCGTTGCCGTTGACCAGCAGGGACTGGTCAACCCCAGCCTGCAGTGGTGGCGGGTGACGACAGCGGTCCGCGTCTTCACCCTCGCGCTCGCCACCGGCATCCTGATCAGCGACCGTGCGATCGGGGAAGCAGGCCCCCTGCTCGCCGCCATCGCCATCATCGCCGGTGTGAGCTCCGCCCTGGAGTGGGGACGTGCCGGTGTGGGGAAGCCGTGGATCCCCCTCGGCGAGGCGGCGTTGAGCGCGCTGATCCTCACCACGGCCGAATCACCTCCCGGCCTCTTCGCCTACCTGGTCGTCCCACCGGTGATCGCCGGTCTCAGGCATGGCATCGTGCGTACCGTCAACACCGCCTCCGTCGGCGCCCTGGCCGTGCTGGCCGCGCTCGCGGTGTCTCCTGACCCCGATCGCCTGGCGCGCCTCGGGGCCACCGCACCCTGGCTCCTGGCCGGCCTGGGAGCCGGCCTGCTCGCCAGCTGGCAATCCCGCTCCACCCGTGACCTCGACGAGCGCCTTGCGCCCTACACTGCGGCCCACCAGCTCATGACCCAGCTCCACACCCTGGCTCGCAGTGGGGCCGTAGGCCTCGACAGCGCCATGGTGTCGGCAGAGCTGGGCACCGCCCTGCGCGACGCGACCGGGGCCAAGGACTCCTCGGTGTTCCACTACCGCCCTGACGGCGAGGTCACCATGACCTCGTCCCACGGAGCGGCCACGGGGGTCGAGGAGCAGGCGACGGAGGTCGATCGTGGCGGCTTCCAGCCAAGGGCCGGCAAGGTCGTCGTACCTCTCCGGGGCGCCGAGCGCCTGCACGGCGCCGTGGTGCTGGGAGGCGTGTCGCACTGGGACGACACGCTGAACGCGCGCGCCAAGGCCGTCGCCGACGAGTTCGCCCTGCGGCTCGACACCGCCGTCCTGTTCGACGATGTTCGTTCCATGGCGATGTCGGAAGAGCGCAACCGCATCGCCCGTGAGATGCATGACGGCGTGGCGCAGGAGATCGTCGCCCTGGGCTACATCGTCGACGAGATCGAGTCCGTCTCCCCCGATCCTGAGACCCGCGCCCTGGCAGGTGGCCTGCGCGACGAGATCAGTCGGATCGTGACCGAGCTCCGCTACTCCATCTTCGACCTGCGGCAGGCACTCGCGGACAGGCGACTTTCCGGCGCCCTCGCCGACTACGTGCGCGAGGTCAGCCAGGACACCGACCTGAGGGTCCACCTGGTTCTCGACGACAGCCGACCGCCCCTCGGGAGCAGGATCGAGAACGAGCTCCTCCGCATCGCGCAGGAGGCCATCGGCAACGTCCGTCGTCACGCACGAGCGACGAACCTGTGGGTGACCTACGTCTCCGACGACACCGAGCTGCGCCTCCAGGTGGACGACGACGGCGTCGGCAACGCCTCGGCCAAGGACCGTCACTGGGGACTCCAGACCATGCACGAACGAGCGACGAGCATCGGGGCCGACCTCACGGTCAGGCCGCGTCCGGGCGGCGGGACGACCGTCTGCCTGACCTCGCGCACAGGCACCGCAACCGAAAGGAGTGATCAGCATGAGCACGTCAGTCCTGCTGATTGACGATCACGAGCTGATCCGCCAAGGACTCGCCAGGGCCTTCGAACGGGACGACGCCATGCACGTCGTCGGCCAGGCCGGGGGTGTGGCCGAGGGGGTGCGCCTGTACGAGGACCTGCAGCCCGACGTCGTCGTGACGGACCTGCAGCTTCCCGACGGCCACGGTCTCGACGTCGTGCGGGCCGTCCGCGCCTTGAGCGACAAGGTCGGGGTCGTGGTCCTCACGATGCATGCCGGTGACGAGCAGATCTTCGCCGCGATGGAGGCCGGCGCCTCCGGGTTCGTCGGCAAGGACAGCAAGGCGACCGAGGTGGTGAGCGCCGCCAAGCACGCGGCGGTGGCACCCCGCACGTTCCTCTGCTCGGGGCTCTCTGCCGCCATGATGCGTCGTGCGACCACTCCGGCCACACCGAAGCTCTCCACGCGCGAGGAAGAGGTGCTTCGCCTCCTGGCGGACGGCCTGGGCACGGGTGAGATCGCCGCCAAGCTGTTCATGAGCGAGTCGACCGCCAAGACCCACATCACCCACATCTACCAGAAGCTCGGTGCCGCAAACCGGGCCCAGGCACTGGTGACGGCGATGCGTGCTGGACTGCTCGACCATCTCTCTCCTGAGCGCTTCTGACGGTGCAGGACCCGGCTTCGATCGTCGCGGAAACGTGGTCCGATGGGTCGTGGCGGGCTAGTCACAAGGGACTACGCAGAGGCGGCCGATCACCCGATTCGACAGGCCTCGATTCCGGGCAAAGTATTCCTCGACGGGTCCTGATGGACTCGGACAACCGGACTCATCACCATCACAGAACCAAGGGGAATCCCATGATCGAGAAGTTCATCACCCTCATGCTCATCGGTCGCGACGAGGAGAAGGGCGCCACCGCCGTGGAGTACGGCCTGATGGTCGCGCTCATCGCCGTCGTCATCATCGGCGCCGTCACCGCGCTCGGTGGCAGCATCAACGCGATGTTCAACGCCGCCGCGGCCGCGATCTGACATCCCTCAGCTCAGGGTCGGCATCGTGCGCAACGCATGATGCCGACCCTGAACTCTTTCCCTGACAGGAGCAGCCGATGGAGTCACCCTCGAGCCACCGCGACGAGCGGGGCGCGACCTCGGTCGAGTACGCCCTCATGATCGGCCTCATCACAGTCGTCATCGTCGGAGCAGTGACTCTCTTCGGCATCGGCGTGCGGGACCTTTTCTTCATCCCCGCCGGCGTCCTCAACCCGTGAGAGCGAGCCTCTCCAGCACCGTGGGGTGACTCCCCCACCACCACTGCGACCACGCCGGCGGAGTCGGATCCGCCAGGGCGCGCAGTGCCAGCATCTTCTGCATCTCACCGAAGGCGACCGGATCACCGGTCGCCTTCAGTGCATCCACGTCGGCGCGTGTCTCGATCCGCCGGCTGATCCCATTCTCCACCGGGGCGGCGACGACCCCGCCCCACGCCACGAGGGCGACCAGGAGCGGGACCGCCGCCGCCTCACCGAGCTGCCGCCGGCGCCCCAGGAGCATCGGCAGGAGCCCGGACGCGGCGCCCAGCCCCAGTGCCCCCAGCGCCGTACCGATCAACACGTCGTCATGGCGCGCGTGAGCGATCTCGTGGGCGACCACCGACACCGCCTGGTCCTGTGGCAGCGACTCCACGAGCGTGTCGTAGACGACGACACGCCGCGTCTCGCCGAGGCCGGGGAGGTCCAGCCCCGAGACGTAGGCGTTCAGCGAGGTCGTTCGCCGGGACGCGTCCGCCACGAGGACGTCGTCGACCGACACACCCTCCCGCTCGGCGACCTCCAGGATCTGGGTGCGCAGGGGGCCGGCCGGGAGGGGTGTGAACGAGTTGAACAGTGGCTCCACGACCACGGGGTAGAGCCAGGAACCGGCCACCACGAGCGTCACCATGCAGAGGCTGACGACCGCGGGCCAGGCCCGGCGCCAGCGGCGCGCTGCGCCGAGCACGACCACGAGCCCGATCGAGGTCGCCGTGATCGACACGGCCTGCCCGACCGCCACGTCCCTGACCCAGGCTGACCACGACTGCGTGGACAGGCCGTGCTCCAGCCTGTGCTCATGGGCTGCTGCCGTGAAGGGGAGGGTGAGGACACGCAGGCCGGTCTCGAGCAGTGCCACCGCCAGGACGACCTGGACGAACCAACGCCCTGGCAGCCGGGCGAACAGTCGCCTGCCGCGGTGCGTGAAGCCGGCGACGCTCACGGCCACGAGGTGCACTGCCAGGGAGCTCCAGCTCCAGACTCGCGCCCACCACGCGAACGACTCGGCCCGCTCCACCTGTTCGGGAGCGAACACGCTGGCGGCACTCACGGCGTCCGGTGCTCCGCCGGGGACCGGGGACCAGGGGACGAGCAGGGCTGACGCCACGAGGAAGCCGACACCGCCGACCGCGAACACCACAGCCCCGACGGTGCGGTCCCCTGTCTTCATCCGGCCAAGTCTCGCAGGCGGCGACGCCACTCCCGGAGCAGCTCGCCTTGGCGCAGGCCCGCCTGCCTGAGGGCGCGTTCGACAGGCACACCCCGATCGGCTGCCCGGTAGACGCGGACCAGCCCGCGCTCCCCGAGCCGCTCCGCCACGATGCGACAGGCCAGCCACGCCTGCTCGTAGGCCGCCTGGAGGTCGCCGGCCCGGCTGTCGAGCTCAGCGGGTCCGGGCAGGTGGTCGGGCACCCCCGATCGCCTGGCCAGCCGGATCGCCCGGGCCAGCGTGGTGCGATCAGGAAGTGCGACATCGCGCAGCGCCACGTAGTCCGCGAATCCTTCGAGCAGCCAGACCTGCATCGGGCTGGCTGTCGCGTCAGTGGCCAGATGGGTCAGCTCGTGGCTCATCACGACCTGTGCACCGGCCGGCCGTAGGTCATCGCTCACGTCAGGGTTGACGAAGACGTGGGCGGGTGTGCGCGTGCCGGCCGGAGCACCGACGGCGGCCGTCACGGCCGCGATCGAGCCATGGGTGCCGGGCTCCGTACCCAGGGCCTCGTCCAGGGCGGCAGCACTCGCGGGGACCTCGACCACGACCCGCGGTCGCCACCGCGGCAGCATGCGCCGTACGACGTGTATGCCGACGTCTACCCGGCGCGCGACCCGGCGCGCCTGGACGGCACTTCCGGCCACCAGCACGACGCGCTTGTCGTTGCCCGCCACCTGAATCGGCCCGGTCAGCCACACGGGAGTACGTCGTCCCCTCGCCGGCTGGTCTCCTCCGAACTGGACGATCCCCGTGTCCGCGCCGGCCCCGCCGAGGTGCACGAGCACCTCGGCTCGCGCCGGGACACCGTCGAACCCCGCGAACCGCCAGGTCAGCTCGACCGCGGCGGCCCACGAGCCGTCAGGGCTGACGGCACCGACCGCGTCCACGTAGCGGGCCGAGAAGTCGCTGACCGCCAGCTTCTCGGCGTTGCCCACCAAGGCTGCCAGGAGCTCGGCTGCGTCGACGTTCCCGGGCGGGGCCGCGTCGCGGGCCAGGCCTGGGTCGCGTTCATCGACGGCCTCGACGAAGCGGCGCAGGGCTGTGGATGCTGCGGCGGGCGAGGGCCCACCTGTCGTGAGGCCAGGCGGGTCGGCTCGTCGCCGCTCGTCCTGGAGGACCAGCGCGATCAACATCGCGGCGACCAGGGCCACGGACAGCGCCAGCGCCGATCTTGGGCCGACCGCCCGCAGGAGCGGGCGACCGGTCTTCGTGCTCGGGGCGTCAGCCAGGACGGACCGCACCCACGTAGGGCATGGAGTAGAGGCCGGAGACGGCCACGCCGGTGCCGGGGTTGGCGGCGTGCACGATCATGCCGTTGCCGATGTAGATCCCGACGTGGCTGATGGGGCTGTAGTAGAACACCAGGTCACCGGGCTGCAGGTCGCTGGCGGCGACGTGGGGACCTGAGGAGTACTGGGCGCTGGAGGAGTGGGGCAGCGCGACACCCGCCTGGGCCCAGGCGCGCATGGTCAGGCCGCTGCAGTCGAAGGCGCTCTCGCCCATCGCGCCGTAGACGTAGGCGTCGCCGACCTGGGCGAGTGCGTAGGACACGGCTGCGCCGGCGCGACCCGAGGCCGGGACGTTGGTGGGAAGCCGCGTGGAGGTGGAGCGGGAGGTGAGGCGTTCGCGCTCCTCAGCCTCCAGGTCGTCGAGGAGGGACTCGGCCTCGGCCAGCTTGGCGTCGACCTCCCGCTGCTCCTCGTCGAGCTGCTCGGTGAGCTCGGCGATCTCGGCCGCGCGGTCGTCGGTGGCCTCCTGGCGGATCTCCAGGGCCTCGAGCTCGACGCGGTAGTCATCGAGCATCGACTGCTGCAGGTCGTCGAAGGACGACATCGTCGAGAGCGTGCCCAAGAAGGCGTCGGGGTCGTCCGCGACGACGACCTGGCTCACCGTGGAGAGGCCTTCGCCCTGGATCTGCCGCACGACCGCGTCGCTGACCTGGGAGCGAATGGACTCGAGGCGGTTGCTCTGGCGGCGCTGGTCGGCCTTGAGGTCGGCCGAGTCCTTGCGCAACCCGGCCAGGTCGAGCTTGGCGTCGTGGAACCGCTCCTGGGCCTGCTCGGCCTGGTGGTAGAGGCTCTCGACCCTCGCCTCGACATCCTGGATGTCGGGGTCGGCCTGGGCGGGGGCCACGGGAACGAGGGCAGCGGCACTGATCGCGGTCAGGCCGAGTGCGGTGGCGCTGAGACGCTTGCGGGCGAAAGCCACGAGCGGGGGTACTCCTTGGGGTGTCGTACGCCTACCGGGTGAGCTGACGGGTTCGGCACGACTGTCCTACCCCTGCTCCACACGCCGCTCGCGCAACGTGCCTCACAGGGGATTCACCCCAGGGGGAAGTGTGGTTCCCCGGCTCACCGGCCGCGGGTGCTTCGGGGGCTGCGGACGGTGACTCGGCGCGGCTCCCGCGCGGGCCCTGGTGACCCACTTCCACGGAAGCCACGGCAAGACTAGACCGGGGAGGGTGGTGCCGCCAATCTTTGCCCACATCTGGTGGAAGGTGTCGCATCACTCACTGTTCACGCCGACTCCACCACGGGGCCCGGAACGGGCTCGACCAGCCGCAGCGGAGGCACCAGCCCGCCCTCGGCGAGCGCCTCGAGCGCGCGCAGCTCGTCGTCGTCGATGGTCAGCTCGGGAGGGGGCCGAGCAGGACGGTCACGACACAGTCGTGGCAGGCCAGCCCTCGCACCACACAGGTGTCACAGTCGATCCTTGTCGTCATGCCGGAACGGTGACAGGCGCCACCGACAGCGGCCTCAGCACAGGCCCGGCCCCGGCGTGTCACCGCGTCGATGTCAGGAGCTGACGAGAGCGACGAGGGACTCCGACCCGACGGTCCGCGCGCCCTCTCGCCGGACCGAGCTCGCCAGCTCCTGGTCGTTCGTCACGACCACGACGACCCTTCCCGTCGGCTCCGCAGCCACGAGGCGACGGATGACGTCGTCGGCGATCACGCCGGGTGGGCTGTAGACCACCTTCACACCGCGGGGAGTCGGCAGCACAGGACGATTGGTCGAGGACGCTGCATCGAACACCACGGTGGTCTCGGCGCCGGTGCGCGCCACGAGGGGCGCCAGGGCGGCGACCAGGCGGCTGCGTTGTGACTCCAGGGTGGCTGATTCCCACGCGGTCTTGGTGACGTTGTAGCCGTCTATGAGCAACCGCGAGTGCGGGAGCATGAGCACCTGCTCGAGCGCCGCGGGGCCCGAGGGAGCCGAGGTCGAGCGGATGGCGTGCTGTCCGGCCAGCTCCGCCTCGATGGCGCTTCCCGGAGCACCCTCGACACTGGGGATCGCAAGCTCACGACGCAGCCCCGACGCGGCATCCACGAGGGTGTCCAGGAGCAGCCTGGCGCGCAGGGTGGCCGAGTCCTTGTCCGACTTCGTCCCCTGTCGTGACGAGGCCAGCTCGGCGCTCGCCGCCTCCAGCTGGACGCGAAGGCGACGACTCTCTGCCTCCGCTGCCCGCACGGCCGACTCCGCGGACCGGACGGCCTCGTCGAGCGCAGCCTCGGCTGCGGCCCGCGCCTGCTCTGCGACCCGGAGGGCTTGTCTGGTCTCGCCGAGCCTGCGTCGCAGCGTCGAGTTCGCGGCCTTCGCCTCGTCGAGCCGTGCCTTGTGCTCGACTCGTCTCGCGTGCAGGTCGTCCTGCAGCGAGGCGACCTGGGCGCTGAGTCGCTCGACCTGCTCGGCCTCGTGGCCGGGGGACGCGTCCTGCTGCTCGAGGCGGAGGACAGTGTCGGCGACGGTCTCCTCCCATCCGTCGGGGCGTCCGAGCCACGCCCGGCCCGCCGTGTCGACCGGGTCGTCGGGAACGACCGGGCTCGCCGCGACCTGGGTGGCGGCGTGACGTCTGAAGTCGTCGTCCGCGAGCGCCGTCGCGATGGCTGCCCCGCCCAGGCGTGCGCGGCGCGGCGGCGCGAACGCCGAGACCTTGCGGAGGGTGGGAGGCAGCGGCGTGATGACCGGCAACGCGTCGGCGACCAGGGAAAGGATCCTCAGCCGCACCCGCTCCGGGAGCTCTTCCAGTGCTGGTCCGCCGGACATCGCCGACGACCTCTCAGGCCCCGGCCGGGTCCGCGGAAGGGTCGGTGGACGCGTCGGCGCTGGCACGATCGACCAGCTCGATCGCGTCGTCGCGACCGCACCAGCGGCAGCTGATGGACTCGACCGACTCCGCGTGGACGTTCTCCTCCTCCACGCGATGGTCCCCGGCCAGGTCGAGGTGCCAGTACTGGGTGGTCCGGCGCGACACCGTCACGTCGAAGCGCGTGAGGTTGCCACAGCCGCCGCAGCGCCAACGCTCCCCCTCGGTGGGAAGTCGAAGGGCGGCGGTCTGTTCGCTCACGGGCACTCCTCGAGATGGTTCGTGTTCAGCAGGACGATTCCAGTCCCAGCGTAGTGCGAGTCCAACCGCCCGATGTCGGAACCCACGTCTAGCGTCAGCCACATGAGCACCACCTCCCTCGACCCGCAGGCCCGCGCTGGCGGCGGGTCGCTGACGCGGTGGGAGGCCCAGCGAAGCTTCGACGAGCTCGGCCGGCCGTTGAGGGACCTGACGTTCTGCGTGGTCGACCTCGAGACCACCGGCGGCTCCGCCGCGGGCGGATCGATGATCACCGAGATCGGTGCTGTGAAGGTCCGCAGCGGCGAGGTGCTCGGGGAGTTCCAGACCTTGGTCAACCCGCACGCCGAGATCCCGCCGTTCATCGCCGTCCTGACGGGCATCACCAACTCGATGGTGCACGACGCTCCACCCATCGAGTCGGCCCTTCCCGCGTTCCTGGAGTTCGCCGCAGGGTGCGTGCTCGTGGCGCACAACGCTCCCTTCGACGTCGGCTTCCTCAAGCACTTCGCGGCGCAGCAGGGTCGGCCCTGGCCGAAGTTCGAGGTCCTCGACACCGCCAAGCTCGCCCGGCGGGTGATCACCCGCGACGACGCCCCCAACTGCAAGCTCTCCTCGCTGGCGCAGCTGTTCAACTCCACCACCACCCCCAACCACCGCGCGCTCGCCGATGCTCGAGCCACCGTCGACGTCCTTCACGGCCTGATGGAGCGGCTCGGGGGGCTCGGTGTCCACACGCTCGAGGAGCTGCAGACGTTCTCGTCGCGGGTGACCACTGCGCAGCGGCGCAAGCGTCACCTGGCCGAGTCCCTCCCCCACGCTCCGGGCGTCTACCTGTTCCGCGACGCCCGCGGCACGGTCCTCTACATCGGCACGTCACGCGACCTGCGCACGCGGGTGCGCACCTACTTCACCGCCTCCGAGACCAGGTCCCGGATGGGCGAGATGGTCGGGCTGGCCGAGAGCGTCACCGGGATCGAGTGCGCCACTCCGCTGGAGGCAGAGGTGCGCGAGCTGCGGCTCATCGCCGAGCACAAGCCTCGCTACAACCGCCGTTCCCGCTTCCCCGAGAAGATGCACTTCCTCAAGCTGACACGCGAGACATGGCCACGGCTGTCCCTGGTCCGCCAGGTGCTCGACGACGGCGCCGACTACCTCGGACCCTTCTCGTCGAAGAAGACGGCCGAGAAGTGCCTGGCCGCCCTCCACGACACCTTCCCCGTGCGCCAGTGCGGGGGTCGGCTCCCGCGCCAGCCCTCCGGGTCGCCGTGCGTGCTCGCCGAGATGGGGCGATGCCTGTCTCCTTGTGACGGCAGCGTCGAGCCGACCGTCTACGCGGCGGTGGTGCAGCGCCTGAGGTCGACCTTGTTGCGCCGTCCCGATGAGGTGGTCGAGGCCATCAACGAGCGCATGAGCGCACTCGCGGCCCTAGAGCGCTTCGAGGAGGCGAGCATCCACCGCGATCGGCTGGCGACGTTCGTGCGCTCAGCCGCCCGGACCCAGCGCCTCTCCGCGCTGACCTCCTGCCCTGAGATCGTCGCCGCCCGACGAGACGACGGCGGACGTTGGGCGGTCCACGTGATCAGGTTCGGCCGGCTTGCAGCGGCCGGCACCATCCCTCCGGGCGGCGACGCGCACGCGTTCGTCCGCGAGCTGCGGGCCAGCGCCGAGACCGTGTCCGCAGGCCCCGGGCCCGTGCCCGTCGCCAGTGCCGAGGAGACCGAGCGGATCCTTCGCTGGCTGGAGTCCCCCGGTGTGCGCCTGGTCGACGTCGAGGGCGAGTGGACGTGTCCCGTGGCGGGAGCCGCCCGACACCTCGATCTCTACGACGCGGCCACCCGCTCGAGACTGACGGTCGTGCCCTTCGACGAGCAGCGCCTCCCGAGCCCGGCGCACCGACCGGCCCGCTGACAAGCCTTCGCCGGTTGAGGAAGCACGGAGTGCTGTCTCGAAACCAGGTCGGGTCAGTCGAGACCGAGGGAGAAGGCCGACTCGAGGTCGTGGCGCGAGTAGGTGCGGAACGCGATGTGGGTCTCGGTCTCCAGGACACCCGCGACCTTGTTGAGGCTGTCTGCCACCACCGAGGCGACCTCCTCGTGCTCGCGCACCCGCACCAGCGCGATCAGGTCGATCTGCCCGGTCACCGAGTAGACCTCACTGACTCCCTCCAACGCGGCGATCTGCTCGGCCACCTCGGGGATGCGGGCGACGTCGGCCTTCACGAAGACGATGGCGGTGATCATGGAGACACGCTAGCGCCCTGCCCGCCGCCAACGCTGCGAGCCCGATCGGTTCGACCCTCTAGTCATTTCGAACTATGCGGTGACCATTTCTTCACCGGCACGAGCCATATCGACCTAGCGTGTCACGGTCAGAGCAACGCCCTATGAGGGGAAATCGGGATGTCACGCTCCATTCAGCCGTCGAAGATGGGCGTGCGCGCATGCGTAGCGCTGGTCATCGGACTCGTCGTCGCGACCCTGGGCGTCGCCGCACCGTCGTACGCCGCCGCGCCCGAGGCGCCGAGCGGCCTCAACGTGGACCAGCCGATCCCCTCGACCACCAAGTTCAACTGGAACCGCTCCGAAGGCGCCGAGCGCTACGAGATCCAGGTGGACGACGACCCGTCCTTCAGCTCCCCCGAGGTCAACACGGCCACGGTGAACTCGGTCTATGTCCCCGAGGTCGTGCTCAAGCCCTCGGAGAACCACTGGCGGGTGCGTGCCGTGCTCGGGACGGAGAGGTCGACGTGGTCCTCCGGCCTGCCGTTCAGTCCCCCGACCGTCAGTGTCCCCATCCCCTCGAGTCCGACCAACGGTGCCCACCTGCAGCAGCCGGGGAACCCCCCGTTGCTCTCCTGGACCCCCTCTCCGGGCGCGAAGTCCTACACCGTCCAGGTCGACAGCGACAGCGACTTCGTCGGCGTCGACGAGTACACCACGGAGACGACCTCGCTCGTCGTGTCCAGGCCGCTCGGCCTGGGAGACTGGTTCTGGCGGGTCATCGCGTCCAAGGGTCCGGGCATCGTGTCCGAGCCCAGCAGCGCCTCCTCCTTCTGGATCGACCCGCTCGCGACGCCGGTCATCACCGGGCCGCTCGGGTCCTCGCCCACCGTCTCCCCCGACGTGATGGACGTGGTGCTGGACTGGGACCCCGTCCCCGGAGCCGTCGGATACGAGCTCCAGGTGGCCAGTGCCGCCGACTTCAGCCCCGGCTCCATCGTGGAGGACCGCACGGGATCGCTCAAGCGCGTCTTCGGCACGAAGTTCTCCCCGCCGATCACCTACGACAACAACGGCTACTACTGGCGTGTTCGCGCGGTCGACCCGGCCGGCAACTCCTCGGACTGGGCGCGGTCGCAGGTCGACTTCAACCGTCACTACGACGAGGCGCCTGAGCTGATCTACCCGGCCGACGGCGCGACGAACGTCCCGGACCCGCTGTACTTCGACTGGAAGGCGGTCACGCACGCCTCCGAGTACGAGATCTGGGTCGGGACCGACGAGTTCTTCTCGCCCAACACCTACAACTCGTGCCGCGTCGCAGCGACGACGTACACCCCCGGGCTCTTCGCCATCAACGACACCGACCTGACGAACGTGCTCCCCAACCGGATCAACGAGGACTGCGACCCCGCGCCGGGCAAGGTCAACTACTGGAGGGTGCGGCCGCTCGACCGGCCCTACGTGAAGCCCGGCGGCGGAGACCTGCCCGGCGTGCAGGGCCTCTGGTCCCCCACCCAGAGCTTCACCTACACCGGCCTCGAGATGAACAACCTGCTCCCGCCCCACAATGCGACCGTCGACATCCCCTCCCTGAGCTGGGACGTCTCCCCGGGTGCGCTCACCTACCGGGTCGAGATCCGTAACGGCCTGGGCAACACGGTGGACAGCGCGACCACGCACGGCACGTCCTACACCCCGAAGGGCAACCAGCGCTTCCCCGCGGCGAACAACCCCTACACGTGGACGGTCTACGCCGAGACCGCCGAGGGCACCAAGTCCCTGATCCCTCAGCGCCGGTTCTACGTCACCGGTGAGCAGCCCACTCCGTCGGGGGCCGACCCCCTCACGCCCCGCGGCCCGGCGCCCGGGAGCACCTTCACCGGCCCGCCGTCCCTCACCTGGGAGCCGCACCCCGACGCGGCCTTCTACCGGGTGCACGCGCACAACTCCGAGAACATCCTCGTGCCGAGCGCGGCCTTCGGCAACGGCGCCGCCTACCCCTACGCCGCCATGACCGACACCTCCAGCGAGCTCAAGCGCGCCGGCACCTACACCTGGTGGGTGACCGCTCACTCGTCCACCGGCCTGGTGATCGCGGAGGGTCCGGACAGCACCTTCCAGATCCGCAACTTCGCAGCGCCGGTGGGCCACAAGGTCGCCCTGGGCGGTCGTGCCCTCGACTCCAACAACCCGGGGCAGACACCGTGCACCCCGACGACCGGTGTGTGCACGGTCCCCGCGACCCCGGTGCTGAAGTGGGACAGGGAGCCGGGAACGGCCTTCTACATGGTCTACGTCAGCGAGGACCCGAGCTTCTCCAACCTGCTCGAGCCCACGACCGCGGTCCCGGCCACGACCAACACGATGTACACCCCGGCCCTGGACAACCGCGACTGGACCTACGCGGACAACCAGACCGAGCGCCCGTACTACTGGTTCGTCCGCCCCTGCCGTGCCGTGGCGCAGTGCGGAGCGGGCCCGGTGGGTGTGGCCGGGTCGGCACAGCACACCTTCTTCAAGAAGTCGCCGCCGGTCACCGGTCTCGAGAGCACCGTGACCGAGCGGACCGAGGTCAGCTTCGACTGGGACAACTACTGGCACGACCCCGAGTCCTCGGACCCTGCGGACAAGTGGCAGCAGACCGGTGAGGCACTGCCCCAGTCGGCGATGAAGTACCGGATCGAGATCGCGACTGACTCCTCGTTCTCCCCGTCCTCGATCGTCGAGTCGGCCGAGGTCGACCAGACCACCTTCACCAGCACTGCGCGGATCTACCCCACGCGGACCTACTGGTGGCGGGTGCAGGCCATCGACTCGGACGGCAACGGGCTCACCTGGTCGACGCAGGAGGCCACCTTCGTTCGCTCCACGCCGGCGATCACGCAGCTGTCCCCGGTGGGCAACGCCCAGGCGCCGAGCACCACGGCCTTCCGGTGGGAGGCCCAGCCCTACGCCAAGGCCTACAACGTCGAGGTCTTCAGGAACGACGACTCCACCTTCTCCACGGCCAACCGCGTCGCCTTCGGCACCAATGTCCTCACCACCGCCTACACGTGGAACAAGGCGCTGGCGCCCAGCACCACCGCCTACCGCTGGCGGGTCCAGAGGGTCGACGCCTCCGGGAACCTCGGTGACTGGTCGAACACGGGACGCTTCTTCGTCTCGGCAGGCACTCCGAACATCGTCGCACCGGCCTCGGGAGGCCTCCAGGCTCCCAACGGTCCAGTGCTCGAGTGGGAGCCACTCGCCGGTGCGGCCAGCTACACCGTCACGATCACTCCGCAGGGAGTCGGATCCAACGTCATCGCGAACACGGTGTCCACGGCCTGGGCGGCCACGGCGAAGTTCGCCAGCGGGACCTACAGCTGGTCCCTCGCGGCGAAGGACGCCAGCGGCAACACGTTGGGCACCGCCACGTCGTCCTTCCAGGTCGACGCCGTGCTCGAGGCCGACCAGGCCCCTGCGATCCTCGCGCCGAACGGCACGGCCGTGGGCGACGAGCTCCAGGTCCAAGCTCCCGTCTGGGCAGGGCACACCGATGTGACCAACACCTACCAGTGGCTGCGTGACGGGGCTCCGATCATCGGCGCCACTGGCACCGCCTACGTCCTGCAGGCCGCCGACTACAACAAGATGGTGTCGGTCAAGGCCACCGGGACCAAGCCCAACTTCGCTCCGGGAAGCTCCACCAGCGACGGTGTCCTGGTCGGCGCGGGCACCGCACTCGTGGCGACCTCGAACCCGGTCGTCTCAGGCTCGGTGACTGTCGGATCGACCTTGTTCACCACGGCGGGGACCTGGAACCAGGCTCCCAACGGCTTCCGCTACCAGTGGCTGCGCAACGGCGTCCCGATCGACCAGGCAACCACGTCGAGCTACCGGACCGTGGCCGAGGACATCGGACTGCCGATCAGCGTCCGTGTCTACGCCACCAAGACCGGCTACACCGACGGTGAGGCAGTGTCCGCGGCGATCGTCGTCGTGGGCGCGCCCGGCTCGGGTGGCGGCGGCGGTACCGAGACCGGCGGAACGGTCACGCCGACGTCGCTCCCGACGATCTCCGGGACCCCCGGCGTGGGCGCCTTCCTCTCGGTGAAGAACGGCACCTGGAACCCGGCCGCCGGCGTGATGTTCACGTACCAGTGGCTGCGCGACGGTGCACCCATCCCCGCTGCCACCTCGCTGATGTACCGCGTCACCGAGCAGGACGCCGCCCACACCTTGTCGGTGGTGGTCACCGGGACCAAGGCGGGCATGGCCAACGGCGCCGCGACCTCGCCGGGCGTGGTCGTGCCCAAGGTCTCCTCGACCACCTCTGTGACGGCCTTCCCGACGACGATCACCAAGAGCCAGCGCGCCAAGCTGACCATCAGGGTGACCGCCCCGGGCCTGACCAAGCCGACCGGCAAGCTGGTGATCAAGGACGGTCGCAAGACCCTCAAGACCACCACGCTGAAGGCCTCGCACAACGGGGTCCGCACCTACAAGCTGCCGCGCCTGAAGGTGGGCAAGCACAAGTTGAAGGTGATCTACAAGGGCAGCTCGGCGATCAACTCGTCGAAGTCCAAGAAGCTCAAGATCATCGTCCGGAAGAAGTGAGCTGAGCTCAAGCAGACGGCCCGCCCGGATCCTTCCGGGCGGGCCGTCTGCATTCTGGCGGGGACGTGGCGTGGCAGTAGCCTCGCGCTGTGAACTGGCTCGCCGACCACTGGCTCGACCTCCTCGGGTGGGGTGGAAGCGCGCTCTTGGTCTACTCGCTGCTGCAGACCAGCGTCCTGCGGCTGCGCGTGCTCAACCTGGTCGCCTGCGTCGTGCTCGTGGTGTTCAACTGGCTGCTCGACGTCTGGCCCATGGTCGGGATGAACATCGTGCTGGTCGGCATCAACGCGTGGTTCATCGCCCGGATGATCGGCGAGCGGCACGACGAGTCCGTCTTCGACGTGCTGGAGGTCTCGCCCGCCGACGAGTACCTCCGCCACGTGCTGCGGGTCCACGGCTCCGACATCCTGCGCTTCAACCCCGGCTTCGTGCACGACTCCGGCGACGCGGACCAGGAGGCCTTCCTGGTCCAGAAGGGTGACGAGACCGTCGGGGTGATCATCCTCCGGGTCGAGGGCGACGACGCGCGCGTGCTCCTCGACTACGTCACGCCGCGGTTCCGCGACTTCTCCCCCGGTGAGTTCGTGTGGCGGCGCAGCGGCCTGCTCGCCGACCGAGGGGTACGACGCGTCGTCACCCCGGCCGGGATGGTCAACGCCTACTACGACCGCCTCGGGTTCCGGCGCGCCGGCGACTCCTGGGTGCTCGACCTGCAGGGCTAGGCAGCGGTCGCTGCCACCCACCGCTCGAGGGCCGCCCCCGCCGCTCCCGAGTCGATCGCGTCGGCCGCCTTCGCGATGCCCGCTGCGAGCGACTTCTCCACCGGCGCGGACGGGTCGTCGTAGACCGCGAGCGCGGCACCGGCGTTGAGCAGCACGGCGTCCCGGACGGGCCCGGCCTCGCCGGCGAGCAGGCGTCGTACGACGTCGGCGTTGTGGGCGGCGTCCCCCCCGCGCAGGTCCTCGGTGGTCGCGCGGGCTATCCCGAAGTCGGCCGGCTCGACGGAGGACTCGGTGACACTGCCGCCATGGACCCGCCACAGGGTCGAGGTGGTCGTGGTGGTCAGCTCGTCGAGGCCGTCGTCGCCCCGGAACACCCAGGCGTCGATCCCGCGGCCCGCGAGCACCCCTGCCATCACCGGGGCCATGCGCGCGTCCGCACACCCGATCGCGACCGCCTGCGGACGGGCCGGGTTGGTCAGCGGCCCGAGGATGTTGAACGTGGTGGCGATGCCCAGCTCGCGGCGGGGCACCGCGGCGTGGCGCATGGCGGGGTGGAAGGCGGCCGAGAAGCAGAAGGTGATCCCCGCCTCCTCCGCGACCTCGGCCACGCGCGCAGGCTCGAGGTCGAGGCGGATGCCCAAGGCCTCGAGCACGTCGGCGGAGCCGGACTTCGACGAGGCCGACCGGTTGCCGTGCTTGACGACCCGCGCGCCGGCCCCGGCGGCGACGATGGCCGACATGGTGGAGATGTTCACCGACATCGAGCGGTCACCCCCTGTGCCCACGACGTCCAGGAGTCGACCCGGGACTGAGATCGGGTTGGCCGCCGCGAGCATGGCGTCGGCGATGCCCGAGACCTCCTCAACCGTCTCTCCCTTGGCGCGCAGCGCCACGACCAGGCCGGCGATCTGCACGGGAGTCGCGGCACCCGCGAACACCTCACCCATCGCCCATCGCGCCTGCTCCGTCGTCAGGTCGCTGCCAGCGACCAGGGCGGAGAGGACGTCGGGCCAGGTGTGGGACATGGCGGTCAGGCTAGTGGCCGCGCCTGGGCGCGCCACGGCTGGTTCAGGACGTGGTTGCCGGGACGCGGCCGCGCAGCAGCGTGACGACCGCCTCGGAGAGCTGGAGCGGGTCGAGCGGGTGGGGCACGGCGGCCTCGGCCCGCGACCAGGTGGCGAGCCACGCGTCCTGCGGCCGGCCGGTGAGCACCACGACGGGCGGGCACTCGTAGATCTCGTCCTTGAGCTGCTTGGCGATGCCGAGGCCACCCGACGGCACGGCCTCCCCGTCGAGGATGAGGAGGTCGAGGCCACCAGCGTCGACGTTGGTCAGCACGACCGGCTGCGTCGCGACCTCGACGTACTCGAGCTCGGGGAGGTCGGGGTGCGGCCGTCGACCGAGGGCGAGGATCACCTGCTGGCGGGTGTTGACGTCGTCGCTGTAGACGAGGACCTTCAGGGGGGCAGTCGATGCGCTCACCCCCGCATCGTATCGCCGCGGGCCGCCATCGCCGTCCCGAGGCTCGTCGTGGCTCATTCGACGCCCGAGGAGCCGCGTGCCTCCTCGAGGTCCAGGCGCCGGTCCTCACGGACGGCCTCCTTCATGGAGGCCCGCACCCACTGGACGAAGAGCACGGCGAAGAAGACCATCCCGATGAGGTCACCCGACGCCCACAGGATCCCTCCGGCACGGTGCTGGTCGTCCATCGGATCGGGCAACCACGCCCCCATCGGCCCGTCGCGGAGCGCGGTGTAGTGCTCGGCGCCCAGGAGGGTGGTCTGGTCCATGATCGTGATGCCGAGGAAGGCGTGGAAGGGCAGCGTCATGACGATGAGCAGCACCCGGAACGGGTAGCCGACCCGTCCCGGCACGGGGTCGATGCCCATGAGCGGCCAGAAGAAGAGCGTGCCCACCAGGACCAGGTGGACGTGCATCATCTCGTGCACGTACGCCGAGGCCAGGCTGGCGTCGTACCACCCGGTGAAGTAGAGCGCCCACGGCGCGGTCACGTAGAGGGCGAACGCGAGCGGCGGGAAGGACAGCACCTTGGCCACCCTCGAGTGCAGCACCGCGAGCAGCCAGCGTCGGGGTCGCGCTGGCAGCGTGCGCAGCGCGAGCGTCACGGGGGCGCCCAGGGCCAGCGCGAGCGGCACCACCATCGACAGGATCATGTGCTGAACCATGTGGACGCTCAGCAGGGTGGTGTCGTAGCGCCCGATGCCCGAGGCCGTGGCGACGAAGAAGGCCCCCATCCCGACACCGACGAAGGCGAGCGTGCGCCCCCACGGCCACGCGTCGCCCCGTCGCCTGAGCACCGACACACCGAGCAGGTAGAGCCCGGCGACCCAGATGGTCAGGACGAACGGGAAGGGGTCGATCCCCCAGTCCGTGAAGACGCCGCCCCACGTGAACCGGGGCAGGTCGGCGGGCGTGTCGGACACAGGGATGAGCACCCTGTGAACTTTATGACGCCCAAACCCAGGGGGTCGGGGTGGCCTCCCGACCGACAACAGCCATAATGAGCGCGTGGCGACAGCAACAGCGATTCCAGCATCCCGTCTGCACGGGCACCACGACCGGCCGAGCATGGTCAGCGTGGGCACGATCATCTGGCTCTCCAGCGAGCTGATGTTCTTCGCAGCCCTCTTCGCGGCCTACTTCACGATCCGCGCAGTGAGCCCCGACCTGTGGGCCCAAGAGGTCGAGAAGCTCAACATCCCCTTCTCCACGGCCAACACCGTCATCCTGGTGCTGTCGTCCTTCGCCTGCCAGTGGGGCGTGTTCGCTGCCGAGCGCGGCCAGGTCGGGCGCGGCGGGCCGATCTGGAAGTTCTGGGGCGGCCGCTCCGGGTGGGGACTGCGTGAGTGGTTCATCCTCACCTACGTCATGGGCGCGGTCTTCATCGGCGGCCAGGCGCTCGAGTACGCCGAGCTCATCCACCACGGGGTGACCATCCCGAGCTCCGCCTACGGCACGATGTTCTACCTGACGACCGGCTTCCACGGGCTCCACGTGACAGGTGGGCTCATCGCCTTCCTGTTCGTCCTCGGTCGCACCTACCTCGCCCGTCGATTCACCCACGAACAGGCGGTCACCGCCATCGTCGTGTCCTACTACTGGCACTTCGTCGACGTGGTCTGGATCGGCCTGTTCGCCACGATCTACCTGATCAAGTAGCCCTACACCTCGGCCCGGCCCTACAAGAGACACAAGGACTCATCGTGCGTCTGCTCAACCAAACCGCTGGTCGCCTCTCCCGGCGCCGTCGGGGTCCGCTCGCGGGCCTCCTCGTGCTGCTGCTGGGGCTGGTGATGACCGGCGCCCTCTACACGGTGTTCTCCCCGGCGCAGGCGCAGGACCAGGCCAGCGACACCGAGCAGGTGGCCCAGGGCCGTGAGCTGTTCCTCGCGAGCTGCGCCTTCTGCCACGGCAAGAACGGGCAGGGCATCTCGACCGACCGCGAGGGCTACCAGGTCGGTCCGTCGCTGGTCGGTGTGGGCGCCGCAGCCGTCGACTTCCAGGTCGGCACCGGACGCATGCCGATGATGAGGAGCGGCGCGCAGGCGCCGCGCAAGGAGCCCGTCTTCACCGACGAGGAGACCGCGGCGCTCGCGGCCTACGTCGCCTCCCTGGGCCCCGGGCCCGCCATCCCCTCCGAGTCCGACTACTCCATCGAGGGTCTCTCCGAGGAGGAGCGTGAGGAGGCGATCGTCCGCGGTGGCCAGATCTTCCTCACCAACTGCACGGCCTGCCACAACTTCAACGGCGGCGGCGGCGCGATGCCTCGCGGCGGCTACGCCCCGAGCCTCCACGGTGTGGACCCCAAGTACATCTACGAGGCGATGCTGACCGGCCCCCAGCAGATGCCGAACTTCAGCAACGGCAACCTCGACCCCGAGGCCAAGCGCGACGTCATCGCCTACCTCACCAGCATCCAGGAGAACCCCGAGTACGGCGGCTTCGGCCTCGGCGGCCTGGGTCCCGTGTCCGAGGGGCTCTTCGCCTGGCTGCTCGGCATCGGCGGCCTCGTCGGCGTCGCAGTCTGGATCGCCTCCCACACGACCCGCAGCAAGAAGACCAAGGTGGAAGCGTGAGCACCGACGACCACACCCCCGTGCCGGCCGCAGAGGCCGAGCCCATCGCCGACCCGGGTCTCCCGCCGCACACGTGGCGACCCACCGACGTCGACCCGAAGGCCGAGCGGCGCGCCGAGCGCCAGGTCGCGACCATGTTCGGCCTGTCGATGGTCTTCGTCATCCTCTTCCTGGTCGCCTACTTCACCCTCGACATCGGTGACAACTGGGACACCTTCGCCGGCCTGGGTGCGTCCACCGCAGCCCTCGGCGTCACTCTCGGCATGGCCCTGCTGCTGATCGGCGTGGGCATCATCCACTGGTCGCGCAAGCTCATGTCGGACCACGAGATCGTCGAGATGCGTCACCCCGCCGCATCCTCCGAGGAGGACCGCGCCACCACGCTCGCGGCTCTCAACGCAGGTGCTGAGGAGTCCGGCATCGGCCGACGCCCGCTCGTCCGCAACTCGTTGCTCTCCGCGGTCGGCCTGCTGGGCCTGCCCGCCGTGGTGCTCCTGCGCGACCTCTACCCCAACGCCACGGCGCCCGACGCCAGCCCGCCCGAGCTGCTCGCCCGAACGATCTGGACCAAGGGGATGCGCTTGGTGCGTGACGCCATCGGCACCCCGATCAGGATCGACGAGATCGAGGTCGGAGACCTGATCAACGCCGCACCCGAGGCGCTGTTCCCCACCGAGGAGAACGGCTACGAGGAGCTGCACGGCGCGGAGAAGGAGGTCGAGAAGGCCAAGGGCGCGATCATCGTCGTACGCATGGACCCCGACGAGATCGTCCCCGTGGACGGCCGCGAGGACTGGTCGATCGAGGGCGTGATCTGCTACTCCAAGATCTGCACCCACGTCGGCTGCCCGATCTCCCTCTACGAGCGCACCACCCACCACGTGCTCTGCCCGTGCCACCAGTCCACCTTCGACCTGGCAGACGGTGCCAAGGTCGTCTTCGGTCCGGCCGCACGTCCCCTCCCCCAGCTGCCGCTCGCGGTGGACGAGGAGGGCTACCTGGTCGCCCAGAGCGACTTCACCGAGCCCATCGGGGCGAGCTTCTGGGAGCGTGAGAAGGTATGAGCGTCGACACGAGCAAGGTCGCGAGCAGCAACCGCACCACGGCTGCGACCGCCTCCAAGCCCTCCAAGGTCGGGGGCCTGGCCACCTGGGCCGACGACCGCCTCGGCCTGGCCGGCGGCATGAAGAAGAACCTCCGCAAGGTCTTCCCCGACCACTGGTCGTTCATGCTCGGCGAGATCGCGCTGTGGAGCTTCGTCGTCGTGCTCCTCACCGGCGTCTTCCTCACGTTCTGGTTCGTCCCGTCGATGGCCCACACCACCTACGAGGGCTCCTACGACCAGCTGCGCGGCGTCGGCATGTCCGAGGCGATGGCCTCGACGCTCAAGCTGTCCTTCGACGTCCGCGGCGGCCTGCTCATGCGCCAGATGCACCACTGGGCAGCCATGATCTTCGTCGCCTCGATGATGGTGCACCTGCTGCGCGTGGCCCTCACCGGCGCCTACCGCAAGCCGCGCGAGCTCAACTGGGTGATCGGTTGCCTGCTGCTCCTGCTGGGCACGATCGAGGGCTTCACCGGATACTCCCTGCCCGACGACCTGCTCTCGGGCACCGGCGTGCGAGCCACGGACGGGTTCCTGAAGGCCTCCCCGGTCGTGGGCACCTACATGTCCTTCTTCCTGTTCGGTGGCGAGTTCCCGGGTGACTCGATCATCCCGCGCCTGTTCACCATCCACGTGCTCCTGATCCCCGGGCTGCTGCTGGCCCTGATCGCCGCCCACATGCTGCTGCTCGTCTACCACAAGCACACGCAGTGGCCCGGGCCCGGCCGGACGGAGCAGAACGTCGTGGGCTTCCCCATGCTCCCGGTCTACGCCGCCAAGGCGGGTGGCTTCTTCTTCGTCGTGTTCGGCTTCACCGCCCTCATGGGCGGGCTGTTGACCATCAACCCGGTGTGGAAGTTCGGCCCCTACGACCCGACCAAGGTCACGGCTGGTTCGCAGCCCGACTGGTACATGGGCTGGCCCGACGGTCTGCTGCGCATCATCCCGACGGGATGGGAGTCGGTGATCTTCGGCTACACGATCTCGTGGAACGTGATCATCCCGATCCTGCTTATGCCGCCGCTGATGCTCACCATCGTGCTGCTCCTGCCGTTCCTGGAGGGTTGGATCACCGGCGACAAGCGCGAGCACCACCTGCTGCAGCGCCCGCGCAACGCCCCCACCCGCACCGGCGTGATGGTCGCGCTGATGACGTTCTACGGCCTCGCCTGGGCGGCCGGCGGCAACGACATCATCGGCATCAAGTTCGACCTCAGCATCAACGCCATCACCTACTTCATGCGGGTGGCAATCTTCGTCGGTCCGCTGCTGGCGTTCTGGATCACGCGTCGCTGGTGCATCTCGCTCCAGCGCGCCGACAACGAGAAGCTGCTCCACGGCTACGAGACCGGCATCATCATGCGGTCGGCCGAGGGCGCCTACTCCGAGCGTCACCTGCCGATCAGCAACAGCGCGGCCTACACGCTCACCGCGCGTGACCGTGACCAGGTGCTCGCCGTCGACGGCGCTCCCGACGAGGGCGGGGTGGCCGCACCCGGCTCCCGCTCCCAGCGGATCAGGGCCAGGTTGTCCCAGTGGATGGTCGGCCACAACGTGCAGAAGCCCACGGCGGCTGAGCTAGAGGAGGCCCACCACCACGCTGAGCACGTGGCGGCTCTCGAAGCAGGGCTCGACCACCCGGTCGACGGACACCAGTTCGACGACCACCGCCTGCGCGACGCGGACGACGTACCGCTGCGAGACTGAGCCAGCGCACGAAGGGCCCGCCGGATCATCCGGCGGGCCCTTCGTCGTCCTGCTCCCCCACCGCCGCCCCAGACTGGCGGCACCCGACACCTTGCCCAGCAGACTGGCGGCACACGGCACTCGCTGCGGCGGCAGGTTCAAGGGTAGGTGTCGTACGCCGCCAGGGTCACCCCGGCGGGTGTCAGGCAGCTGATCCCCCGTCGGAGGGCTGTCGCTGTCGCGTCGGCACCGTCGGCGTCACGCGAGAGACGAAGGACGCCTGGCCAGAAGGCATGAAGAGCGACCCGCGCAGCTCGTCGAGCCACGGACGGATCCTGCTGGGGTCATGAGGCCTTTCGAGTGAGCGATCGGCATCCCGGAGCACGGCGACACCGCGGTGGAGGATGTCGCCCGCGGTGTAGCCCCGACGCACATAGCCCAACCTCTCCAGCGTCCGGTCTCGACGGCGGTCCTTCACCCGACGCGGCGCCTGCTCATGCTCGTCGCCGTCGTACTCGTGACCCGCGTTGGTCCCGATGAGTATGAGGTCCAGGCGCGCCACCTCCTCGCCATGCTCGTTGACGACCACGAACTGCGGCTCGACGTCCACGTCGCAGAACACGTGGAGCAGCCGGGTCAGCGTCTCGAACACCGACTCCGATCGCGCGTCGGCCAGCGCCAGCGCGCGTCTGAGAGCCAGCCCACCAGGACGGCGCGGCTTGATCACGGCCTCGATCTCGTCGACGCCCGCCTGCTTGGTCTGGAGCACGCAGTCGAGGAGGACCACCATGTCGATCAGGCTCAGCCAGCGCGCGCACGCAAGCAGGGTCTCGGGGACCGAGGCGCATCTGAGGCCGCCGATCTCCTCGAACTCCATGGGGCGGGCATGCCGACTGGTCCTCACCCCCGACCGCATCGGGCGCGGGTCGTCGAGACCGAGCGCCAAGAAGATCGGGGTGCCCTCGGGTAGGGGTGGTAGCCACCACCCGCGGACGCGTGCGGAGGTCAGCCCCGTGAAGCATCCTGCGTCAGGCATCAGCAGTTGCCACGCGTGCAGGCCGGCCACGTCATCGGTGCCGAGGTCTGCCCGCCGGTGGACGGCATACGACTCGCGGACGTAGGCCCTGATCCGAGGATGTCCGCGGACGGCTTGGGGTAGGTCACTCGGCTGTCTCTCGTCGGCACTCATGTCGGCCGAGCGTGCCGGGCGTCACCTCGCCCGACCAGCACGATGATGTGCACCTGTGGAGGGAGAGACCGCCCGCTGCCCTGTTGACAGTGGCTGGCCGGTACGACGCCTCGAACGCGCCGCTGTCGCACGTCCCGGCCGGGACTGGCGGCACCCGATTTGTGACGCCGCACCCTGGCGGCACTCGACATGAAATCTCGCGACCACACGGTCGTGTGCCGCCACTCTGGGATTCCTGGGTGACGGGTGCCGCCAGTCTGAGGGTGAGGGGCTGTCGTGTGCCCCCAGGATCGCGGGCCGGGGACGGTCAGTGCAGGGCGGAGCCCGCGCGGTAGTCGGCGAACGAGGCGTTCCAGTCGCCGTAGCCGTTGGTGAGGGACATCTGACGATCAGACCCTGTCACCTCGACCACGTCTCCGCGATGAGTGAGGTCGTAGAGCCAGGCGGCATCGGCCACGCTCATCCCCACGCAGCCGTGGGACACGTTGGCCGACCCCTGAGAACCTGCCGACCATGGCGCGGCGTGCAGGAACTCTCCCGAGTAGGTCACTCGCAGGGCGTACTGGACGTTGGCGAGGTCGTAGTACTCGGGGTCGTCCTCGGAGACCCCGATCGTGCTGGCGTCCATGCGCTTGCGGCGGAACTTCTCGATGATCACCTTGGTGCCTGAGCGGGTCTCCCAGCCAGGCTTGCCCGCGCTGACCGGGATCGTCCGGGCGAGCTTGCCGTTGATGAACGTGCGCATGACGTGTGCGTCGACGTCGACCTTGCTCACCACCGAGTCGCCGACGCGGAAGTCGATGCTGCGGCTCTCCTGGCCGTAGAGACCCTCACCGGCAGCGACGGAGTTGATGTCGAGCTCGACGTGGACGTCGGTCCCGGGCTGCCAGTAGCTCCGTGGCCGCCAGTGAGCCTCGAGGTCGCTCAGCCAGTGCCAGGAACCGGCCTGTCGAGGGCTGCTGGTGACGATCATCTGCCGCTCGAAGGCGGCGCGGTCGCTCACCGGGAGGTCGAAGGTGACGACCACAGGCATGCCCACCCCCACGGTCTCCCCGTCCAGGGGAGCCACCGAGGCGTAGACCTGCTGGTCCAGCGTGAGGTCAGCAGTGTGGAAGCGAGCGCGGCGTCGGACCTTGGAACCGTCGGCACGCTCGGCCGTCACACGGACGGTGTAGTCAGTGCTGGGCTCCAGCCGCCCCGTGGCGCGCCAGGCGCCGTCGCCGACGGCGCCGGCGAGCTCACCCGCGGACGAGGTGACCTTGACCCGACCGAGCTCTGCCCCTTGCACGTCGACCCGGAGCCTGTGGTCGACCGGCACCGACGCGCCCTGGGGGAGGTTGGTCATGAGCTTCACCGGCGTTGGCGGCGTCGCCTCGTCGGCCGATCCCCGCTCGGTGGCCGATCTGGCGGAGTCACCTGCCTCGGCTTCGCAGGCGACCAGGGCCAAGCAGGTGAGCAGCGTGAGCACGGCAGCGGCACGTCGTCGCAGCACCGCTCGGCGCGGCAGGCGCACAGACATCGAGATCCCCCATGAGGTTGCGTTCACGTTCCTGGCAACCCTAACCACGCCCGCCGACAACCTCCGATTCGAGAAGGGCCCCGAGGACGCCGCGACCCGCCCGAGGAGCTCGGGCGGGTCGTCGACAGTCGTGGAGCGGGACGGTGCTCAGTGAGCGTGCTCTCCGCGGTAGTACTCGAAGATGAGGCCGCACAGCGCAAGGGAGCCGAGCGCTCCTCCGATGATCACGAGCCACCATGCCAGGAACGCGACGCCGTAGACCATGACCGCCAGCGTCAGGGCGCACCACAGTGGCCACCACGAGTAGGGCGGGAAGAAGCCCAGCTCGCCGGCACCGTCGGCGATCTCGCCCTCCTGCAGGTCCTCGGGACGGGGGTCCATCTTGCGAGCGTGGAACCCGAGGTAGAGGGTCACCATGCCCACGAGCAACGTCGTCATCGTCAGCGCCGAGGTGCCGGTCGGGTCATAGGTGATGAACCAGTAGGCAGGAGCGACCAGCGCGAAGAAGACGGTGGTGATACCGAAGATCAGGGTCTCTGCCTTCATGACTTGTCTCCCTCAGTGGTCTCGGAGGCGTCGGGGCCGTCCTCGATGCGGTCGCGGAGCATCTCCTCGCGGCCCTGGGTGTCCGGAGCGTCCGCCGGCTCGTCGTGCCGCTCGGCCGGGTTCTCGCCGAGCTCGAGGAGTGCGACCTCCGGGTGGTGCAGGTCGAAGGCAGGCGACTCCGAGCGGATGCGCGGCAGCGACGCGAAGTTGTGGCGCGGCGGCGGGCAGCTGGTCGCCCACTCCAGCGAGCGTCCCCAGCCCCACGGGTCGTCGACCAGGACCTTGGGTCCCTTGGAGCTGACGAACACGTTGTAGAGGAACGGCAGCGTGGAGGCACCCAGCAGGAACGCGCCGATCGTCGAGATCTGGTTGAGCGTGGTGAACCCGTCGTCGGGCAGGTAGTCGGCGTAGCGACGCGGCATGCCCTCGACACCGAGCCAGTGCTGGACCAAGAACGTGAGGTGGAAGCCCACGAAGAGCAGCCAGAAGTGGACCTTGCCGAGGCGCTCGTCGAGCATCCGCCCGGTCATCTTCGGCCACCAGAAGTAGAAGCCGGCGAACATAGCGAACACCACGGTGCCGAAGACGACGTAGTGGAAGTGCGCCACCACGAAATAGGAGTCGGACACGTGGAAGTCGAGCGGGGGGCTGGCCAGGATGACACCCGTCAGGCCGCCGAAGAGGAAGGTCGTGAGGAACCCGAGCGACCACAGCATGGGGGTGTCGAAGGACAGGGACCCACCCCACATCGTGCCGATCCAGTTGAAGAACTTCACCCCGGTGGGCACCGCGATGAGGAAGGTCATGCCGGAGAAGAACGGAAGGTCGACCGCTCCGGTGACGAACATGTGGTGGGCCCACACCGCCACCGAGAGCATCGCGATGCCGAGCGTGGCTCCGACGAGGCCGACGTAGCCGAAGATCGGCTTGCGGGAGAAGACCGGCAGGATCTCCGAGACGATGCCGAAGAACGGCAGCGCGATGATGTAGACCTCGGGGTGGCCGAAGAACCAGAAGAGGTGCTGCCACAGGATCGGGCCGCCGTGGGACGGGTCGAAGACGTGGGCACCGAGGAGGCGGTCGGCCTCCAGCGAGAGCAGAGCGCCCGCGAGGATCGGGAAGACCATGATCACGAGCATCGAGGTGATCAGGGTGTTCCAGACGAAGATCGGCATCCGGAACATCGTCATTCCCGGTGCACGCATGCAGATGATCGTGGTGATGAAGTTGACCGCACCCAGGATCGTGCCGAGACCGGCGAGCCACAGGCCCATGATCCACAGGTCACCACCGACGCCCGGGCTGCGCACGGCGTCGGAGAGCGGCGTGTAGGCGAACCACCCGAAGTCGGCCGCGCCCTGCGGGGTGAGGAACCCCGAGGCCGCGATCAGGCCGCCGAACAGGAAGAACCAGTAGCTCAGCATGTTCAGGCGCGGGAAGGCGACGTCGGGGGCGCCGATCTGCAGCGGCATGATCACGTTGGCGAAGCCGAAGAACAGTGGCGTCGCGAAGAGCAGCAGCATGATCGTGCCGTGCATCGTGAACAGCTGGTTGTAGAGCTGGTCGTTGACGACCTGGGTGCCGGGGAAGGCGAGCTCGGAACGGATCAGCATGGCCATCAGGCCGCCGACCATGAACCACGCGAACGAGGTGCCGAGGTAGAGCTTGCCGATCAGCTTGTGGTCGGTGGTGGTGAGCACCCTCACCACCTGCTGGCCGAGCGGCGGCTTGCGGTCCTCCGTGGTCACGGAGGCAGTTGCGGCGGTCACTCGTGGCTTCCTTCCTGTGCGTGCTCGTCGAGGCCGACCTGGTCGTTGACGTAGTCGCCACCGAGCACGGGCTCGTCGGAGACGTCACCGCTGGCCCGGAGCTCCTCGACGTAGGCGGCGTACTCCTCCTGGCTGACCACCTCGACGGTGAAGAGCATCCGGGCGTGGGACTCACCGCACAGCTCGTAGCACTTGCCGGCGAAGGTGCCCTCGACGGTGGGCGTGACCTGGAGCTGGTTGACGCGTCCGGGGATCACATCGAGCTTGGTCAGGAACGCCGGCACCCCGAAGGAGTGGATGACGTCCGGGGAGTGGAGGTTGAACTGGACGACCTGGTCCACCGGGAGCACGAGGGTCGGGATGGTGCCGGCGTCTCCGGAGGTGTAGGCGTACTCGCCGTAGGCGTACTCGCCGTTCTCGGGGTCGGCCTCGGCGGTGTTCTGCTCGCCGATGCCGTGGTTGAAGGTCCACGTCCACTGCTGGCCCATGACCTCGATGGTGACGTCGGGGTCGGGCGAGATGTTGGTCATCTCGTCCTGCACCTTGACGGTGTGGAAGAAGAAGACGACGACCATGAGGACCGGGGCGATCGTGTAGAAGACCTCGAGCGGGAGGTTGTAGCGCGTCTGCACCGGGATCTCGTCGTCGTTGCGGCGACGGAAGCGCCACATCGCGTAGAAGATGAGGCCCCAGACGATGACACCGGTGACCATCGCGGCCACCCACGCCCAGCGCCACAGGTCGAAGGTGTAGGGAGCCTGGGCGCTGGCGGGATCCGGCATGGCCAGGTTGGCCCACTGGTCCCTGGTCCACGCGTCACCACCACAGGCGGACAGCGACATCAGGAGCGCACCCAGCATCGCGCCCATCGCCACCCGCTTGGTGCGCGCGGCGGTGCGCTTGGGGAGTTGCAGACCCACGAACGAGCCTCTCTCTCGGTCCATCTCGACTCACCAACACTATCCCCAAAGCAGGACGACAGCATGGGCAGGGTCGAGTGTCGGGCGTGGCATAGGTTGCCCCTCGTGACGACCGACTTCGATTCCGCGTCGTCGGGGCCTCTGCACCCGGCCGCCCGAGAGGCGTTCGCGGCTGCGCTGGAGCAGGGGTACGCCGACCCGCGCCGGCTCCACGGACCCGGCCGCACGGCCCGCCTGCTCCTGGAGAACGCCCGCGCGGCGGTGGCGGAAGCACTGGACGTCCGTCCCGACGAGGTCACCTTCACCCCCAGCGGCACCCACGCGGTCCACCAGGGCCTCCTGGGCCTGGTGCGCGGGTCGCGTCGCGGTGACGTGGTGGTGCACTCCGCGGTGGAGCACTCCGCGGTCAGGCACGCGATCGACTGGGGTGCCCGGTCAGCGCCGGTCGGCGTGATGGGAGATGGCCGGGTCTACGACGGCGACCTCGTCAACGAGGCGGTCGCGCCGGAGGTGGGCGTGGTCGCGCTCCAGACCGCCAACCACGAGGTCGGCACCGTCCAGCCGGTCGGCGAGTTCCGGCTGCCCAACGACATCCCGCTCTTCACCGACGCGTGCGCCTCCATGGGGCGGCTGCCGCTGCCCGGTGGCTGGGCGGTGGCGGCCGGGTCGGCCCACAAGTGGGGCGGCCCCGCCGGGGTGGGCGTCCTGCTGGTTCGCAAGCGCGCGCGCTGGCGCAACCCCTTCCCCGTCGACGACCGGATCGACGAGCGGACTGTCGGCTTCGAGAACGTCCCCGCCATCCTGGCCGCGGCCGCGTCGCTCCAGGCCGTGGTGGCCGAGCGGGACGAGGTCAACGCGCGGCACCGACGACTCGTGGACGTCGTACGACGCCGGGTGGCCGCCGAGGTCCCCGACGTGGAGGTGGTGGGCGATCCCGAGCAGCGGCTTCCCCACCTGGTGACGTTCTCCTGCCTCTACGTCGACGGCGAGGCACTCGTCAGCGAGCTCGACCGCCGGGGCTTCGGCATCGCCAGCGGATCGGCGTGCACGGCGTCCACCCTCACGCCCAGCCACGTGCTGGAGGCGATGGGGGTCCTCACCCACGGCAACGTGCGCCTCTCCTTGCAGCGCGACGTCACCAGTGCGGAGGTCGACGCCTTCTGTGACGTCCTCCCCCACGTGGTGGGCGACATCCGGGCACGGGTCGGTCTGTGAGCGAGCCGCAGCTCGAGCTCGACTGCAGGGACCAGCCCTGCCCGATGCCGGTCATCGAGCTCGCCCGGCACCTCGTCGAGGTGGAGGTCGGCGGGCTCATCGCCGTGGTCGCCCACGATCCCGCGGCGCGTGTCGACGTTCCCGCGTGGTGCCGGATGCGCGGCCAGGAGTACGTCGGTGCCGACACCGCGGCCGACGGCGCGCCCCGCTACGTCGTACGACGCCTGGCCTGAGGGGGTGTGCCTCAGGGGTGGAGCGTCTTGAGGTGCGGCTCGAAGTCGGCGACGGCCTCGGGCCCGTAGGTGGCCTCGCAGCGCTCGAGGAACGCCTTGCGGGAGAGGGTGTACTCCTGGGTGCCGATCTGCTCCACGACGTAGACAGCCAGCAGGCAGCCCAGCTGCGCGGCCCGCTCGTGGCCGAGCCCCCACGTGAGGGCTGCGAGGAACCCGGCACGGAAGGCGTCGCCCACCCCGGTGGGCTCGACCTTCTCGATCTCGGGCACGGCGGCGACGGTGATCGACTCCTCGCCCTCGCGGTCGATGCGGACGCCCTCGGCGCCGAGGGTGACGACCCAGGTGCCGACCCGGCTCAAGACCTCCTCGCGCGACCACCCGGTCTTCTGGGTGATGAGGCTGGCCTCGTACTCGTTGGAGAACAGGATCTCCGCACCGTCGATGAGGGGGCGGATGAGGTCGCCGTCGCCGAAGGCGAGCTGCTGGGACGGGTCCGCGACGAAGCGGTAGCCACGCTGGCGGCACTCGTCGGTGTGGCGGAGCATGCCCTGCGGGTCGTCGGGGCCGATCAGGACGTAGTCGGGCGCTCCCACGCGGTCGGCGATCGGCTTGAGCTCGATCTCGCGGGACTCGCTCATGGCACCGGCGTAGAAGCTGGCGATCTGGGCCATCGAGGAGTCGCTGGTGCACACGAAGCGGGCCGTGTGACGGGTCTCCGAGACGTGCACGGACTGGCAGTCGACCTGATGGCGCTCGAGCCAGGCGCGGTACTCCGCGAAGTCCTCGCCGACCGCCCCCACCAGCACCGGGGCGAGGCCGAGGTTGCCCAGCCCGAAGCAGATGTTGGCGGCGCAACCACCGCGTCGTACCTCGAGGTCCTCCACGAGGAACGACACCGAGAGCTTGTCGAGCTGGTCGACCACCAGGCTGTCGGCGAACTTGCCCGGAAATGACATCAGGTGGTCGGTGGCGATGGAGCCCGCGATGAGTAGAGACACGACACGAAACACTACCCGTGAGTACCGTTTGGGATACCAATCAGTAGCCAATAGCGTCGTCGACATGAGCCGACAGACACCTGCTTCCCACCTGACGCACGCGGAGCTCGCGCCGTCTGTGGAGCTGGCTGCCGACTGCCACGTCGTGGGTCACAACCTGCGACTGCCGAGCCCCGCGCGGGCAAGGGTGGCAGCAGCGCCGAGCCTGCGGTTCGAGGACTACCCGAGCGAGGTGGGCAAACGGGAAATTGCGATCTCCGATGCCGCCGCCCGCTTGGCGAATGCGCTTCACCTGCATCTCGACTGATCTCCCTCCCTCCCTCCCTGTCGAAGGTGTCGCGCGTGACATGACGAAGGGCCCCCGCCTCAGGCGGGGGCCCTTCGTTCGTGTCCAGGTCCTGCGTGCTCGGGCGGCGGACCGCCCCGAGCTCAGTGGAAGGAGTCGCCGCAGGCGCAGGAGCCGGTGGCGTTGGGGTTGTCGATCGTGAAGCCCTGCTTCTCGATGGAGTCGACGAAGTCGATCTGGGCGCCGTTGAGGTAGGGGACGCTCATGCGGTCGACCACGACGGTCACGCCGTCGAAGTCGGTCGTGACGTCACCGTCGAGGGTGCGCTCGTCGAAGAAGAGCTGGTAGCGCAGCCCGGAGCAGCCACCCGGCTGCACGGAGATGCGCAGCGCCAGGTCGTCACGACCCTCCTGCGCCAGCAGGCTCTTCACCTTCTCGGCCGCGACGGCGGACAGGTTGATCTGGTCGGTGCGGCGCTCGGTGCTGGTCTCGACCTGCTCGGTCATCGTGATCCTCCAGAAGTCGGTACGTGCTGCTGCCTTCAATGGTCGCACACGCGTGGATATTCCGTGGCGGCCCACCTCATCCGCCAGCCGGTCAGCGTGACCAGGTGCGGGCGACCCGCTCGGCGAGGTCGGCCAGCGCGCCGGCCGGGTCGGCGAACGCCCGCTCCTCCCCCACCGCGTCGACCAGCGAGTAGGCCGACTCGATGCCCAGGGCGCGCATCTCGCGGGAGCCGACGAGGACCTGACCGGCGAGCGCGACGCACGGCCGCAGTGCCTGGGAGCAGACCTCGGCGACGCCGTACGGCACCTTGCCCGACCTGCTGCTGAAGTCGAACGCCCCCTCGCCGGTGATGACCAGGTCAGCCGCTCGCGCACGAGCGAGCAGGCCGACGGCCTCGGAGACCAGCTCGATGCCGGGCTCGCGGCTGGCCCCCAGGAGCAGCAGCGCGAACCCGATGCCGCCCGCGGCGCCGGCTCCCTTCTCCAGGGAGGTACGACGATCGCTCGCCGTCGCGAAGCCCTCGAGCCAGCCGTCGACCTCGGCGATGCGATCCTCGTCGATCCCCTTCTGGGGACCGAACGTCTTGGTGGCGCCGAACATGCCGGTGAGGGGGATGTCGACGTCGGTGGCTGCGACCAGGGTGACGCCTGCGAGCCGGGCACGCGCCGGAGCGACGTCGACGCGCGAGACGGTGTCGAGCGCGATGGCGCCGCTGTCGAGGATCCCGTCGGACGTCGCGCCGAGGGCGGCCAGCACGCCTGCTCCGCCGTCGTTGGTGCCCGAGCCGCCCAGGCCGACCACGATACGACGGGCGCCGCTCTCGAGCGCGGCGATGAGGAGCTCGCCGACGCCCACGGTGCTGCCGAACTCGGCGCCGCCGTCCATCAGGTGGATCCCGCAGGCCTGGGCTGCCTCGACGTAGGCGACGTCGCCCACCACGAGCACCGTGGCAGGGACCTTCTCGCCGTGGGGAGCCTCCACCGTGACACCGAGGAGCTCCCCGCCCTGCGCGGCGTGGAGCACGTCCACGAAGCCGGGACCACCGTCGGCCATCGGGGCGAGGTCGAGCTCGTCGCCGGGCGCCTGGCGTGCCCAGCCCGCGGCGATGGCCTCGGCAGCCTCCACGGCCGTCAGGGTGCCGGCGAACTTGTCGGGGGCTATGAGCACGCGCATGTCCACATCCTGCCCTGCCGCCCGGTGTGCGCCGCCGGGACGTCATACGCTCGGCGCGCTATGGGTGACACGACGCATGACGTGCTGGTCAGGCCGGCGACCGAGGCCGACCTTCCGGCGATGGGCGAGATCACGTCACGGGCCTTCCACGAGGTCGACCTGCAGACCTACCAGCGCGCATGGCCCGACCCCGTGCCGCGCACGCTCGCCCGGGAGGCCTCGTGGATCGAGCGCACCCGGCACGCCCTGCGCACCGACCCGGGCGGCTGCTGGGTGGCCGAGGTGGACGGAGAGGTCGTCGGATGCGCCGTCTCGCGCGTCCGGGAGCTGATGTGGATCCTCTCCTCGTACGCCGTGCTCCCCGGCCGACAGGGCCTGGGTGTCGGCACCCAGCTCCTCCAGGCGGCGATGCACCACGGGCGCGGCTGCCTGCGAGGGATGCTCGCCTCGTCCGCCGATCCGCGCGCCGTACGTCGCTACCGGCGTTCAGGCTTCACGCTCCACCCGCAGATGCTCCTGCGCGGCGTCGTGGACCGCGCCGTCCTGCCGGACCTCGACCGCGTCCGCGAGGGGTCCCCGGGCGACCGGGACCTGATGGACTCCGTCGACCGTCAGACGCGCGGCGCCGCCCACGGACCCGACCACGAGCCGCTGCTGTCGCTCTTCCGGCTGGCCGTGGTGGACCACCCCTCCGGCACCGGCTACGCCTACGTCGACGACTCCGGCTCACCGGTCCTCCTCGCGGCGACGAGTCGCCGCACCGCCGCCCTCCTGATGTGGGAAGCACTCGCGTCGACGCCGCCGGGCGAGCTGGTCCAGGTCAGCCACGTCACCGCGGCGAACGAGTGGGCCATCGACGTGGGGCTCGCCGCGGGCCTGGAGGTGCACCAGTCGGGCTACCTCGCGCTCCGCGGCATGAAGCCGCCCACGCCGTACATCCACCACGGCAGCCTGCTGTGACCCTCCCTAGGATGGGGGCATGACCACGGTGGACCTGCCCCTGCTCCCGCTCGGCAAGGGCCGCGACCTCGACGCCGAGCGAGGCGTCGAGTGCCCCGGCGACCTGCCGCCCGCCTCCGACCCTGACCTGGTCGCCCGAGCCCTCGCGGCCAAGGAGGCCCTGGGCGAGCGTGTGTTCGTGCTGGGCCACCACTACCAGCGCGACGAGGTCATCCAGTTCGCCGACGTCACCGGCGACTCCTTCAAGCTGGCCCGCGACGCCGCGGCCCGGCCCGATGCCGAGTTCATCGTGTTCTGCGGCGTCCACTTCATGGCGGAGTCCGCCGACATCCTCACCGCCGACACGCAGCGCGTCATCCTGCCCGACCTCGCCGCGGGGTGCTCGATGGCCGACATGGCCCGCCTCGCGCAGGTCGAGGACGCCTGGGACGCGCTGGCCGACGCCGGCGTCCAGGACAGCGTCGTGCCGGTCACCTACATGAACTCCACCGCCGACATCAAGGCCTTCTGCGGCCGCAACGGCGGCGTCGTCTGCACCTCCTCCAACGCCGACGTCGCGCTGGAGTGGGCCTTCGAGCAGAAGGCGCACCTCGAGGACGGCGCCAAGGTGCTGTTCTTCCCCGACCAGCACCTCGGCCGCAACACCGCGGTGCTCAAGATGGGCATGTCGCTCGAGGACTGCGTCGTCTGGGACCCCCACAAGGCCAACGGCGGCCTCACCGTCGACGAGCTGCGAGCCGCCCGGATGATCCTGTGGAAGGGACACTGCTCCGTGCACGGGCGGTTCTCTGCCAGCGTCGTCGACGATCTCCGCGCCCAGCACCCCGGCATCCATATCCTAGTCCACCCGGAGTGCACCCACGAGGTGGTGCTCAAGGCCGACCTGGTCGGTTCGACGGAGTTCATCATCAAGACGATCGAGGCGGCCGAGCCAGGCACCACCTGGGCCATCGGCACCGAGCTCAACCTCGTCAAGCGCCTGGCCGACGCCCACCCCGACAAGAACATCGTCTTCCTCGACCGCAACGTCTGCTACTGCTCGACGATGAACCGCATCGACCTGCCCCACCTCGTGTGGGCGATGGAGAACCTCGTCGCCGGCAACGTCGTCAACCAGATCAGCGTCGACCCCGACACCGAGCGCGAGGCGCTGGTCGCCCTGCAGCGGATGCTCGACCTGCCGGGCAAGTCCCACCGCGACTGAGCCCCACGTGGCACTCCCCCGGATCGACGACGAGGAGCGTCGCCGCCGGATCGCCGTACGACACGCGCTCGCGCCCAGCGCGCGGCGGTGCGACGTCGTGGGAGTCACCCGTGCCATGACCGTCCTGCACGCCACTGAAGCCGCCACCGTCCACCTGGCCGTGGCCGCGCGCGCGGAGGGTGTCACGCCGTCCGACGTGGACGCCGCCCTCTACGACTACCGCTCGGTCGTCAAGCAGCTGGCGATGCGGCGCACCCTGTTCGTCTTCCCGCGCGACCTGCTGCCCGCGGCATGGGGCAGCGCGTCGGCCAGGGTCGCGAGGGCGCTGTCGCGCAGGGTGGCCAAGGACGTCGTCGCAGCCGGGATCACCGACGACGGTGACGCCTGGCTCGACCGCGCCTGCGAGGCGGTGCTGCTTCGCCTGGAGGAGGGCCCCGCGACGACGACGCAGCTGCGCCAGGACGTCCCGGAGCTCACCGGCACCGTCGAGATCGGGACCGGCACGAAGTGGGGCCGTCCGGTCAACGTCGCGCCGTGGGTGCTCACCCAGCTCGGCGTGCGCGGGGACGTCGTACGCGCCCACAACGCAGGCCACTGGCGCTTCAACAAGCCGACGTGGGCGTTGACCGCCCACTGGTTGGGCGATGTTCCCGAGCCCCTCGACGAGGCTGCCGGCTACGCCGAGCTCGTACGACGCTGGCTCGCCACCTTCGGCCCCGGGACAGCCGCAGACATCCAGTGGTGGCTGGGGTCGACGAAGACCGCTGTCACACGGGCCCTTGCCGACGTGGATGCCGTGGAGGTCGCGCTCGACGACGGGTCGACGGGGTGGGTCCTGCCCGACGACCTCGAGGGGACCGACCCCGTCGAGCCATGGGCGGCGCTGCTGCCGACGCTCGACCCGACGACGATGGGGTGGAAGTCGCGGGCCCACTACCTCGACGCCGCCCACGCGCCGTACCTCTTCGACACCAACGGCAACGCCGGGACCACGGCCTGGTGGAACGGCCGCATCGTGGGCTGCTGGGTCCAGGACGCCGCAGGCAGGGTGCGGCTCTCGCTGCTGGAGGACGTGGGGGCCGAAGGCCTGGCCGCCCTCGAGCGGGAGGTCGCGCGCCTCTCCACGTGGCTGGACGGCACGGTCGTCACCAACGTCTACGCCTCGCCCCAGATGAAGCGGGCCCGGCTTCCCTGATCCACGCTGGCGGCGTACGACATCCTGGCGACCAGCCTGGCCGATGTCGTGTGCCGCCACCCTGGGCAGCCCGCGGCACAGGTCAGAGACCCGGGGCACCCCAGAGCGCCAGCCAGCGTGAGAGGTCCTGCTCCATCGGCAGCTCGGCCGCGAGGTGGTCGCGCACCGAGAGCTCGAGGAGGTTGTCGCGTGCCTGCGGACCGGTGGGCGCGAAGGGGTAGAACGTGCCCTGCTTGTAGAGGTAGACGAGCCCGACCTTCTGGCCCGTGGACGAGGCGAAGGGGACCACGGAGCACAGCAGCCCGGCCTGGAAGCCCTGAGCCTCCAGGCTGGTGTTGACGGCGTGCAGGTCGGTGCACAGGCCGGTGAGGTCGTGCGGGTCGTCGTCGACCACCAGCCAGGTGAAGCCGAAGGGGTCGGTCGACAAGGACACCTCAGGCGCATCGGGGTCGTCGCGGATCAGCGTCACGACGTCGTCCTGCGTCTGCGCGAAGGCCGCGCCCGCGGCGGCGCGGTAGCAGACGGCCCCGAGCCCCGTGGGTTCCAGACCCGCGGCAGTCTGCAGCGTGATCGCCGCGCTGGGGACGAGAAAGAGGGAGTCGAGGTTGTTGCGCGTGGGGCGTGACCGCCCGCGCATCGCGTCCCACAGGCCCATGACCGCGCTCTCAGGCCGTCGGGCGGCCGAGCTCGGCCTGGATGCGCGCCAGCTGCTCGAGGCGCTTCTCCAGTGGTGGGTGGGTCGCCATCAGCGAGGCCAGGGAGGCGCCCTTGATCGCCGGGACGATGCACAGCGCACTCGCCGCATCGACGGAGCGCAGGTCCTTGGTGGGGATGGCCGCCGCCCCGCTACCACTGATCTTCTGCAACGCAGAGGCGAGGGCACCGGGCTTCATGGTGAGGTAGGCGCCCGCTCGGTCGGCACACAGCTCGCGGTAGCGCGAGAGCAGGCGCAGCAGCAGGAAGCTGACGGCGTAGACCACCAGGCTGACGAGCACCGCGACGAGGACGGCTGGCAGGGCGTTGTTGTTGCGGGAGCGCCCCATCATCCCGAACTGGGCGCCACGCATCAGCAGCCCAGCAGCGATGCCGGCGGAGGCCGCCATCGTCATCACCAGGACGTCACGGTGGGCGACATGGCTCAGCTCGTGGGCCAGCACCGCCTCGAGCTCCTCGGCGTCGAGCGTCTGGAGGATCCCGGTGGTCACGCACACCACCGCACGCTCCGGGGACCGGCCCGTCGCGAAGGCGTTGGCCATCGCCATGTCGGAGACGCCCACCCGTGGCTTGGGCATGTCGGCCAGGGCGCAGAGGCGGTCGATCATGCCGTGCAGCTCCGGAGCCTCCTCGGGGGTCACCTCGCGGGCCCGCATCGCCCTCATGGCGACCTTGTCGGAGCTCCACCACTGCCAGAAGGCGATGCCGATCGCGATGACGGCGACGATCGGCGCGTAGCCCCACCCCACGGCATAGATGACGCCGACCACCAGCGCGACGAAGAGCCCCCCGAGGAGGAACATCGTCAGGGTCATCCGGGCGGTGAGACCGGCGTCCTTGATGAAGCGGGAGTGGGCCACGGAGCGCTCAGCCGGGAATCAGGCCGTCGTCCCCGAGCAGCTCGCGGACCTCTTCGAGGGTGGCGTCGCCCGGAGGCAGGATGAGGTCGGACTCGTCCAGGCTCTCGGGATCGTGGTGGGTGCCCGAGGCACGCACGGCCGCCAGCAGGCCCTCGAGCGCGGTGCGGAACATCGCCTCGTCACCGGACTCGATGGCGGACTCGATCTGGGTGTCGAGACCGTTGAGGGCGTCGAGGGCGTGGTCCTCGAGGTCGTACTGGCCCTCGCCCAGGATGCGCACGATCACGGCTGACCGCCCTCGGTGTCGCGTCGGGCGGACTCGGGCTCGGCCTGTTCGTCGGCGAGGATGTCGCCACCGGACTCGATGGCCTGCGGCTGGCTGCCGGCCTTGAGCCGGGCGAGCTCAGCCTCCACGTCGCTGCCGGAGCTGAGGGCGTCGAGCTCACGGGCGATGTCGTCGCCGGAGTTGAGCTGCGAGGCGTCGTCGAGGGCGCCGGAGGCGATCAGCTCGTCGATGGCACCGGCACGCGCCTGCAGTTGGGCGGTCTTGTCCTCGGCGCGCTGGATGGCAAGCCCGACGTCGCCCATCTCCTCGCCGATGCCGGACATGGCCTCCCCGATGCGGGTCTGCGCCTCGGCAGCGGTGTAGTTGGCCTTGATGGTCTCCTTGCGCGTGCGGAAGGCCTCGACCTTGGTCTGCAACCGCTGCTGGGCGAGCACGAGCTTCTCCTCCTCGCCCTGGAGGTTGTCGCGCTGGGCCTGGAGGTCGGTGATCTGGGTCGTCAGGCCGGACTTGCGGGTGAGGGCCTCGCGGGCGAGGTCCTCGCGACCGACGCCGATGGCCTTCTCGGCCTGGCCCTGGAGCTTGGCGGACTGCTGCTCGAGCTGCTTGATCTGGAGCTCGACGCGCTTACGACTGGTGGCGACGTCGGCCACGCCGCGACGGACCTTGGAGAGCAGGTCGAGCTGGCGCTGGTAGCTGTAGTCCAGCGTCTGGCGGGGGTCCTCCGCCCGGTCGAGGGCATTGCTGGCCTTGGACCGGAAGATCAGGCTGATGCGCTTCATGAGACTCATCGGGGTGCGGACCCTCTCTCGTCATGCTCGGTTGTCGTCTTCACCCTAGATCCAATGCCAAGCAAGAGGTAGCACCCAGCAGCGTTGTCCGGCGCCGATCGCGGGCGTCCGCTGGTACGGCGATAGGCTGGCCGGAGCATCCGATCCCCCCGAAGGCAGCCTGAGTTGTTCCGTCGTACGAAGTCCGAGGCGCCCACCAGCGCAGCCCCGGCGACCACGTCCACGCCCGACCGACCGGGCGCGAAGGGACGGCCCACCCCGTCACGCAAGGAGGCCGAGGCGGCTGCGCGTGCGCGCGCCAAGGCCCCCCGCTCGCGCAAGGAGCAGATGCTCGCCCAGCGCAGCGCGCGGGGCGACTCCACGCGCCGGGCCCGGGAGGGCATGAAGGCCGGCGAGGAGCGCTACCTGCTCGCCCGTGACAAGGGACCGGTCCGGCGCTTCATCCGCGACTTCGTCGACGTCCGCTTCACGTTCATCGAGCTGCTCGTGCCGCTCCTGGTCGTGTCCATGATCATGGGCTACTCGGGCAACGACACCGCCGCGCGCCTGAGCAACACGCTGCTCTTCACGACGCTGATGCTGATCCTGGTCGACTTCTTCTTCATGCGGTTCCGCCTGCGACGCGAGCTCGCGCGGCGCTTCCCGGGCGAGTCGACCAAGGGCTCGACGCTCTACGCCCTGATGCGCTCCATGCAGATGCGGTTCATGCGGCTGCCCAAGGCCCAGGTCAAGGTCGGCCAGAAGCTCCCGGACACCTACCGGTGAGCGGACCCACCGCCGACGTCTCGGTCCGCGTGGCATGGGCCGATGACGCCCCCGCCGTCGCCGAGGTCCAGATGCGCGCGTGGCCCGAGATGTACGGCGACCTCTTGCCGGCCGGCGCCCTGCCCGCCGACGCTGCGGCGGTGGCCGAAGCCTGGCGAGCGGCGATGACGCGCCCGGCTGACGCACGCAACCGCGTGCTCGTCGCCCTCGAGCGCAACCGCGTCGTGGGGTTCGCGGTGACCTCTCCCGCGAGCGACCCCGACTGCGACCCGGTGGCCGACGGTGAGCTGGGCGAGCTGGTGCTGGCTCCCGACGAGCGGGGCAAGGGGCACGGCTCCCGTCTTCTCCAGGCCGCCGTGGACACGCTCGTGGCCGACCGGTTCACCCGCGCGGTGACGTGGGTGGTCTCCACCGACGATGCGACGCGCACGTTCCTCACCGACGCGGGCTGGGCTCCCGACTCGGCCCACCGCGAGCTCGACCTCGACGGGGAGGGCACGACGACGGTCAAGCAGGTCCGCCTGCACACCGCGATCGGCGACCGAGCAGGTCGTGACTGACGAGCGCTCCGGCATCGTCCGCGACGGCCTCGCCGTCGGACTGGCCACCGGCCTCTACGGCGTCAGCTTCGGGGCGATCGGGGTGGCCAGCGGCCTGAGCGTCCTGCAGACCTGCGTCCTGTCGCTCCTGATGTTCACCGGGGCGTCCCAGTTCGCGTTCGTCGGCGTCGTGGCGGCGGGCGGCGCCCCGGTCTCGGGTGCGGCTACGGCCCTCCTGCTCGGCACGCGCAACACCCTCTACGGCCTTCGCATGGCCCCGCTGCTGGGCTGGAGGGGATGGCGCCGCGCCGCCGCGGCGCACGTCCTGATCGACGAGTCCACCGCGATGAGCGTCAACCGCGGGACGCGCGCGGAGGCCCGGTTGGGGTTCGCCTCGACGGGGTTGTCGGTGTTCGTGCTGTGGAACCTCGCCACGGCCATCGGGGCGGTCGGTGGGCAGATCCTGGGCGACCCCCGCACCTACGGGCTGGACGCCGCGGTGGGCGCGGCGTTCCTCGCCCTGCTCTGGCCGAGGTTGGACGTCCGCTCCAACCAGGTCGTCGGGCTCGTCGCCGCGGCGGTGGCGCTCGTGCTGGTGCCGTTGACGGCGGCGGGCTGGCCGGTGCTGGCCGCAGGCGGGGTCGCCCTCCTCGCCGGGGTGTTGACGCGGGGAACGACCGATCCCACCGAGGTTCCCGGTCCCGGCGACGTGGCGGGGGGTCACCACTGATGTGGACGGCGATCCTCCTCGCGTGCGTCGGCTGCTACGCCCTCAAGCTGGCCGGGCTGTCCCTCCCCGCCCGCGTACTGGCCCACCCGGTCGTCGAGCGGGTCGCCGACCTGATCCCGGTGGCGCTCCTGGCCGCGCTGGTCGCCGTCCAGGTCTGGAGCACCGGTCCCGACCTCGAGGTCGACGCCCGGACCGCGGGGCTGGCATTCGCGGTGGTGGCACTGCTGCTGCGGGCGCCGTTCCTCGTCGTCGTGATCGGCGCTGCGGCTGTGGCCGCTCTCGTCCGCGCCCTCTGACCACCGGGCGCCGGGCAGGCTCAGGGGAGCGTCCCGGTCAGCTCTCCCTCGTGGATGTGGAGCACGACGTCAGCCTGCTCCGCGGCGACCGGGTCGTTGGTGGTCATCACCACGACCGCACCCCGGTCGCTCTCGTCACGCAGCGCCGCGATGACCCGCTCACGGTTGGCGGAGTCGAGCTCGCTCGTGGGCTCGTCGGCCAGGAGCACTGCGGGGTTCGTGGCGAGCGCCCGCGCGAGGGCGGCACGCTGCTGCTGGCCCCCGGAGAGCTCCTCGATGAGGTGCTCCCCCACGTCCTCGAGCCCCAGGCGGTGCAGCGCCTCACCGCTGCGGTGATCGGCTTCCTTCGGGGCCAGCCCGGAGGCGACCGCCGCGACGTAGACGTTCTCCCGGGCCGTCAGGGTGCCGACCAGGCCGTTGCCCTGAGGCATCAGTGCGATGCGCGGCCTCGAGGCCTGGTCGGGGCCGGTGACGGCGACGTCACCGAGCGACACCGAGCCGCTGCGCAGCGGGACCAGGCCTGCCAGCGCCCAGAGCAAGGTGGACTTCCCGGAGCCCGACGGCCCACGCACCGCCAGGAACGAACCCGGGGACAGGTCGAGGTGGACGTCACGCAGCGCCTCCACCCCGTCGTACGCCACGCTCATCCCTTGGGCGCACAAGGCTCTCCGGTCCATCAGTCACCCACACCTCGGCTCGGGTCCTCGACGAGGAGGACGTACTGGCCGTCGACGAGGTGGAACCTCACCAACGTGCCGGGAGGCAGGTCGAGCCGCGCGTGCTCGGGCAGCACCAGGGAGCCGTCGGCGGTCACGACGGCGTACTCCTCGCCGGAGCGTCCCTCCCCGCCGATGCGGCCGTCACGGATGGTCACGGTGCGCGGGAGGAAGTCGGCGACGTCGGGATCATGGGTGACCAGCACGATCGTGGCCCCGGTGGACCGGTTGATGTCGGCCAGGGTCTCCAGGATCGCGTCCCTGGCCCGGTGGTCGAGCATGCTGGTCGGCTCGTCGGCGAGGATGAGGCCGGGCCCGGTCGAGATCGCGACCGCGATCGCGAGCCGCTGGCGGTCAGCCGGCGAGAGGACGGACAGTGGCCGCGTCGCCGCTCCCGCGAGACCCACCTGGTCCAGCACGTCTGCCGGTGGCGGCAGGTCGACGCCGTCACTGCGTGCCGCTGACTGGGCGAAGGCGATGTTCTCGGTCGGGTCGAGGAAGGGCATGAGGTTGCGGGGTGCACCCTGGAGCAGCAGCGACACGCGCGTGCGGAGCAGACGGTCGAGCTCGGCCTCCGGGGCCTGCGACAGCTCGACGTCGTCGATGAAGATCTTGCCCGCGCTCGGCCGGAAGAGCCCTGCCAGCAGGTTGAGGAGCGTCGACTTGCCCGCTCCGGATGGTCCGAGCAGGCCCATGAACTCACCCGACCGGACGTCGAGGTCCACCCCCGACAGGGCAGCCACGTCGTGGCCCTCGCTGCGGTAGATGTGCACGAGGCGACGCGTGCGGATCGCCGATCCGTTCACAGGGCCTCCCGCGTCCGCTGGGGTTCCGACCGGCGGGCGAGACCGAGCCCGGCCGCCGCCCCGGTGCCCATGAGCGCCACGAGGCAGCACCCCCCAGCGGCCACGGCCGTCCACCAGGCGGGGCCGAGCTCGAGCAGGGAGACCTCGGGCTCCGTGGCGAACAGCGGCACGATCGGCAGGGCGATCCTCGCCCCGAGCAGGCCGCTCACGATCCCGGCGAGGACACCGACCAGGACCGCAGGGAGCTGTGCCAGGATCGCGACCCGACGCACGGCCCGCGCCGAGAGACCCGCCAGCCGAAGCCCCGCGAGGTCGCGGCTGCTCGACCGCCAGCCCGCCACCCCGACCACGACCAGGGCCGTGCCGGCCAGGAGGACCCCGAGGATCCCCACCACCAGGGCCAGCTGGAGGCTCCAGGCAGCAGTGGTGCTGCGCAGCTCCTCCTCGAGGGCCGCCGCGGATCGGGCCTCACCGGCGACCAGTCCCTGGGCGACGAGAGCCTCCTCCGCCGCCACCCGGCGCGAGGGCGAGTCGACCCACAGCTCCATTGCCGCCTCCGGCCGGCCCGGCGCCACTCGCTCGAGCGTCTCGAGGGCAGCCACCACGGTGCGGTCGCCCGAGGCCGGGGCGTGGGCGATCGTCCCGGTGACCTCTGCCGGCACCAGGAGCCCGTCGAGCCCCGTGACCGCGGTGATGCCCGCCCCGGAGGAGCCTGCGTCCTTCGCCACCCACGCGGTGGCGAGGACGGGCACGGACGAGGGGAGCCAGGCGGACACCAGCTCTGCTGCGGCCGCACCACTGCTCTCCACCTCGATCCCGAGGTCGTCACCGACCCTGGTGGAGGTCACGCTGAGGTCCGTCCCCGTCGACTGGTGCCACCCACCCCGCGGGTCCAGCCCCACCGGTGCGCCGTCGACCCGCAGGTCACCCAGGGTCACCTGGGCTCGCATCGACGAGCCCGGGACCGTCCGGAGGGCGAAGCCGGTGACGACGCACCCGGCCGAGCACGGGAGCGCGACGCTGGGGCGGGTGGTCGTACGTGCCCGGAGGTCGCGTGCCAGCCAGACCGAGGTGGGCCCGGTCTCGTTGCGCAGCATCACCCACAGGTCCACGGGCGGCGATGCCCCGTCGGCGTCGCGGGTCCGCAGCTCGTCCACCTCGAGCCTGACCTGCGCACGCTCCCCCGTGACCTGCAGCGGCTCCGCGTCGCCCGGCTCGAGGGTCGCCCACACGTCGTCGGGCGGCGAGCCACCGGGGATGAGCGCCACCCGGCCGAAAGACTCGGGAAGCACGGCCAGCACCTCGGGCGCATTGGTGCCGGGTGGAGTGACCCGCACGACAGGCGTGACGTGATCGCCCGACGGGTCGGCCTCCCTCGCCGCCGCACGCAACTGGGCGACGGTGCCGCCGCTGGCTGGTACGACGACGGACGCACCGGCGCGCTGAGCGGCAGCCAGGCTCCAGTTGCGCTCACCGACGGACAGCGCGTTGACCGAGAAGACGGCGAGTCCTGCGGCCACTGTCACCATGGCGACGGTGCGGGCCGCCGCGCCGCTCCGGGCGGCGCCGAGCATGGCCACCGACTCCACGAGGCGGCCGCGGCGGAGCAGCCAGCGCCCGAGCAGGCTCACCGCGGGACTGCTCAGGTAGGCGAGGACCACCCCGACCACCACGGCCAGGAGGGCCGGCACAGCGAGGGCGACCGGTCCATGGGCGTCACCGGAGACGATGGCGACGAGCGCCGCTCCTGCTGCAGCCACGGCGCCGGTGGCGACCACCCCGACCTGCCACGGCGACCGCCTGGCCGGGACGCGGCGGAGCAGGTCGGCCACCGGCTCGAGGCTCATGCGGTGGGCGACGAGCAGGACGGCGACCGCCAGGAGCATCGCGGCGAGCGCCAGGGCGGCCCAGAGCCGAAGGCCAACCTCCGGGAGCGTCCACACCACGGAGAGGAGCCAGCGCTGAAGGAGCGCGCAGCCGGCGACGGCGATCACCGCGCCGGGGAGCACGCCCGCGAGCAGCACGGGCAGCAGCTCGCTCACCACGTGGCGGCGCGCGCCGGTGCGCCGGCGGCCCCTCAGCCGCGCCAACGCCAGCTCGGGACGTCGTGCTTCCGCTGCTGCACGCAACGCCAGCCACAAGACCACCAGGCAGAGCAGGGCCAGCTGCGCCATGAGCAACGGGACCGTCACCCGCGCCTGGTCCACCTGGACCTCGACGCTCTCCGCGATCGTCCCGATCGTCGACTCCACGGCGATGTCGGCGTCGGTGCGCATCGCGACCTCGGGACCGAGCCGCTCGAGCACCTTCGCCACCAGCGCGACCTCGCCGGCCCCCACGCTGTCCTGGTCGAGCTCGAGACCGACGTAGGACGCCAGCCCCGCGAGGGGCAGGCGCTCCCCTGCGGTGAAGGAGCTCGCCTCCGCCAGCCAGGCGTCGTGGAACAGGCCGGTGGGCGGACCGGGGTTGACCGTGCCGGACAACCCGCCGAGGCGCTGTCCTGCCCACACCTGCGACGGCTCACGGAAGGGCGAGGAGTCGTAGGTCCCGACGACTTCCAGCTCGAGGACCCGCGGGACGGGGTCGACCAGGCCGTTGGGCCGGACCTTCGCTCCGTCCTGCGCCGAGACCTCGAAGGCCTCGCCGACCCGGAAGCCGAAGTTCTCCCGGTCAGCGGCGCTCACCAGCACCTCGCCGGGCCCGGACGGGCAGGAGCCCTCCACGATGGTGACGATCTCGCACTGCCCCGGCCGGGACAGCACCCTGCCGGAGGACTTGTGCCGGCCGGACGGCACCGACGCGTCCGCCACGTGGCCCGCGACGGGGTCGCGGTAGTAGGGCCTGATGCTGTCGGGAACGAGCTGCTCGAGATCATCCGGCGGGAGGGCCGGCCGCGGCTCGTAGTAGTCGGGGTCCGCGGTCGAGGTGAACCGGACGTCCGTGACGAAGCTCGGCGCCTGCGCGAGCTGGCGGTCGGTGGCCTCCTGTCGCATGGCACCGTCGTAGAGCGGTGCGAAGCAGACGATCGCGGTCAGGAGTGCCGAGAGGACGAGCAGGCCCGACGTCTCGAGCGGACGATTGCGGAACCGCCGCACTCTCAACCCCCTCCCCCGTGCTCCGTGGCCGTCGAGCGCACCCTACGCCCGGGGCAGGCGGTCAGGCACGAGCCGTCAACCGAGGTCGAGGAAGTTCTCCAGGCCGACCGTCAGGCCGGGGTGATCGGTGATCGCGCGGAGTCCCGTGAGCACGCCGGGGGTGAAGGAAGCCCGGTCGAGGGAGTCGTGCCGGATGGTCAGGGTCTCCCCCACTCCCCCCAGGACCACCTCCTGGTGGGCGACGAGGCCCCTGATGCGCAGCCCGTGCACCCGGACCCCGTCGACGTCGGCGCCGCGGGCTCCGTCCAGGACGGTGGACGTGGCGTCGGGCATCGTCCCCATGCCTGCGTCACGCCGGGCCGCGGCGATGAGCGCCGCGGTACGACGCGCGGTGCCGGACGGTGCGTCCGCCTTGTCGGGGTGGTGCAGCTCGACGATCTCGGCCGACTCGAAGAACGGGGCCGCTCGCGCAGCGAAGTGCATCATCAAGATGGCGCCGATGGAGAAGTTGGGCGCGATCAGCACTCCCGCCCTCGGCTCGTCTCCGAGCCAGCCTCGGAGCTGCTCGAGCCTGTCGTCGTCGAACCCGGTGGTGCCGACGACTGCGTGGATGCCGTGCTCGATGCAGAAGCGCAGGTTGTCCATGACGACGTCCGGGTGGGTGAAGTCGACCACGGCCTCGACACCGGCGCGCACCAGCTCCTCGATGTCGTCGCCGGCGTCCACCTGGGCCACCAGCTCGGTGTCCGGGGCGCCCTCGACCGCCCGGCAGACCTCACGGCCGACCTTTCCACGCGCACCCAGGACACCCACTCGCAGCTTCTGGCTCATGGCTCCCAACCTAGTGCCGGGCCGTCCGTGGGGAGTGGCGGTGGCTGACTGGTGAACTCGGGTCTGGCAGGCTGTCGTCCATGCGGCAACAGACCATCCCACCGCGCATCAAGTGGGCAGTGGACCTGATGGACGTCCAGCCGAGCGACCAGGTCCTCGAGATCGGTTGTGGTCCCGGCGCCGGGGCAGAGGCGATCTGCGCCCGGCTCGAGACCGGCAAGCTGTTCGCGATCGACCGCTCGGAGTCGGGTGTCGACCGCACCAAGCGGCGCAACCAGAAGCACGTCGACGCCGGCCGGCTCGTCGTCCGTCAGATCGACCTGGCCACCCTGCGCGTCCCCGTCAAGCGCCTCAACAAGGTCTTCGCCTTCAACGTCAACCTCTTCTGGGTGCGCCCCTGTGAGGACGAGGTGGCACTGCTCCACGAGCGCGTCGTCCCGGGCGGCGCGGTCTACCTGTTCTACGAGGCCAACCGACCCGAGCTCGTCCCCAACATCGTCAAGCTCGCCTCCGAGAACCTCATGCGAGGCGGCTTCCGCGTCAGCGTGGTGGAGCAGAAGGCGCCGCCCGTCATCGGCATCATCGGCCGCCGCTGAGTCAGGCCGGCCCGACGACGGCGAGGATCTCCTGCTGGCCGAAGAGCTCTGCTGCCAGCGCGCGGACGTCCTCGAGGGTGACTGCCTCGATCCGTGCCACCACCTCGTCCAGGGTCAGCAGCCCGTCGTAGACGAGCTCGGCCTTGCCCAGGCGTGACATCCGCGAGCCGGAGTCCTCCAGCCCGAGCAGCAGTCCGCCCTTGAGCTGGCCCTTGCCGCGCTCGAGCTCCTCGGCGGTGATGCCCTCGGCAGCGACCTTCGCGAGCTCGGCACGCACCGTGGCCAGCACGGCGTCGTACTTGGCCGGGAGGCACCCGACCGAGACGCCGACCACGCCGGCGTCGGCGTGGTGGCTCGCGAACGAGTAGACCGAGTAGGCCAGTCCACGGAGCTCGCGCACCTCCTGGAAGAGGCGGGAGGACGTGCCGCCACCGAGCGCGGTGTTGAGCACGCCCAGCACGAAGCGACGCTCGTCGGTGCGGGTCAGGCCCTTCACCCCGAGCACGAGGTTGACCTGCTCGAGGGGGCGTGTGGTCCGCGACTCCCCGGGGTGCACGGCGCGGGCGCGCGAGGTGAGTCTCGGCTCCGCGGGCGTCGCCTCGCCGTCGAGGAATCCCTGGCGGGAGAACGCCTTGCGCACCATCCGGACCACGGCGGTGTGGTCGACGTTGCCGGCGACCGCGACCACCATGTGCTCGGGCCGGTAGTGACGCTTGTAGAAGCGGTGGATCTGGGCGCGCGTCATGGCGGAGATCGACGCCTCGGTGCCCGCGATCGGGCGGCCGAGCGGCGAATCACCCCACGCCTGCTGCGCGAAGAGGTTGTGGACGACGTCGTCGGGATCATCGTCGTGCATGGCGATCTCGTCGAGGATGACGTCCCTCTCGGCCTCCACGTCGGCCTTGGCGATCACCGAGGCGGTGACCATGTCGCCCAGGACGTCGACGGCGATCGGGAGGTGCTCGTCGAGCACGCGAGCGTGGAAGACGGTGTACTCCTTGGCGGTGAACGCGTTGAACTCACCGCCGATGGTGTCGAGCTCGACGGAGATGTCGAGAGCGCTGCGCTCGGGGGTTCCCTTGAAGAGCAGGTGCTCGAGGAAGTGGGAGCAGCCGTGCAGGCTGGGGGTCTCGTGACGCGAGCCCACGTCCACCCAGACGCCGATGCTCGCCGACCGGGTCCCGGCCATCTGCTCGGTGAGGATGCGCAGCCCGCTGGGCAGGACGGTACGACGCACCCGCGAGGTCACCTGCCCCCCGCTGTCCTTGACGGTCTGGAGGGTCCTGGTGGTGCCCTGCTTCGAAGCGTTGTTCTGCACTGATGCCTTTCTGCGGGAGAAACAGGACCGGCCGGCAGGTTCCCTGCCGGCCGGTCGTGACGGAGCTTCAGGTCACTCGGACGCGGCGTCCTCGTCGGCGGGCTCGGTCGCCTCGTCGGCGGACTCCTCCACCACGGGGACGAGCGAGAGCTTGCCGCGGTCGTCGATCTCACCGATCTCGACCTGGATCTTCTGGCCGACGGAGACGACGTCCTCGACGGCGTCGACACGCTTGCCGCCGGCGAGGGAGCGCAGCTTGCTGATGTGCAGCAGACCGTCCCTGCCGGGCATGAGCGAGACGAAGGCACCGAAGTTGGTGGTCTTCACGACCGTGCCGAGGTAGCGCTCGCCGACCTCGGGCATCGTCGGGTTGGCGATGGCGTTGACCGCAGCCTTGGCCGCCTCGGCAGCCTCACCGTTGGTGGCCCCGATGTAGACCGTGCCGTCGTCCTCGATCGAGAGCGTGGCCCCGGTGTCGTCCTGGATCTGGTTGATGACCTTGCCCTTGGGCCCGATCACCTCGCCGATCTTGTCGACGGGCACCTGGACGGTGATGATCCGCGGCGCGTGGATCGACATCTCCTCGGGCGCGTCGATGGCCTCGGCCATCACGTCGAGGATCGCGATCCTGGCGTCGCGGGCCTGGGTCAGCGCGCTGGCCAGGACCTCGGCGGGAATGCCGTCGAGCTTGGTGTCGAGCTGGAGCGCGGTGACGAACTCGCGAGTGCCGGCGACCTTGAAGTCCATGTCACCGAACGCGTCCTCGGCACCGAGGATGTCGGTGAGGGCGACGTACTGGGTCTGTCCGTCGACCTCGTCGGAGATGAGACCCATCGCGATGCCCGCGACGGAGGCCTTCAGCGGCACGCCGGCCTGGAGCAGCGAGAGCGTCGAGGCGCACACCGAGCCCATCGAGGTCGAGCCGTTGGAGCCCATGGCCTCGGAGAGCTGGCGGATCGCGTAGGGGAACTCCTCGCGGCTGGGGAGCACCGGCAGGATGGCGCGGCGCGCGAGCGCACCGTGACCGACCTCGCGACGCTTGGGCGAGCCCACCCGGCCGGTCTCGCCGGTGGAGAACGGCGGGAAGACGTACTTGTGCATGTAGCGGCGGTGCTTCTCCGGCGACAACGTGTCCAGCTGCTGCTCAAGCTTGAGCATGTTGAGGGTGGTGACGCCCAGGATCTGGGTCTCACCGCGCTCGAACAGGGCCGAGCCGTGGACGCGCGGGATCACGCCGACCTCGGAGTGCAGCGGGCGGATGTCGGCCGGGCCGCGGCCGTCGATGCGGACCTTGTCGCGCAGGACGCGCTCGCGCACCAGGGACTTGTTCAGCGAGCGGAACGCAGCCCCGATCTCCTTCTCGCGGCCCTCGAACTGACCGGAGAGCTTGTCCAGCACCTGGGCCTTGAGCTCGTCGGTGCGGTCGTTGCGCTCCTCCTTGCCCGCGATCTGCATCGCGGCGGCGAGGTCGTCGCGCACGGCAGCCTCGACGGCGGCGTAGACGTCGTCCTCGTAGTCGAGGAAGATCGGGAACTCCTGAACCGGCTTGGCCGACTCCTTGGCGAGCTCGACCTGGGCCTCGATGAGCTGCTTGATGAACGGCTTTGCGGCGTCGAGGCCACTGGCCACGACCTCCTCCGTGGGGGCCTGCTGGCCGCCCTGGACGAGCTCGATGACCTGCTCGGTCGCTTCGGCCTCGACCATCATGATCGCGACGTCACCGGTGTCGGTGACCCGGCCCGCGACGACCATGTCGAACACGGCCTCCTCGAGCTGGGAGTGCGTGGGGAACGCGACCCACTGGCCCTTGATCAGGGCGACGCGGACGCCACCGACCGGGCCGGAGAACGGCAGGCCGGAGAGCTGGGTCGACAGCGACGCGGCGTTGATGGCCAGCACGTCGTAGGGCATGTCGGGGTCGAGCGCCATCACGGTGATGACGACCTGGACCTCGTTGCGCAGGCCCTTCTTGAAGGTGGGGCGCAGCGGCCGGTCGATGAGACGGCAGGTGAGGATCGCGTCCTCGCCGGGACGACCCTCACTGCGGAAGAACGAGCCGGGGATCTGGCCCACGGCGTACATCCGCTCCTCGACGTCGATCGTCAGGGGGAAGAAGTCGAAGTGGTCCTTGGGCGTCTTGCCCGCGGTCGTCGCCGAGAGCAGCATCGTCTCGTCGTCGATGTAGGCCGTGACGGAGCCGGCTGCCTGGCGGGCCAGCAGACCCGTCTCGAACTTGATGGTGCGCTTGCCGAAGCTGCCGTTGTCGAGGACTGTCTCGACTGCGGCGATGGTGGGTTCACTCATGGAAGCAGGTCCCTGCTTTCTCTTCTCGGAGTGATCCGCGGCGTCCGCCTGCGTGGGCGGATCATCGAAGGTTGCCCGCCAGCATTGCGTCTCCGGTGTGGAGGGGCCGGTCTTCGATCGAGGCCCTCGGTGTCGGCGCGAGGCCGAACCGGGAGCCACTACCGAGGACCGAGCCGGACGTTGCGGGTCACTCCTGGTGTGGTGTGTGTTGAGTTGTTAAACGAAGCGGAGCGGCTCCCCGGCAGGGAGCCGCTCCGGAGAGTCAGCGACGAAGGCCGAGACGCTCGACGATCGAGCGGTAGCGCGCGATCTCGGTCTTCTGCAGGTAGTTGAGGAGCCGGCGGCGCTGGCCCACGAGGAGCAGCAGCCCGCGGCGGCTGTGGTGGTCGTGCTTGTGCTGCTTGAGGTGCTCGGTGAGGTGGGAGATGCGGTGGCTGAGCAGCGCGATCTGGACCTCGGGAGAGCCGGTGTCGCCCTCGGTGGTGGCGTACTCGGCGATGATCTTCTTCTTGGTCTCAGCGTCGGTTCCGACAGTCATGAGGGCTCCTTGTTTTCTCTCGTTGCGCGGCGCGCCGGAGCTTGTCCATCCGGGCACTGGGATCCGCGGCCGTTGCACGGCAACATGGGGAGGCTATCAGCGGCGCCGGAGGCCTCCCAAAACGCGGACGTGGCCCGCTCGGCACGCTCCGACCCCGCACACTGGAGGCATGACCCTCCAGCCCGAGACCCTCGCCGTTCACGCCGGACAGGAGGAGGCCGACTCGGCCACCAACTCCCGTGCCGTGCCGATCTACCAGACCACGAGCTACGTGTTCAACGACACCGAGCACGCGGCCAACCTGTTCTCCCTCGCCGAGCCGGGCAACATCTACACCCGCATCATGAACCCCACCCAGGACGTGTTCGAGCAGCGGATGACCCAGCTCGAGGGCGGGGTCGGCGCCCTGGCTGTCGCCTCGGGCTCGACCGCCACGACCTACGCGGTGCTCAACCTGACCTACGCCGGTGACAACATCGTCGCGCTGTCGACGCTCTACGGCGGCACCTACGCGCTGTTCGCGCACACGCTCCCCCAGTTCGGCATCGAGGTCCGGTTCGTCGACCCGGGCAAGCCGGAGGAGCTCGCCAAGCACGTCGACGAGAAGACGAAGCTCGTCTTCGGCGAGACGATCGGCAACCCGCGCATCAACGTGGTCGACCTCGACGCCTGGGCCGACGCCGCGCACGCCCAGGGCCTGCCGCTCATCATCGACAACACCGCGCCCACGCCCTACCTGTGCAAGCCCTTCGAGCACGGTGTCGACGTGGTGGTGCACGCCGCGACCAAGTACATCGGCGGCCACGGCACGTCCATCGGCGGCGTGATCGTCGACTCCGGCAACTTCGACTGGGCCGCCCACTCCGAGAGGTTCCCGGGTCTCACCCAGCCCGACGCCGCCTACCACGGCGTCGTGTGGACCGAGGCCGTCGGCAACCTCGCCTACATCATCCGGGCGCGCACCGTGCTGCTGCGCAACACGGGTGCGGCGACGACCCCCTTCAACTCCTGGCTGTTCCTCCAGGGCCTGGAGACGCTCCACCTGCGCATGGAGCGCCACAGCGAGAACGCCCTCAAGGTCGCGCAGTGGCTGGCCGCGCGCGAGGACGTGGCTTGGGTGAACTACCCCGGCCTCGAGACCGACAGCTCCCACGCGACCGCCGACAAGGTCCTCACCGGGCGTGGGTACGGCGGCCTGGTCTCCTTCGGGATCAAGGGCGGCCGCGACGCGGGCAAGGCGTTCGTCGAGGGGCTGGGGCTGTTCAGCCACCTCGCCAACATCGGCGACGCCAAGTCGCTGGCCATCCACAACGCCACGACCACCCACTCGCAGCTCACGCCCGAGGAGCTCGAGGCGGCCGGCGTCCCGGAGGACATGGTGCGCCTCTCCATCGGCATCGAGCACGTCGACGACATCCTCGCCGACCTCGAGCAGGCCCTCACCAAGGCAACCGGCGGGACGCAGTAGCCGCGGACGTGCCGGACGCCCGCACCACATACCGGCTGACCCTCGACGAGCCGCTGCGGCTCGAGGGGGGTCGGGTGCTCCCCCACGTCGAGGTGGCCTACGAGACCTGGGGCGAGCTCGACGACGCCGGGTCCAACGCCGTGTTCATCGCCCATGCGCTGACCGGCGACTCGCATGCGAGCGGGACCACCGACGACCCGGGCTGGTGGGACACCATGGTCGGACCCGGGCGACCCGTGGACACCGACAGGTTCTTCGTCGTGTGCGCCAACCTCCTGGGCGGGTGCCGCGGCACGACGGGCCCCGCGTCGATCGACCCCGCCACCGGGGCGTCGTACGCCCTGGACTTCCCGCTGCTCTCGATCCGCGACTTCGTGGAGGTGCACCGCCGGCTCGTCCGGCACCTGGGCATCACGCGGCTGCTCGCCGTCGTGGGCGGCTCGCTCGGGGGCATGCAGGCACTCCAGTGGGCGCTCGACGCCCCGGACGAGGTGGCCAACGCCGTGGTCGTGGCGGCCTCGAGCCGGTTGTCGGCGCAGAACATCGCCTTCTCGGCGGTGGCCAGGTCGGCCATCATGCGTGACCCCGAGTTCTCCGAGGGAAGGTACGACGAGGGCGGCGGACCCCGCTCCGGGCTCGCCACGGCACGGATGATGGCCCACATCACCTACCTCTCGGAGGAGGCGATGGCCTCGAAGTTCGGGCGGCGGATCCAGGATGCCGACGAGCCCAGGCGACGGTTCGGGGTCGACTTCGCGGTCGAGTCCTACCTCGAGCACCAGGGCAGCACCTTCCTGGACCGCTTCGACCCCCTCTCCTACCTCTACCTCTCGCGAGCCCTGGACTACTTCGACCCGTTCTCCGAGCCGGGGGCCCTCGACGCGGCCGCATCGTGCCCACGTCCTCCCAGGTTCCTGGTCATGTCCTTCGACTCGGACTGGCGGTTCTCCACCGAGCACTCGCGACGCATCACACGCAGGCTCGAAGGTGCCCGGCTGCCGACCTCCTTCCGCGAGATCGGCTCGCCCCACGGGCACGACTCGTTCCTCCTCGACGTCCCCGACTACCTCACGACCGTCGCGGCCTTCCTGGACCGCGCCCACGAGGAGGCCGGTCGTGCGTCCTGACCTCGAAGTGGTCGCCGGGCTCGTCCCACCCGGGTCGCGCGTCCTCGACCTGGGCTGCGGCTCCGGCGAGCTGCTGGACCACCTCACCCGCGAGGGAGGCTGCACCGGCACCGGAGTCGACAGCGACCCCGACTCGCTCGTGGCGGCCATCCGCCGGGGTGTGCCCGTCATCGACCTCGACATCGACTCCCAGCTCGACCAGTTCGGCGACGGCTCCTACGACCTGGTCGTGGTCTCCCAGACGCTCCAGGCCACGCGCCGTCCCGACGACATCCTGGGCGAGGTGGGTCGCATCGCGGGTCGAGGCATCGTGTCGATCCCCAACTTCGCCCTCTGGCGACACCGCCTGGCTCTCCTGCTCCGGGGCCGGATGCCCGTCTCGCCGGTCCTTCCCCACCCGTGGTACGCCACTCCCAACATCCACCTGGCCAGCCTCGTCGACGTGGAGGAGCTCTTCGCGACCGCGGGGATGCGCGTCCAGGAGCGGGTGCTGCTCGACTCGTCGGGTCGGCGCACCGTCCTGGCACGGCGAGGCCCCGCCAACCTCGTGGCTGGCGGGGCCGTCTACCTGCTGGTCTCTCAGACTGCCGGCGGTGCCGGCGGGTCGGACTCGCTCGTCCGCTGAGTCGAGGCCTGGCGGCCCTCCGCATCCGTCGTGGTGGCCGTGGTGGTGTGACGTCGCTTGGTGTTCTGCTGCGCGATGACGAGAAGCAGCCAGACCACGCCCGCGCCCGCCAGGATCAGCCCGAGCGTCCAGACGTTGAGCGGGCCGACCTGCTGCTCCCTGAGGGCAAAGGTCAGGATCAGGCCCAGCACGATGAGACCGATCGGTCCTCCGTATCCCATGGCACGACTCCGGTTCTGTGAGTGGATGTGTCGACCGACAGCCTAGGGTGCGTCAGTCGCCCAGGGCCGCACGCGCGCGTCGTACGTCGTCGTGCATGGTCTCGACCAGGGCGTCGATGCCCTCGAACTTCACCATCCCGCGGAGCCTCTCGACGAACGACACCTCGACCTCGAGGCCGTAGAGCTCGAGGTCGTCGCGGTCCAGGACGTAGGACTCGACGCGGCGCGCACGCTCTCCGGCGAAGGTGGGGTTGGTGCCCACCGAGATGGCCGCGGGAAACCGCTCGTCCGTGTCGAGCCGGGTCAGCCACCCCGCGTAGACGCCGTCGGCCGGAGCTGCGTCCACCGGGGGCACGGGGACGTTAGCCGTCGGGAAGCCCAGCTCACGTCCGCGCTTGTCGCCCTCCACGACGACGCCCCGGACGGTGAACGGACGGCCGAGGGCCTCGGCCGCTCCCGAGACGTCACCGGTGGACAGGCACTGGCGCACGTAGGTGGAGCTCCACACCTGGGGTCCGCCGTCGAGCGGGACGCCGACCGTCTCGAAGCCGCCTGCCTCGCCCGCCTCGCGCAGGCTGGTCACGTCCCCCGCTGCTCGGGCCCCGAAGCGGAAGTTCGCGCCCACCACGACCCCGCGGGCGTGCAGGGCGTCGACCAGGACGCGGTCGATGAACTGCTGGGGAGTCCAGCTCGCGACCTCCCGGCTGAACGGCACCACGAGGATGGCGTCCACGCCGACGGTGTCGAGCAGGCGCGACCGGGTCGGGATCGAGGTGAGCGTCGGTGGGGCGTGCTCGGGGCGCAGCACCGCCATGGGGTGCGGGTCGAAGGTGACGACCACCACCGTGTCGACACCCAGGCGAGCGGCCGTGGCGCGAGCCTCTCTCAGGACGTGCTGGTGGCCCAGGTGGACGCCGTCGAAGTTGCCGATGCTCACGACCGTGCGACCGAGGTCGGCCGGGACGTCGTCGATGTGATGCCAGATCTGCACCCGCGCAGCCTAGCGACGCGGGCCTCCCGGCCCGCGTCGCAGTGCTGCTGCGGTCACCTCAGCCTGATCGCGCGGTACATGCCCATGAACGCATGGGGCATGCCACCCATGTCGGCGTCGGGCCAGAAGCAGGCGAGGACGTAGTCGCCCTTGGGCAGCTTGTAGTTCATGGCGACGGTGTGACCCGGGGAGACGACGCCGCTGTCGTAGGCGCCGTCGAATCGCACCGGCGGCGGCCCCTGCTCTCCGTTCATCGTCGCCTCGACCCAGCGCCTGAAGTCCTTGACCGTCTTGCCCTTCTTGAGCCTCATCAGCCCCACGAAGTGGTTTGCCGAGCTGAAGTTCTCGAAGGTGAGCATGCCCTTGCGATCGATGGTCTTCGGGTTCTTCGCCCACGTCGCCTTCTTGGTCGCCCTGATCGTCGCGCCCGAGGGCATCGTGCCTCCGGCATCGGCGCCCGCCACGGTGAACTGCGTGAACGCCGAGGCCTTGTTCTTCTCGATGTCGGTCGCGTAGTAGGTGCCGGCCGGCAGGTCGAGCGTCACCTTTCCGACGGTCCCGGGCATGACGGTGACACCGCCCAGGAGGGTGACGTTCGCCTCGAAGCGCTTGAACGGCTTCACCTTGCCCTTGTTGAGGCCGTTGTCGATGTCGGCGATGGCCTGGTCCAGGGTGTAGCCGTCGGCGAGCTGTGCCAGCTGGAAGCCGGATCGCTTCGCCTCCGTCGTGACGCGGAACTCGTTCACGCCCGGCTGGAGCGTCGTCGGCAGCGTCACTGCGTGCGTCTTGCTGATGCTCACCTCGACGGTGGCGGCGCTCGAGGACGCGGAGGTCTCCGCGGCCGATGCGCTGGTGACTGTGGTGATCGAGGCTGCTCCCAGGAGTGCCACCCCCGACACGAGCACTCGTAGCTTCCTGAAGTCCATGCTTCCCCCAACGGGCGATGTGGATCGGTGGTCTCAGCCAGCGTGTGCAGCAGGACCGCCCCCTGTCACGCCCGATTCTGGTGAGAAGCGTGCTCGTCCAGCCTGCTGTCGTCAGCCGACGAACACGGCCACCGGGGTCGCTCGACCGCCCTTCGGGGCGTAGAGGGCCAGGAACTCGCCGTCCGGGGCGAACAACGCGTGCTCGCCCTCCCCGGGAAGTGCCAGGTCCAGGGCCCGGCCGTAGCGCACGTGCTGGGCCTGCTCCTCCGAGAGGTCGACGCCGGGGAAGGTCGCCCGCGCAGCGTCCGCGATGGCAACGACGGCGAAGTCGTCGGCCAGCTCCTCGAGGGTCCTGGCGCGTGCGAGGTCGAAGGGACCCACGGCTGTACGGCGCAGCGCGGTGAGGTGGCCGCCGACCCCGAGGGTCTCCCCCACGTCGCGGGCGATGGCCCGGACGTAGGTGCCGCTCGAGCACCGCATCGAGATGTCGATGTCGAGGAAGTCGTCCACGACGCGCTGGCCGAGCACCTCCAGGGCGTGCACCGTCACCGGGCGCGCCTTCAGCTCCACCTGCTCGCCGTCGCGGACCCGCGCGTAGGCGCGCTTGCCGTCGATCTTGATCGCCGAGACCGCTGTCGGGACCTGCATGATCTCGCCGACCTGAGCGGCGAACGCGGCGGCGACGCCCGCTGGCTCGAGGTGACCCGCAGGCGCGGTGTCGACGAGCTCACCCTCGGCGTCGTCGGTCGTGGTCGTGGCGCCCAGCCGCACGGTGGCGTCGTACGACTTCTCGGTGAGCATGAGGTGGCCCAGCAGCCGGGTGGCGCGATCGACCCCGAGCACGAGCACCCCGGTGGCCATCGGGTCGAGCGTGCCGGCATGGCCGACCTTGCGGGTGCCTGCAAGGCGGCGGACCCGTGCCACCACGTCGTGGGAGGTCATGCCCGCGGCCTTGTCGACGACGACCAGACCGGGTGTGGGGGCCATCAGCCCTCGTCGTCCTCGTCCTCGTCGTCGAGGTCGTCGTCCTGGACCACCCGAGGCTTCTTGTAGGGGTCAGGCTCGCCTGCGTAGGCCTCGACGCGGCGCGCGGCGACCTCCTCGTCCTGCTTCCGGGCCCGCTCGAGCACCTCGTCGAGAGCGCGGGCGCTCTCGGGAAGGGCGTCGGGGAAGAACGACAGCGTCGGCACGATGCGCATGCCCAGCTGCTTGGCGACCTCGGACCGGATCACGCCCTTGGCGGACTCGAGCGCCGCAGCCGTGCTCGCACGCTCCTCGTCACCGCCGAGAACCGTGTAGAAGATGCTCGCCTGCTGGCTGTCGCCGGTGACCCGGACGTCGGTCACGGTCACGAAGCCCAGCCGCGGGTCCTTGACCCGGCGCTCGAGCATCTCGGCGACGATGACCTGGATGCGGTCGGCGATCTTGCGGATGCGGGGGTTGCTCATGTGCTCACTCTCTCAAAATGACTCTTCAGTGATCCCCGGCTGACCGGCGACCACTGAAGTTGTCAGGCCTTGCAAGGGCCGACATGCTCGGCGATCCCCGGCTGACCGGGGATCGCCGAGCACGAGGTCGGCCTGGGTGGTGGGGATCAGCCCCGCGGGATCTCGCGCATCTCGAAGGACTCCACGAAGTCGCCGATCTTGATGTCCTGGTAGTTCTTCAGCACCAGACCGCACTCGAAGCCCTCGCGGACCTCGGACGCGTCGTCCTTCTCGCGACGCAGCGAGGCGAGGTCGAGGTTGTCGGCCACGACCTGGTTGTCACGCAGCACCCGCACCTTGGCGTTGCGGCGGATGACACCGGAGGTGACCATGCAGCCCGCGATGTTGCCGGTCTTGGACGAGCGGAAGATCTCGCGGATCTCCGCCTGACCCAGGGCGACCTCTTCGTACTCGGGCTTGAGCATCCCCTTCAGCGCCGCCTCGATCTCCTCGATGGCGTTGTAGATGACGCTGTAGTAGCGGATCTCGACACCCTCGCGCTCGGCCATCTCGGTCGCCTTGCCCTGCGGGCGGACGTTGAAGCCGATGATGATGGCGTCGGAGGCTGCCGCCAGGTCGACGTTGGTCTCGGTGATGGCGCCGACTCCGCGGTCGATGACGCGGATGGAGACCTCGTCACCGCCCACATCGATCTTGGCGAGCGCGTCCTCGAGGGCCTCGACCGAACCGGACACGTCACCCTTGAGGATGAGGTTGAGCTCCTGGCTCTCGCCCTTCTCCATGGAGGCCATGAAGTCCTCGAGGCTGCGGCGCACGCGACGCTTGGCCTGCATGGCCGCCCGCTCGCGGGACTCGCGCTTCTCGGCGATCTGGCGGGCCATGCGGTCGTCCTCGACCACGATGAAGTTCTGGCCCGCACCGGGAACCGCGCTCAGGCCGAGCACCATCGCCGGGCGCGACGGGTCTGCCTCGGCGATCTCGTTGCCGAACTCGTCGAGCATCGCCCGGACGCGGCCGTGGGCCGGACCGGCCACGATCGAGTCGCCGACCCGCAGGGTGCCGCGCTGGACGAGGACCGTTGCGACCGGGCCGCGACCACGGTCGAGGTGGGCCTCGACGACGAGGCCCTGGGCGTCCTGGTCGGGGTTGGCCCGCAGGTCGAGCGAGGCGTCGGCGGTGAGGACGACGGCCTCGAGCAGCTTGTCGAGGTTGAGCCCCGCCTTGGCGGAGACGTCGACGAACATGGCGTCGCCGCCGTACTCCTCGGGGATCAGGCCGTACTCGGTCAGCTGACCTCGCACCTTGGTGGAGTCGGCCTCGGGCTTGTCGATCTTGTTGACCGCGACCACGATCGGGACACCGGCGGCCTTGGCGTGGTTGAGCGCCTCGACCGTCTGCGGCATCACGCCGTCGTCGGCCGCCACCACGAGGATCGCGATGTCGGTCGCCTGGGCACCACGAGCACGCATGGCGGTGAACGCCTCGTGACCCGGGGTGTCGATGAAGGTGATGCGGCGTTCCTGGTCGTCGACGAGGGTCTGCACCTGGTAGGCACCGATGTGCTGGGTGATGCCACCTGCCTCCTTGTCGCCCACGTTGGCGTTGCGGAGGGCGTCGAGGAGCCTGGTCTTTCCGTGGTCGACGTGACCCATCACGGTGACGACGGGCGGACGCACGGCGAGGTCGCCCTCGTCGCCCTCGTCCTCGCCGAACTCGATGTCGAAGGACTCGAGCAGCTCGCGGTCCTCGTCCTCGGGGGAGACGACCTGGACGACGTAGTTGAGCTCCTCGCCGAGCAGCTCGAACGTCTCGTCGCCGACGGACTGGGTCGCGGTCACCATCTCGCCGAGCGAGAACAGCATCTGCACCAACGCCGCAGGATCGACGCCGATGCGCTCGGCGAAGTCGGTCAGGGAGGCGCCGCGCGGCAGGCGGACGGTCTCGCCGTTGCCCTTGCGGACGCGCACGCCGCCGATCGTCGGGGCCTCCATGGCCTCGAACTCCATGCGACGGGCACGCTTGGACTTGCGGCCTCGACGCGACGGACCCCCTGCGCGCCCGAAGGCGCCCTGGGTCTGACCGCGCTGGCCGGGACGTCCACCACCGGGGCGTCCGCCACCGGGGAAGCCGCCGGGACGACCGGGAGCACCGCCCCCGCCACCGGGGCCACCGCGACCGGGAGCACCACCGGGGCCACCGCGACCGGGAGCACCACCGGGGCCACCGCGACCGGGAGCACCACCGGGGCCACCACGAGCGGGACGCCCGCCGGGACCGGAGCCGAAGGCTGCCGGGGACTTCGGCATCATCGCCGGGTTGGGCCGCGGCATGCCCGGGGCGCCACCCTCACGTGCTGCCGGCGGGCGAGGTGCCCGCGTGTCGTCGGGGCGCGCAGGAGCCGGCCGGCTGCCCATGCCCTGACTGGGCGCGAACGGGTTGTTGCCCGGACGCGGGGCTCCGGGCCGGCCCACGGGACGCGGGCCGGGAGTTCCACCGGGGCGGGGTGCCGCAGGAGCGGTGCCCTCGCCGGACTCCGGCGTGGCAGGTGCCTGCGGCGCAGCGGCAGCGGGCGCCTGGGGCTCGGGTGCGGGCTCCGCGACCGGCTCTGCCACGGGCTCCGCGACAGGCTCGGCGGGAGCGGCCTTGGGCCCCGGCCTGGGACCTGGCCTGGGCGCTGTGGACGCCGCAGGGGCCGCGGGGGCCTCGGCGTCAGGCGCGGCGGCCGGCTTCTTGGCGGCGGTCTTCTTGGCGGGTGCCGGCTCGGCGGCGGGCGCGGCTGCGCCGGCGGCCTTCAGCTGGTCGGCGTACTGCTTCTTGAACCGCATCTCGACGGGGGGCTCGACAGTCGAGGAAGCCGACTTGACGAACTCGCCCATCTCCTTGAGCTTCTCGAGAACGAACTTGCTCTCGACTCCGAACTCCTTGGCGAGTTCGTGGACTCGGGTCTTGGCCACAATTCTCCTTCTGGCCCGAGTCCCGGATCGCAGGGTGCGGCGGGGTGGTTCGGACCGTTAGCGGGTGTGCAAACTCATCGGGAACTACTCATCGAGTGCTCATGAGCTGCTGCTCCAGTTTCTGGTCGGTCTTGGCTTGGTCATGTGTCGAGCGAGGCGAGGTAGTCGCTCACCCGTGTGCTGCTCAGCGCTCCCTCGACCCTGAGGGCCCTGGGAAACGCCCGCCGGCGCACGGCGAGGTCGAAGCACTCGGACGTGGGGTGCACGTGCGCCCCGCGGCCAGGTGCCGTGCGCCCCGGATCGGGGGTGAGGACCAGGTGGCCCTCGCCGTCCGAGCCTGCAGTCACACGCAACAACTCGCTCGCGGTGACCCGCTCACGACACCCGACACAGGTCCGCACAGGACCGGGGACAGGGTTGATCGACGAGCGTGCCACCAAGGAAGAACCCTACCGCCTCGAGGCGGAATACCGAACTCAGTCCTCCGGGGCGGGGGCCTCGTCGGACCGGATGTCGATGCGCCAGCCCGTCAGGCGTGCCGCGAGCCGGGCGTTCTGGCCCTCCTTGCCGATCGCCAGCGACAGCTGGAAGTCGGGTACGACGACGCGGCAGGACCGGGCGGCCAGGTCGAGGATCTCCACCGAGGTCACGCGAGCCGGCGACAGCGCGTGCCCCACCAGCTCGGCGGGGTCGTCCGACCAGTCGACGATGTCGATCTTCTCGCCGTGGAGCTCGCTCATGACGTTCCGGACACGCTGGCCCATCGGGCCGATGCAGGCACCCTTGGGGTTGACGCCGGGCACGGAGGTGCGCACCGCGATCTTGGTGCGGTGACCGGCCTCGCGGGCGATGCCGGCGATCTCGACGGTCCCGTCGGCGATCTCGGGCACCTCCAGCGCGAAGAGCTTGCGCACGAGGTTGGGGTGGCTGCGGGAGAGGGTGATCTGGGGGCCGCGCATGCCCTTGCGCACTGACACCACCAGGCACTTGATGCGCTCGCCGTGGACGTAGGACTCGCCCGGCACCCGCTCGCCGACAGGCAGGAGCGCCTCGATCTTGCCGAGGTCGACCATGACGTCGTCGGGGTTGCGACCCTGCTGGATGATCCCGGAGATGATGTCGCCCTCCTTGCCGGCGAACTCCCCGAACTTGATCTCGTCCTCGGCGTCGCGCAGGCGCTGCAGCATCACCTGCTTGGCCGTCGTCGCAGCGATGCGGCCGAACCCCTCGGGGGTGTCGTCGTACTCCCCGATCTTGTTGCCGTCGTCGTCGAGCTCGGCGGCGAAGACGGTCACGTGACCGGTCTTGCGGTCGAGCTCGACCCGGGCGTGCTGCTGGGCCTCCGCCGTGCGCTGGTAGGCGATCAGCAGCGCCTGCTCGATGGCGTCGGCGAGGACCTCGAAGGAGATCTCCTTCTCGCGCTCCAGCATCCGCAGGATGCTCAGGTCGATGTCCATCAGGAGTCCTTCCCCTGCTCGCGGTCGGCGTCGCTCTTGCGGTTGAACTCGATCTGGACCAGTGCCTTGGCGACGTCGCCGAGGGCCAGCTCGCGGGACACTCCGTCGACCTCGAGGGTGACGGTGTCGTCGGTCGAGGACGTGATCCGTCCGATGACCACCTCGCCGCCCCGGAGGTCGGCCTTGACGAGGCGGCCGGCGTTGCGACGCCAGTGACGCGGCAGCGTCAGCGGCCGGTCGACCCCGCGCGAGGTGACCTCGAGGGTGTAGGGCTGCTCCCCCATCACGTCGGACTCGTCGAGGACGCGGGAGACCTCGCGGGTGGCCTCGGCGACGTCGTCGAGGGTGACACCGCCGTCCTTGTCGACCGCGACCCGCAGCACGCGACGCTTGCCCGCGGGGGTCACCTCCACCGCCTCGACGTCGAGGCCCTTCGCACTCAGGGGGTCGACCAGCTCCGCCTCGATGCGGTCCCTGGTGGCGTCCTGCTTGGGGGTGCTCACGACGGGTGACCTCCTTGTGCTGTTGTAGGACCGACAGCCTACCGGCCATGCCGGCAGGTCCGAAGACCCCTCAGGGCCACCTCACCTTGACGCGGCTGCTCCACGCCCCGAGCCCGGCCGAGCTCTTCGCCGCGATCCGGAACCAGTACGTCGTACCGCCGACGAGGCGGCGTCGCGGGAGGAGCCAGGACGTCCGGGTGCCACGCTGGTCCTTGACCGTGCGCCACGGCCCGGACTTCTTCGTCGCGAGCCGCACCACGTAGTCGGTGATGCGCGCGTCACTGGTCCCGCGCGGCGGCTTCCACGTCAGCGTGATCCCCTTCTTGCCCGCGACCGCCTTGAGTGACCTCGGCGCCGACGGGCTCGAGGGCGTGGGCGGCGCGATGACGGGAGGCGGGGCGACCGTCGGAGTCGTCGCGGGGGTGGAGGTCGGGGCAACGGTCGGGGTCGCCGTGGGCGTCGCGGTGGGGCTGGACGTCGGGGTCGGGGTGGGGGTCGGGGTGGGGGTCGGGGTCGGGGTGGGCGTCGGGGTCCCCGCGCCCGGCACGACCCGGACCCGCTCGCTCCACCACCCGCCGCCGGCGCTGTTGAGCGCCCTGACCTGGACCCAGTAGGCCTCGCCCTCGTCGAGGTCCGTGATCGTGTACGTCGGGCCCTGCGCGAGGCCGGACATCGTCCACGAGCCGCTGTCGGGGCTGCGGCTCCAGCGCAGCACGTAGCCGGTCACCGAGCCGGCGCTCCCCGCGTCCGCGGGCAGCCACGAGACCACCGCGCTGCTCGGGCCGGGCGCGGCGGTGACGTCGCGCGGGACCGACGGTGCCCCGGCAGGAGGCGCGAACCCGAGGTCCTGGCGCACGGCCCCGCTCTCGAGGACGGTCAGCCGCGCCTCGCCGCCGGCCGGGAGGGTCGGCGGGTAGTCGAAGGACTGGGAGGTCAGGTCGTAGGTGCCCGGGCGGACCCGGTCGAAGCGGTATCGGCCGGTCTCGTCGGCGTCCGTCGAGGGGTCGTCGAACGCGGTGCGCATGCACGTGCCGTCCTCGGTGCCGGGCGCGGTGTCCGTCAGGCAGACGTCGGCGCCCCCGAGGCCCGGCTCCCCCGCGTCCTGCGCCCCGTCGCCGTCCCTGTCCGCGAAGGTGACCCCACTCACGGACCCGCGCAGGTCCCTCACCCCGATGGGCAGCGCGCTGACGCTCTGCCCGTTGACGGCGATCGTCACCGTCTGGCCCTGAGCGGCCGGAGTGGTGATGCGGAGGTTGGGGTCACCGCCGAGGGAGACCTGGACGACGTAGTCGTCGTCGACGAGCCCGCTCAGTGTGTAGGAGCCGTCGGCGTCGGGGTTGACGCAGTCGTCGGCCAGTGGGCCCTGGGCGCAGAGGTTGAGCCACACGCCATCGCCCGGACCGCCTTCTTCAGGATCCTTCACCCCGTCGCCGTCGGCATCGGCGAAGACCAGCCCGGCGATGCTGGACCGCCCCTCCACCAGGCCGAAGGCGACGTCGCCGGACGTGCTCCCGGCCGTGGCGGCGACGACGAAGTCCCCGCGCGTGGTGCGCCAGTACCCGTCGACCACCGGCGGGTGGACGGTGTAGACGCCGATGCCCAAGCCGGTGCGCTCGAAGGAGCCGTCCGCCCCGCTGACACCCAGGTCGTTGCCGCAGCCGGGACCGCCCGCGGTGGACATGCGGTAGCAGGTGGGGCTGATTCCGGGCATGCCGTCCTCGCCGGCATCCTGGACGCCGTCCCGGTCGAGGTCCTCGAAGACCACACCCCTGATCGAGGCGGGCCCGTCGGGATACTCCGAGGGCCAGGAGCGGGCCGCGTCCAGGCCGAAGTCGACCCCGGACCACCCGCTCTGCGGACCGACCTCCACCACGTGGGGCTGGAGCTCGGCAGGCCTGGTCTGCTGACGCATGCCGTAGAAGACGTCGTAGTTGCCCTGACCCACCATCCAGGTGCCCGGGGCGAGACCCTCGAACGAGTAGGACCCGTCGGCGCCGGTCTGCGTGGTGCGCCGGTCCAGCACCCGCCCCGCCGCGTCCACCCGGAACGCGAACACGTCGAGGTAGTCGCTCCAGACGGTGGGGCTCTGCACGCCCGGCTCCCCCGAGTCCTGGATGCCATTGCGGTTGGCGTCGATGTAGACCGTGCCGAGGACCGCGTTGCGGTCGAGAGGCTCGCGCGAGTCGGTGGCGACCGTCACGGAGGGCCCCCCGGTCGACTCGCGGTCGTCGGCGTCGAGCGCCTCGACCCGGAACGTGTACGACGTCGCACGCGTCAGCCCCGACACGACGTAGGTGCGCGGGGCAGCCGGCAGCGTCGCCACCACCTCGCCGTCGCGGAAGACCCGGTAGCCCGTGACCCCCTGGTCGTCGACGGCCGAGCTCCAGGTGAGCCGGAGACCGGTCGAGCTGACGTCGCTCGCGAGAAGGCTCGCCCCCGCAGGCCACGAAGGACCGGCCCCGGCGGTGGTCACCTCCACCGACGGACCGTCGTCCGACCAGTTGCCCGCGGCGTCGCCCGCCTCGACCCGGAAGGTGTAGGTGGTCTCCGCCGAGAGCCCGGAGACCACCAGCTCGCGTGGCGTCGCGGCGGTGGAGCCCACGAGTGTCGTACCGCGGTAGACGCGGTAGGCCGTCACCTCGGTGTCGTCGGTCGCGGCGCTCCAGGTCAACGTGACCTGTCCCGGACCCGATGCCTCTGCCTGAAGCGCGGCCTGGTCCGGCCAGCGGGGTGCGCACACGTCTGGCACCGGCGGGCTGACCGCGACGAGGTCGTGCGCGACGCCGTCCACGACGGCGCGGTGGTGGGTGGCGGTCCGCACGAAGTCGATGTCCGCGACCGGGTACGACGTGCTGGACACCACCGCACCGGTGTCGGTGCTGCGCAGGGTGACCTCCATCGAGGCCTGGCTGTTCTGCTCGACGAGCGCCAGGACCTCCCCGCACGGGCTGAACTGCCAGAACCCGGTGCCGGTCATGGTGCCCGAGGAGCGCTGCACACCGGCGTCGAGGTCGACCAGGCTCCACTGGACGGTCTGCTGGCCCGACCGGTAGGCGTAGAAGAACTCGTCGTCGTCGGGGCTGAAGCCGAAGCCCGCCTCGCCGAGCTCGTCGCCCTGCGAGGCGCCCACGTCGAAGACGTACGTCGTGTCGTGGCGCCGCGTGCCCGTGCGCGAGTCCCAGACCTGGGTGCGCACGGTGTTGCTGGTGCCGTCGAGCAGCCCGGTGTAGGCGAAGTACTCGCCGTGAGGGCTGAATCCCAGGCGGGCACCGTGCTCGGTGGTCGAGACCTGCACCACGGGCGACGCGGGCGTGGCGCTGGTCAGGTCGTGGAGGCGCACCTCGTGCAGCCCGTTGACGAGGCCTGTCACGACGAAGCGGTCCTGGTCGGGGCTGAACCCCCAGTGCGTCAGGGCGGTCGTCAGGCTGAGCACCAGGGAGCTGTCGCTGACTCGGCGAACCTCCACGGTGGTGGCGGGCGGTGCGCCCGAGACGCTGACCCGGTAGCGCGGAGCGGTCTGCGCGGACGACCCGTCGTCACCGATGAAGGGGTCCTCCGTGCCGGCTGGGGCGACGTAGGGGCCAGGTGTCGGGCATGCGCAGCTCGCGTCCCCGTCGTCCACCGTCGCGGGGGCGGCACTGGGGACGAGGATGCTGGCCAGCGCCAGCCCGAAGGCCGCGAGTGCGCGTGCCGGGAAGCCGCTCGGGACGATCATGGACGCATCACACCACCGAGCGGAGATGCTCGTCATCCGTGACATGACGTAGGTCTAGACAGCCGGACTGTCGATAGGTTGGCGCGGTGCGTGCACCTCTCCCCCTCTCCCGACGGACCACGATCACGACGGTCCTCCTGGTCCCCGCAGGTGCTGCCGCGTGCGACGTCGGATCTCCTGCCGAGGAGCCGTCGACCGCGCCGAGCACGCCACCCCGGGACGCCGACAGCGAGCTGGTGGCTTCAGTTCTTGCGGAGGTCGTGCGGGCGGAGTCGGTCATCGCAGCTGCTGCGGTCGCCGCCCCAGTCCTGGCGCGCCCGCTCGAGCTCCTCGCGACCGCCCACGCCGCTCACCGCACTCTCCTCGCCGAGGCAGCACCCGATGCTGCCTCGGACTCGCCGGCTCTGGCCGATCCTCCTGACGGGCGTGCAGCCGCGCTCCGCGCTGTCCGCAGGTCGGAGGCCACGCTGCAGCGCACCGCGATCGAGGCGTGCGTGGACGCCTCCAGCGGAGACCTCGCCCGGGTCCTGGCCAGCCTCAGCGCCTCGTCCTCGCAGCACCTCGCCGCGCTCGACGCCAATGCCGGGCGCGCATCGTGACGCCGGCGTCGGCCATGCAGGACGCCCTCCGGGCCGAGCACGCTGCGCTCTACGTCCACGGCGTCCTGGGTGCGCGCACCTCTGCCTCCGCCGAGCCGGAGCTGTTCGCCGCCATCACCGCCGCCTACCGCCGTCACCGCGCACGTCGCGACCGGCTGCGGACCTTCCTACGAGACGTCGGGGCCGAGCCGGTGCCCGCCGAGGTGGCCTACGAGAGCCCGGCGGGCCTGGGGTCCGCGGCCGGGGTCAGGTCGGCTGCAGCGGACCTCGAGCGGACCAGCGCCGAGGTGATGGCCGCGTTGGTGGCCCAGACCACGGCCGCGGTCCGTCGGTGGGCGGCCGCAGAGCTGGTGTGGTCGGCCACGTGGCATGTCGCCCTGGGTGAGGATCCCTCGACGTGGCCCGGAGCGCCCGAGCTGGAGGCACGGGCCGGAAACTGAACGGTGGCCCGCGTCAACGTGCTTGGGAAAGCCCCGAGACCCTTCCCAAGCACGGACGCGGACCACCTTGGGGGTTGGTCAGCATCACCCGTGTGGCCCGGCCTGTGGGGGAACCTGGCCACGTGCAAAATCATGCAACGGATCGAGGCGAAGGCCAAGTGTTATCGAGGTGCATGTTCTTGCAACACACAAACCTGCAGAAGTGGGGTGCCGCGAGTCAGCCGCGGACGATCCCGACCAGGTGCCCGGCGGCCTCCCCGACCGCCACCTCCTGCCTCTCACCGCTGGCCCGGTCGCGGACCTCGACGGTGCCGTCAGCAAGCCCGCGGCCGACCGTCACGATCGTCGGGACGCCGATCAGCTCGGCATCCTTGAACTTCACCCCGGGGCTCACCTTGCCGGCCCTGTCGTCGTACAGCACGTCGAGGCCCTGCTGCGACAGCGCCTCGGCGAGCTCGGCGGCCGCCGCGAAGACGGCCTCGTCCTTGCCGGCGGCGACGATGTGGACGTCGGCGGGGGCCACGTTGCGGGGCCAGCACAGCCCGATCTCGTCGAGGGTGCCCTCCGCGATCGCGGCGACGGCGCGCGAGGGCCCGATGCCGTAGGACCCCATGGTGACGGTGACGAGCTTGCCGTTCTCGTCGAGGACCTGAAGCCCCAGCGCGTCGGCGAACTTGCGGCCCAGCTGGAAGATGTGGCCCATCTCGATGCCGCGCGCGGCCTCGAGGATGCCGTCTCCGCGCGGGCACGGGTCGCCCGCTCGCACCTCCGCGGCCTCGATCGTTCCGTCGGGGGTGAAGTCGCGGCCGACGGTGAGGTCGAGCACGTGGCGACCGGGCTCGTTGGCGCCGGTCACCCAGCGCGTCCCCTCCACGATCCGCGGGTCGACGAGGAAGCGGATGCCGGACGAGCCCTTCTCCCCGAGAACGCCGGGACCGATGTAGCCCTTCACGAGGTCGGGGTACTTCGCGAAGTCCTCCTCGTTGAACGGCCGGAACTCCGCGGGGTAGAGCGTCGCCTCGAGCCGCTTGGGGTCCACCTCACGATCGCCGGGGACGCCGATCGCCAGCGGCTCGCTGGTGCCGTCGAGCTGCGTGACAACCATCAGCACGTTCTTCAGCGTGTCCTCGGCCGCCCACGGACGGTCCTCGCGAGGGAACGAGCCGTTGAGCAGCTGGACCAGGGAGTCGATGGTGGGCGTGTCGGGCGTGTCCTCCACGTGTGCGTCGGGCGCGTCGTCGTAGGGCACCGGCGCCGGCGACGGCGTCTCCACGGCCTCGACGTTGGCGGCGAACCCGCAGGCGGGACAGGTGACGTAGGTGTCCTCACCGACCGCGGCCTTGGCGAGGAACTCCTCCGACTTGGAGCCTCCCATCGCGCCCGCGTGCGCGCGCACGATGACGTACTCGAAGCCGAGCTTGTCGAAGATGCGGATGTAGGCCTCGCGGTGCGAGGCGTACGACGCGTCCAGCCCGGCGTCGTCGACGTCGAAGGAGTAGGAGTCCTTCATGATGAACTCGCGCCCGCGCAGCAGCCCGGCGCGCGGGCGTGCCTCGTCGCGGTACTTCGTCTGGATCTGGTAGATCGAGAGCGGCAGGTCCTTGTAGGAGGAGTAGAGGTCCTTCACCAGGAGGGTGAACATCTCCTCGTGGGTCGGGCCGAGGAGGTAGTCGCCGCCCTTGCGGTCCTGGAGCCGGAAGATGTTGTCGCCGTACTCGGTCCACCGGTTCGTCGCCTCGTAGGGCTCGCGGGGCAGCAGCGCCGGGAACGACAGCTCCTGCGCGCCGATGGCGTCCATCTCCTCGCGGATGACGTTCTCGATGCGCCGCAGCACGCGCAGCCCCAGCGGCAGCCAGGTGTAGATGCCCGGCGCGTTGCGACGGATGTAGCCCGCCCGGACCAGCAGCCGGTGGCTGGGGACCTCGGCGTCGTTGGGGTCGTCACGCAGCGTGCGCACGAACAGGGAGGACATCCGCAAGATCATGGGGAGAGGGTACGGCGACCGCGGCGGCAGCGGCGACGGTGTTCCCCCGCGTCAGCCTCGCGCAGCGCGCAGGGCTGCCCTGACCATCGGGATCTGGAGGGGCAGACGGGCGAACGCCGCGGTCTTCAGGCCGGTACGGCGACTGTCCTTGAGGTCGGCCGCCATCTTGAGGTTGGCGGGATAGACGGCCAGGAGCAGGGCCGCACTGGCCCACCCTGCGGCCCTGCGGGTGCGGGGGTGGAGGAGGCCCGCGGCACAGAGCAGCTCGGCCACCCCGCTGGCCAGGATCACCTCGCGGTGGGCCGGGACGACTGCCGGCATGATCGGCTCGAACGTCTCCGGCCTCACCAGGTGGACCGTGCCGGAGACCGTGAAGAGCCCTGCCAGGGCGGTGACGTCCTTGTGCATGCGCTGGAGGGTAGCGGCACGCGCCAGGGGCGTCCGGGTCAGGCGCCGAGCACGGTGAAGGACGCGGCGGTGGCAGCCAGCACGGGCTCCCGCGCAGCCTGGTCACGAGCCGCCAGCAACGCCTCACCGAGGCCGGAGCCCTCGCGCAGCCCGCGGTGGAGGGCGACCATCACTTCCACGGTGGCGGCATCGTCGACCTCCGCGAGGCTCGAGACCACTCCGGCAGTGCCCATCGACAGCAGCGCCGACGCCAGCCCGAGGAGCTCATGGGCACCCACCGGCTGCATCACGCCGGACTCGCAGGCGGAGAGCACCACCCGGTGCGGAGGGCGACGCAGCCGTTGCAGGTCGTGCACCACCAACGGGCCGTCGGCCATGTCGAGCGAGGAGAAGAGAGGACTGTCGCTCCGGAAGTGGCCGTGAGCGGCCACGTGCACCAGGTCTGCGCCCTCCAGCGCGGCCAGAGATGCCTCGACCGTCGCCCCCGAACCGGTCAGGATCCTGGCTCGGTCGTCCTGGGATGCCACCACCGGCACCTCGGCTCCACCCGAGGCCAGCCCAGGTCCGACGAGGAACACGCGCCGGGCGTCCTGTGGCCCCTGGGCCCCACGGGCCCGCAGCCAGAGTCGAGCCGACGGCGTGGTGGTGAAAGCCCGTCGTGCCAGGGCTGGCAGCAGTCCCCAGGGCACGTCCTGGAGAGTGCTCGGAGCACACACCACCACCCGATCGGCGCGGAGCTCGCGCACGGCTGGACCCAGCAGCGCTCTCTCGAGCCGGGCCCCTGCCATCTCCAGGCGCGAGCTGCTGGCGCCGCGGACTGTCTGCCGGAGGGCGAACCGGGCGAAGTCCACCGCGGCACGGGCAGCACTCGCCCCACCGACGGCATGCTGGCGGACCCGGCCGTGCCCGGCGACGAGCACGTGCAGGTGGCCCTCGACCTCGAGCAGCTCCAACAGCACCGCATCGTCCTGTGCCAGGGCAGCGAGCAAGGCATCCGCGGAGAAGTACGACGACGTGGTCCCGGTTCCTCGCTCCTGGATCAACCGTTCACGGACGGCTCGTTCGAGCCTGGGGGTCCGTTGCTCCAGGCGCTCGGTGGACTCTCCTTCTGCCCGGGCCTGGGCCAGCCGCCGGTGGTGCGCACGCAGGGCGGCCAGGTCAGCACCGGTGGCCGCGTCGTGGTCCTGGGTGGCTGGCGGCAGGGTGAGCGCGGTGGCACGCCACCGCTCGGCCCATCGCAGCAGGCTCCGTGGGCGGCGGGAGTCCAGCGCCGTGCGGGTCGCCAGTGCAGCGAGCTCTGCCCCCTGACCTGACACCAACGCCCGGAGCTCGTGGCTCCCCAGGGACGCCTGGTGGTCGTCGAGTGCCTGGAGACCGCGGCCGCACGCCCTCAGCACCCCCGTGCTGTTCCCGGCGCGCTCCCGACGTCGCGCGAGGGCCAGCCAACCGAGCGCCCGGGTCGTGGGCACAGCGGAGTGTCGATGCTCGGCGGCCTCGGCCAGCCACGCGTCCGCCAAGCCCGCCGCACGTGCCGAGCGAACACGCGAGGCGAGTCGGGCACCCAGCAGGAGTGCCTGCACGAGCTCGGGGGCACGCTCGCCGCGAGCCTCGTCGACGAGTGCCTCCACTCGCACGAGAAGCGGCCCCGGAGGTTGCTCGTCCTCGGCGCGTGCCCAGATCGACAGCAGCAGCGCGCGCAGACCCCGGACGCGGCGGCCCTGGGAGCGCAGCATCCGGGCCGCCTCGTCGGCGCTCTCGCAAGCGCGAGCCAGGTCTCCGGACGCGAGCGCGGCCTCGGCGAGGGCCACCAGCAGGTCCGCTCGCTCGCGAGCCTGCACGGGACGGCCCGTCAGCGCCTGGTGGACCACGTCGAGGGCGTCGGCGGCCAGACCACCGGCGAGGTAGGCGACACAACGGTCGACGGCCAGGTCGGGGCTGGTGACGCCGATCCCCTCGAGCCGCGCGGCAGCATCGGCGTACCGGCTGAAGGCCAGGGGCAGGTCTCCGGCGAGGAAGGCCACGAAGCCCAGGTTGTGGATGGTGCCCGCGAGGTCGAAGGCGTTGCCCAGCTCCTCGTGGAGCGCACCGGAGGCCTCGAAGGCCCGCCCGGCCGCAGCGAGGTCTCCGAGTCCTGCTCGGGCATAGCCCTCGAGGTTGAGCGCCCGTGCCTCCCACACCGGGTCTCCGACCTCTGCGAAGACCTGCCCCGCGCGACGCAGGTCGAGGACGCTCTCCTCGAACCTTGACAGCAGGACGCTCAGCACCCACGCCCGGCGGACCAGCACCGTCGCGCGTCGGACTCCGTCCAGCTCCTCGATGGCACGGTCCAGCTGGACGAGCCCCTCGCTGGTGCGACCCGCGGTTGCCAGCGACGCACCCCACGTCGCCCGTACGTCGGCGACCCGCTCGGACTCGCCCGTGGACTTGGCCAGCCGCAGCGCCTCGCGCAGCTGCTCCAACGATGCGTCGGTCTCGCCCAGGTCACGCAGGACGATGCCGATCGTCTGGTGTGCCAGCGACGCCACCGCGGCGTCGTCGGTGGTCGCCAGGACCGTCTCGGCGCGCCTTCGCGCCCCTGCCGGGTCGGCGAACAGGGTGCGCAGCAGCTCCTCCGCGTCATCCCGGTCCACGATCCCATCCTTGCCGATCCCCCGGCGAGCCGTGCCGATTCCCTGTCCAGCGAAGCGGGGCAGCGCTAGCGTCGGGCACATGGCAGGCGATTGGAAGATCGGCAGTGACCAGCGGCGACGTACCACCGACCAGCTGCGGCAGTTCCGGAGAGCCAACGACGGCGCGGTGGCGTGGGACACCGAGGCCCCCGCCGACTTCACCTTCCTCTACCACCCCGATCGGGTGCTGGTGCGAGCCGAGCATGCCGATGAGTTCGAGGAGGCGGTCTCCCGGATCGACGGTTTGCTCAAGGACGCCCCGCAACGCGAGGCAGCGCTGCTCGACGGCGCGCTGCTTCGCTACACGCTGCCGCCCCGGGCGCGCGGCGAGAGCGTGGCGGAGGTGCTCGACCTGCTCGAGTCAGAGGGGGCGCTCACACCCGGACGTGTCTCCCCCGACCACTGGGTCCACGTCTCCCCGCAAGGAGGGAGCCTGTGCCCCGCCATCGAGCCCCTGGAGACCGGACTCACCAAGCCATGGCCGGCCGACTCCTGGCAGGAGCGGGGCGACGAGGTGAGCGTCGTCGTCGTCGACACCGGATGGCACCCACCGGCGGGCAGTGACCTCCGCACCCCTTGGCTGAAGGGAGTCGAGGGTGACGACGAGCACAACGGCCCCGACCTGCGTCAGTACGCCGGCCACGGCACCTTCATCGCCGGGGTGGTGCGGTGCATCGCTCCGCGCACCTCGATCTTCGTCGAGGGGTTCGCCGTCGACGGTCTCGGTGGAGGTGGTGTCCTGGAGTCCGACCTGGTGATCCAGCTCGAGGAGGCTCTCAAGCACGAGCCCCGGGTCATCAACCTCTCCGCCGGCTGTCGCACGCGACAGGACCTACCGCCGATCGCGCTCGATGTCTTCCACACCACACGGCTGCGCAGACGCGACTGCGTTCTCGTGGCGGCTGCGGGGAACGACTCCACGTCGGCGCCCTTCTGGCCGGCCGCCTTCGACTGGGCCGTCGGCGTCGGTTCCCTCGATCGCGACGGGCGCGTGTCGGCGTACTCCAACTTCGGCGTGTCCGCAGACGTCTATGCCCTGGGCCGCAACCTGGTCAACGCCTTCCCGGACGGCACCTTCGTGTGCCGGGAGACCCCGGACAAGGACGACGTCCGAGTGTTCAGCACCGGGATGGCGCGGTGGAGCGGCACGTCGTTCGCGGCTCCGGTGGTGGCGGGGCTGATAGCCCTGGAGATCTCCCTGAACGGGTCGAGTGCCCGTGACGCGGCCGACGCCGTGCTGGCGCGGTCGGTCTACGACTCCGACCCCGGGGTGGGTCCGATCCAGGTGCTGGGCCCGCCCTACTCCTGACCGGGCGCGCTCCTCGATCCCTGGAGCCGCACCCAGCTGCTGATCGAGCCCGAGTCCTCGTGGCGGACGCCGAACCTGACAGACCCGGCGACCCTCGTGTCGAGCACGAAGAAGCCCACCTCGTCGAGCCGGGTCGTCCACTCGCCACCCTCCGCCGTCTCGACGACGACCTCGACGGAGGCCAGGTCGCCCGGGAAGTCGAGCAGCTGGCCCCGCACCCGATCGGCGTCGATCTCGGTCTCCAGGACCCATCCGTGCAGCCCTGCGAAGTGGAGCACCCGGACGGTGGCGCCTCCCCTGACGCCGGCCGGCGCCTCGGTGGCCGAGTCGCGCACCAGCTGCATCAGCTCCAGCTCGATGTCGAGGTCGAGGTCGGCGGAGGCAACGGCAGCGATCATCCGCTCGACGAGGTCCGTCGGGGGCGGGTCGACCTCGTGCCACATCCTGCGCACGTCAGCGAGCACCCGGTCATCTCCGGTGGTCATGGCCGACCCTCCTTCGCCAGTGCGGCGCGCAGCTTGTCCAGGCACCTGGCCCGGGTCGGCCCGATGCTGCCCACGGGCATGTCGAGCTCCCGCCCCAGCGAGGCGTAGTCGGGTCTGTCGAGGAAGGCGATGACGCTGACGAGCCTGCGACAGCGCTCGTCCAGGCCGGACACCGCCTTCCACAGGCGTGAGCCCTCGTCGTCGAGGACGGCCAGCGCCTCGGCGGAGTCGACGTCGGGCAGCCATGTGGCGAGCGCTTCGCCCTCGACCGGCTGCGAACGACGGGCGTGTCCGAGGTGGCGGGCCGCGTCGCGCCTGGCTGAGGTGATCAGCCAGGCGGCGACGGCCCCCGGTTCCACGATGGTCTGGTGCGACCGGACGAATCCCAACCACGTCGTCTGGACGATGTCCTCAGACGTCTGCCGGTCGTGCCCGTAGGACCGCACCACGTGCCAGAGCACGGGAGTCATCACCCGGACGAGCTCGTCCACGGCTGCCGCGTCCCCCTGACGCCATGCCGAGAACGCCCCCTTGGCTGCGTCCCACGGTGACTCCTCGAGTCGCCCCCCAGCGACTCCACGGTGCTCCGTCATGACCACCATTGTCCCCATGCCATCTCAGGAGTGGGCAGCACCTCTCCTGATACGTCGGCCTTGAAACCGCCCCCAGTGGTCCAGACCAGCACGAGGCGGGTCAGAACATCAGGGTGGACAGCGTCGCGGTCTGGACGAACCCGACCCTGCCGTAGGCCGCCCGGGCCGCGGTGTTCCACTCGTTGACGTACAGCGAGACGACGGGCGCGATCCCGCCGGCGATCACCTGGTGCACCACGGCCGCCATCCCCGGACCCGCCAGGCCCTCTCCCCTGCGGTCCGGGCGCACCCACACGCCCTGCACCTGGGCGGCATGGGGCGAGACACAGGCGACCTCGGCCTTGAACACGACACCCTGGTCGTCGAAGCTCGCGAACGACCAGCCCTTGCTGATGAGCTGCTGGACGCGGGCTCGGTAGAGGTCGGCGCCGCCGCCCTCGGTCTCGGGCGTGACCCCCACCTCCTCGGTGTACATCGCGACGCAGGCCGGGTAGAGCCGCCCCATGTCGGAGGGAGCCGTCACGCGCACGTCCGGCGCGGGCGGGACCAGCGGAGGCTGCGCGATCTCCAGGTGGGGCTGGTTCCAGCGCTCCTCGCGAGGCACGCCCCAACGGCTGCCCACGGCCTCCCACAGGGCCACGACGGCCTCCTGCGGTCCCACGATGGTGCCGGTGCTCCGACGACGCTGCAACGCCGGCTCGGCGAAGGCACGCATGTCATGGGGGGTGCACTGGACGGGCACCAGGTTGGCGGCCATGTGGCAGGCAGCGACGAGGTCGTCCCCCTCGAACCGCCCCCAGACCTGTCCCCCGAGCCAGCGCTCGTCGAGGCTCGTGAGCCGTGCGCGATGGTCGGCGAAGACGTTGACCACCGGGTCGAGGTTGGCGAGGGCGAGGAACTGGTCCCGGTCGGCCGGGCCCAGGACGCGCACCTGCTCACGGGTCCTCAGCACGCAGCGAGCCTAACCTCAGGTGATGCTCACGACGGGCTCGCTGCCCTCGATCGGCTCCATCCCCTCGGCGAGACGCAAGGCCTCCTCGATGAGGGTCTCGACGATCTGCGACTCCGGCACGGTCTTGATCACCTCGCCCTTGACGAAGATCTGACCCTTGCCGTTGCCGGAGGCGACCCCGAGGTCGGCCTCGCGGGCCTCCCCCGGCCCGTTGACGACACAGCCCATGACCGCCACCCTGAGCGGCACCTCGAGACCGTCGAGACCGGCGGTGACCTCCTCGGCGAGCTTGTAGACGTCGACCTGGGCGCGACCGCACGAGGGGCAGGAGACGATCTCGAGGCGACGAGGCTTGAGGTTCAACGACTCCAGGATCTGGAGGCCGACCTTGACCTCCTCGACCGGCGGGGCACTGAGCGAGACCCGGATGGTGTCGCCGATGCCCTGGCTGAGCAGGTGGCCGAACGCGACCGCCGACTTGATCGTGCCCTGGAAGGCCGGACCTGCTTCGGTCACCCCGAGGTGCAGCGGCCAGTCGCCGGCCGCTGCGAGCAGCTCGTAGGCGCGCACCATGACGACCGGGTCGTTGTGCTTGACCGAGATCTTGAAGTCGTGGAAGCCGTGCTCCTCGAAGAGGCTCGCCTCCCACACCGCGCTCTCGACCAGCGCCTCGGGCGTGGCCTTGCCGTACTTCTCCAGGAGCCGCTTGTCGAGCGATCCGGCGTTGACGCCGATCCGGATGGAGGTCCCGCGGTCCTTGGCGGCCCGGGCGATCTCCTTCACCTGGTCGTCGAACTTGCGGATGTTGCCGGGATTGACGCGTACGGCAGCGCAGCCGGCGTCGATGGCCGCGAAGACGTACTTGGGCTGGAAGTGGATGTCGGCGATCACAGGGATCTGCGAGTGCTGCGCGATCTCGGGCAGCGCGTCCGCGTCGTCCTGGCTCGGGCACGCCACCCGCACGATGTCGCACCCTGTCGCGGTCAGCTCGGCGATTTGCTGGAGCGTGGCGTTGACGTCGGAGGTGAGGGTCGTGGTCATCGACTGGACCGAGATCGGGCTCTCGCTCCCCACCCCGACCGAACCGACCTTGATCTGGCGTGTCGCCCGGCGCGGGGCCAGGACGGGCGGAGGAAGTGCGGGCATGCCGAGGCCGACGGAGGTCATGCCGCAATCCTAGGGGCGGGCCGCAGCGGCTGCGTCAGCCGGCGAGGTGGAGCGGCACGATCAGGTCGCCCAGGATCAGCACGACCCCCATCACCAGCATCGCGAGCCCGACGACATAGGCCACCGGCAGCAGCTTGGCCACGTCGACGTGCCCGGGATCAGGCCGTCCGAACAGTCGGGCCAGGCCGCGACGCAGGGCCTCGAACAGCGCCCCGGCGATGTGGCCACCGTCCAGCGGGAGAAGCGGGACGAAGTTGAACATCCCGATGAAGAAGTTGAAGGAGGCGATCAGGGTCAGGAGGAAGAGCAGCCGGTCGGTGACGTCGACGGACGTGTCGGACGCCGCCTCACCCGCGAACCTGCCGCCGCCGACAATGCTCACCGGGCTGTCGATCGCCCGCTCCTCGAGGCCCAGGATGGCCTGGCCGACGTCGTAGACCTTGAGCGGCAGGGTGCCGAGGGCCTGGACGGTGTCGACCGTCATGTGGCCCATCTGCTCCAGGGTGAAGAGGACGCCGCCGGTCTCGGTCACGATGCGCGTGCGCGGGGACACCCCGAGGAACCCGACCTGGCGCAGGGTGGCGTCGTCGGCGGAGGTGGGGCGGGCCGTCACCGTGGTGTTGGTCGTCACCTCCGTGGGCTTGCCGTCGCGCACCAGGCCGATGACCGCGCGGCCGTCGTCGTTGGCGCGGATCAGCTCCTGGAGCTGCGACCACTCCTCGATCTCCGTGCCGTTGAGCGAGACGATCCGGTCGCCGACCCTGATCCCCGAGGCGCGCGCCGGGGCGACCGGGTCGTCCTCGGTGCACTCGCGACCGCTCTCCGAGGCGGGTACGACGCAGTCGGCGACGTAGTCGACCACCGGCTGCCCCGGGACCGCTTCCTGGGTCTTGATGCCGACGGTGGCGAAGATCCCGAGGAAGATGAGGAACGCGATGGTGATGTTGACGGTCGGACCACCCGCCATCACGATCACCTTCTGCCACCACGGCAGGCGGTAGAAGAGCTTGTCGGCGTCGTGCTCCTTGACGTACTCCCACTCCGCCGCACGCGCGTCGGAGATGAGCTGGGTGAACATGCCGGTGTTGGAGCGGCGCACCCGGTGGACCGGCTCGCCGTCCTCGTCGTAGGTGGTCTCCTCCACCAGCTCCTCGGCCCCTGGCGGGAGCATGCCGACGATCTTCACGTAGCCGCCGAGCGGGATCGCCTTGACGCCGTACTCGGTCTCACCGATCTGCCTGCTCCACACCGTGGGCCCGAAGCCGATGAACCACTGCGGGACCTTGGCGCCGAACTTCTTCGCCGGGACCAGGTGGCCGAGCTCGTGGAGACCGATCGAGACCAGGATCGCCAGCACGAACGCCAGCACGCCGAGCGTGTAGAGGAGCGCGGTCATGCCGGAAGGTCCTTGTCGATGAGTCGGGCGGCCTCTGCGCGCGCCCAGGCGTCTGCGGCCAGGACGGTGTCCACGGAGAGGTGCTCAACGGAGCCTACGCCGTGACTGGTCAGCACGTCGGCGATCGTCGCGACGATCCCGGGGAAGTCGAGGCGGCCGTCGTGGAAGGCCTCGACGCACACCTCGTTGGACGCGTTGTAGACCGCAGGGGCCGTCCCCCCGCGCTCTCCTGCCTCGCGGGCGAGGCGCACCGCGGGGAACACCTCGTCGTCGAGGGGCTCGAAGCGCCAGTCGGCTGCCTTCGTCCAGTCGATGGGGGTCTCCGCGTCGGGCACCCGGTCCGGCCACCCCATGCCGAGCGAGATCGGCACCAGCATGGTCGGCAGCCCGAGCTGCGCCACCACGGCACCGTCGACGAACTCGACCATCGAGTGGATCAGCTGCTGGGGGTGGACGACCACGTCGATCCGGTCGAACGGGACGTCGAAGAGCAGGTGGGCCTCGATCACCTCGAGGCCCTTGTTGACGAGCGTCGCGGAGTTGGTGGTGATGACCTTGCCCATGGCGAAGTTGGGATGGGCGAGGGCCTCCTGGGGCGACACCGCCGCGAGCTCACCACTGCTGCGGCCCCGGAACGGCCCACCGGAGGCGGTGAGGACGAGACGTCGTACCTCAGCGGCAGAGCCGGCCCGCAGGCTCTGCGCGATGGCGCTGTGCTCGGAGTCGACGGGGACGATCTGCCCGGGCCGGGCCAGGTCCTTGACCAGGGGACCGCCGATGATGAGGGACTCCTTGTTGGCCAGCGCCAGCGTGGTGCCGGCCTTGAGCGCCGCCAGCGTCGGGCGCAGACCCACCGCCCCGGTGATGCCGTTGAGCACGACGTCGCACCCGAGGCTCGCTGCCTCGATGGAGGCCTCCTCGCCCAGACCGGAGAAGGCCGGGGCGAACTCCGCGACCTGGGAGTCGAAGAGGCCGGGGTTGGAGCCGCCGGCCGTCAGCCCGACCACGCGGAACCGATCGGGGTTGGCACGCACGAGGTCGAGGGCCTGCGTCCCGATCGAGCCGGTCGAGCCGAGGATCACGATGTCGCGCGCAGTCACCGCCCAAGTGTGTCAGGACGCGACTGCGAGCACGAACCTCAGCGCGTCTGCTGCTCCATCAGAGCGAGGAGGATCTGCTGCATCTCGTCGGCGCTGACCTCGGGGCGGTGCTGCTCACCGATCTCGTCGGCCGGGATCTGCTGGGGGCGGCGCTGTGCCAGCGTCGGCTTCCTCGAGATCGTCTCGCCCATGTACGGGAGTCTAGGCGCCACGAGGTCGTCCCGCGAAATGGATGTCACCTGCGTCCTCCCGGCTTCATCGCTCGGTCGGCCCTGCCTCCTGGAGGACGATCGTCGCCCCCTCGAGCAGCGGTTCGAAGAGTTGAGAGTCCTGCGCGGGCAGGGATCCCGGGCCGTCCGCGAGCACCTCGACCACGGCCGCCGGGTCGGTACGACCGGCTCGCATCGCCACGTCCCACGCAAGCTCCTGGCCGTCCGCGGCCACCACGGTGCCGGACTCCTCGGAGCACCTGAGGACGACGGGGGTCCCGGGGGCGGTGCCCTCGACGTGCCGGGCCCCGATCCGGGCACAGGCGAGCACCGCGATCACCGCGTCGGGCGTCTCGGGGAGGTCGATGCCCACCGTGTCGTCCGGCGCGACGCCGAAGGCACGCAGCACTCCCCCGAGGGCGGCGACCTCGGTCAGGAGCTCGGCGTAGGTCATCGTGTGCCTGCTGCCGTCGGCGCGCTCGTGCACCAGCGCAGGGTCGTCGGCGCCGCCACGGACGACGTGCATGTCCAGGGCACGGAAGCAGGCGTTGTGCACGGCACTGCGCGACTCGGGCATGCTCAACCGAGTCCGTTGGCGCTGGTCGAGGCGGGCTTCGCCGGGGTCCGGAGCCACGCAGCGAAGAACCCCGTCAGGTCCTGGCCGCTGATGCGGGCGGCCAGCTCCTCGAACTCCTCCGAGGTGGCGTTGCCACCGCCCTGCTCGGCGATCCAGGTGCGCAGCAGCCTCCAGAAGACCTCGTCGCCCACGCGGTTGCGCAGGGCCTGGAGGGTCATCGCACCGCGGTCGTAGACCGCGCCGGAGAACAGGTTGTCCGGCCCCGGGTCCCCCACCGTGACGGACCAGAAGGTCGAGCTGGCCGGGGTGGCCGCGTGCGCGGACTCCAGGATCTCGGCGCCGGTGCGGCCGCCGGTGCGCTCCTCCCACCGCCACTCCATGAAGGTGGCGAAACCCTCGTTGATCCAGATGTCGCGCCAGCGCGCCACGGCCACGTGGTCGCCGAACCACTGGTGGGCGAGCTCGTGCACGACGAGCCAGACGGCTCCGGCCCCCACGGCCGGATAGATCGGCCGCGTCTGGTTCTCCAGCGCGAAGCCCGGCTGGAGCGACGTGGTCAGGCCGCCGGTGACGGAGAAGGGGTATGGGCCGAGGTCGTCCTCGAGCCGGTCGATCACCTGCGGAGTGCGTCGCATCAGCTTCATCGAGGCGCGCTGGTCGGCTGGGTGGAGGCGCCGCGACACCGCGACCAGCCACGGCAACCCGTCGTGCGAGCCCTTGGCGATGGTGAAGTCGCCGGCCGCGAAGAACGCGAGGTAGGGCGCCATCGGCTCGGCGGCGCTCCAGCGCCACGTCGTGGTCTCGCCCCGGGAGCGACGCCAGTCGAGGCGACCGTTGCCGACGACCTGCTTGCCTCGGGGCACCGTGATCTCCATGGTGACCAACGCCTTGTCGGAGGGGTGGTCGTTGACGGGGAACCACCACGGCGCCATGTGAGGCTCGTTCATCGTCACGACCTCGTGGCGGTTTGCGAGCCAGTTGCGTTCGCCGGCATAGCGCTCGGTGTCGGGCTTGCCGGCATAGTGCACGAGCACTCGGTGCAGGGATCCCGCGGGCAGCCCGGCGGCAGGGGTGATGCGCAGCTCGTGGCGCTGCGACTGGGAGTGTGGTGTCCTGACGCCGTCGACCCACACCTGCTTGACCGGGAGCAGGAAGTCCAGGGAGAAGCTGCTGAGCTCCTGGGTGGTCCGCAGCCTGATCACCGTGCTGCCCTCGAGCCGACGGGTGTCGAAGTCGTAGCGGTCACGGATCAGGTAGGACTGCACGTCGATGCCGCCGTTGCCGTCGAGCGGCCAGTAGGAGTCTCCGACGCCCCCGGCGCCATCCGCGGGCGCGTGCGCCTGCCCCGGGGCGGCCAGCAGGGCGACCCCCACTGCTGCCGCCGCGAGGGCGCGAGAGATGCGTCGGTGCTTCACCCACGCAATCTAGCCGCTGGGAAAACCCGTGGCGACACGTTCCACCGGAGCCCACAATGGTCTCGCCCCATCCGTGCCAGAGAGGAGCCGCGACATGTCGATCACTGTCCTCGGCCTGCCCGCCGACCACCTCTCATCCCCACGGAGCACCCTTGACCCGCGAATTTCCCCAGGAGTTCCTCACTCCTGACCACCACGACCCCCTCGACGGCATCGACGAGCGGTTCGTCTTCGACTTCACCTCCTACTCCGACGATCTCCCGCCCCACCAGCGCTGGTCGCGCTGGGACGACCTCGAGGCCCTCATGCGGGGCCCCGAGCCGCGCCCGGACTGGGTCGTGACGTCCAGCGGCGCCGTCGACACCGACCTCGGCGTCCTCAAGACGGGCAAGGAGGCCGACGTGTTCCTCGTCGATCGAGCCGACCCCCAGCATCCCGAGGCAGGCGTCGTGATGGCCGCCAAGCGCTACCGCGACACCGACCACCGCTCCTTCCACCGGGCTGCCGCCTACACCGAGGGGCGCTCGATGAAGCGCTCGCGCGACAACCGTGCGCTCAAGCGCAAGTCGACCTGGGGCCAGGTGGTGGCCGCCGGCGAGTGGGCGGCCTCCGAGTGGTCCGCGCTCAGGCGCTGCTGGGAGCTCGGCCTGCCGGTCCCCTACCCGGTCCAGATCGACGGCACCGAGATCATGATGGAGTGGATCACCCACGACGGGGACACCGCACCGCGACTGGCGCAGACCCGACCGTCCCGGCAGGTGCTGGAGGGCTATCTCGAGCAGCTGCGTGACTGCATGGCCACGCTGGTCCAGGCGGGGCTCGTCCACGGTGACCTGTCGCCGTACAACACCCTCGCGGCAGGTGACCGGCTCGTGATCATCGACCTGCCCCAGGTGGTCGACCTCGTGGGCAACCCCCAGGGCATGGACTTCCTGCTGCGCGACTGCACCAACATGGCGACCTGGTTCCGTGCGCGCGGTCTGGAGGTCGACGAGCACGTGCTGTTCGCGGACCTGATGGCGCACGCGTTCTGAGGTTCGCGCTGTCACGAGTGCTCCTGGAGCCGCCCCCTAATGTCATCAGCGTGAAGAGCAACCGTGGACGCGTCGTCGACATCACCTCCCTGGCCGACCTCGACCGACACCTCGCGGCCGGCGCTCGCTCGCTCGCGGGCTGGCGACTGATCGGGCTCGACCTCACACATCACGGCAAGGCGCTCCAGGAGCGCTCGGTGGCGCAGGCGCTGTTCCTCGGTTGCACCTTCGCGCCCGGGGACGGCGAGGTCGTACGACGAGCCGGGGCTGTCGTGCTGCCGAAGATCCCGGACACCCCGGTGGACCCCTACCGCGCGAGGCTCTACTCCCCACGCGAGCTCTACGACGCCGAGCACTACCGGGACACCCTCGACGCACGCGCCTACGCTTGGTCCCAAGGGGCCGTGGAGACCGACGACGAGCTGGCGATGGCACTGCACGACCATGCCCTGGACGGCGCGCTCACGGCCTGGGTGGACGGCCGCTCGATCGTCGGGGTCATGGGCGGTCATGCCCTGGCCCGGGGCTCGGCCGGGTACGACGACGCCGCGCGGCTGGGGCACGCCCTCGGCTCGCGCCTCACCGTCGCCACCGGGGGTGGGCCCGGTGCCATGGAGGCGGCCAACCTGGGTGCCTGGCTGTCCGGCGAGTCGGCGGCCACGCTCACTGACGCCCTCGCCGCCGTGGCCGCCGTACCCTCCTTCGAGCCCGACGTCGGTGCGTGGGCGAGAGCAGCCCTGGCTCTGGTCGACGCCCGCACGGGCACCGACACCCTCGGGATCCCGACCTGGCACTACGGGCACGAGCCGCCCAACCCGTTCGCCACCGCGATCGCGAAGTACTTCAAGAACGCCACGCGGGAGGCGATCCTGCTGCAGGTGTGCAACGCAGGGATCGTCTTCCTGCCGGGCGCCGCGGGCACGGTGCAGGAGGTCTTCCAGGACGCGTGCGAGAACTACTACGCCGATCCGGCCTCGATCGCCCCGATGGTCCTCGTCGGCCGCACGCACTGGACCGAGACGGTGCCTGCGTGGCCCCTCCTCCACACCCTCGCCAGGGACCGTGCGATGGAGTCGCACGTCCACCTCGTCGACAGCGTGGACGAGGCGGTCGCCCTGTTCTCGTGAGTGCCGACCTGCGCACCGAGCGACCGGAGTTACCGACCAGTCCGGGGGTCAGTTCGCCGGCCAGGCCCCCTGACTGTTCGGTAGCCCGGTGACCGTTCGACCGCAGCGAGCGGACGACCGCTTATCGCCGCCGTGGTCTTCCCCGAACCGTCCGTGCCGATGATGGCGAGGAGCAGGCGCGCCTGCCCGTCCCGGACGGGCCTCACGCCTCGGTCGCGGCCAGCTGGCCGCACGCCCCGTCGATCTCCCGCCCGCGGGTGTCGCGGACTGTCGTGGGGATCCCCTTGGCCTCGAGCCGGCGCACGAACTCGCGCTCGTCCTTCGGGTCGCTCGCGGTCCACTTCGAGCCCGGGGTCGGGTTGAGCGGGATCAGGTTGACGTGGACCCATCCCCAGTCGCCCCGGGCGCGCAGGACGTCGCCGAGCAGGTCGGCGCGCCAGGCCTGGTCGTTGATGCCGCGCATCATGGCGTACTCGATCGAGACCCGCCGCTTGGTCTTCTCGGCGTAGCCCCAGGCAGCGTCGACGGTCTCGTCGACGGAGAAGCGGGTGTTGATCGGCACCAGCTCGTTGCGCAGCTCGTCGTCGGGGGCGTGGAGGCTCAGGGCGAGCGTCACCGGGATGCCCTCCTCGGTGAGCTGCTTGATGCGCGGCACGAGGCCCACGGTCGAGACCGTGACGCCGCGGGCACTCATCCCGAGACCGGCCGGCGAGGGATCGGTGAGACGGCGTACGGCGCCGATCACCGCGTTGTAGTTGGCCAACGGTTCGCCCATTCCCATGAAGACCACGTTGGAGACCCGGCCGGGCCCGCCGGGGACCTCGCCGCGTGCCATCGACCGGGCGCCGGCCACGACCTGCTCCACGATCTCGGCGGTCGACATGTTGCGTTGCAGGCCGCCCTGGCCGGTGGCGCAGAACGGGCACGCCATGCCGCAGCCGGCCTGGCTCGACACGCACACCGTCGCGCGGTCGGGATAGCGCATCAGCACCGACTCGACCAGGGCGCCGTCGAAGAGCTTCCACAGCGTCTTGCGCGTGGTCCCCTTGTCGGCCTCCATGGTGCGCAGCGGGGTCATCAGCTCGGGGAGGAGCGCAGACACCAGCTCGTCGCGCTGACCGGCCGGCAGGTCGGTCATCTCCGCCGGGTCATCGACGAGGCGGCCGAAGTAGTGGGTGGAGAGCTGCTTGGCACGGAAGCCCGGCAGGCCCATCTCGGTGAGCAGGTCCTTGCGGCCGTCCTCGTCGAGGTCGGCAAGGTGTCGCGGCGGCTTCTTGCGGCCGCGCGGCTCGGCGAGGACGAGGGGCAGTTGCTTCGGAGCATCAGACATGAGGCGACGATTCTCCCACCCCTCGGCGCCAACGGCGATTCTCAGGCGTCGGCGCGCACCATGAAGTAGAGCACCAGGGACGCCACGCCCCCGACCACCAGCGCCGTCAGGAGCATGCCGAGCGCCATGTACTGGCCGAAGCGCCGGGTCTTGCGCCTGGCGAGCAGGACGATCGGCACCACCAGGAACACCGCGACCCACGGGAAGAGCTTCTCGGCCCGGTCGTAGCTGAACAGCAGGCGCAGCAGCGCCGCGAACCCGCCCGGCACCGCCGTCACGAAGAGCATGCCGCTGAAGAAACCCGTGAGCGCCGCGAAGGTGGGGTGGCTGTGGTGCCACCACTCGAAGGGACGGGCGCGTGCGTGCTCCTCGTCGCGGACCTCGACAGACTCCGGCGCGCTCATGGCCTTCATCCTAGGGGCGAGCGTCCGGGCGGTCTTCCGCACCTCGCCGCTGCGATGAGCTTCCCGAGAGGTTGTCAGGACCCGAGACCGTCCAGACATCCGGCATCCCGAGTGCCGCCCAGGCGTGGAGGTCCGGTTCCGAGCCGGTGAGCTCGGCGACGACGAGCGTCCAGGCAGTCCCGTGTCCTACGAGGACGAGGTCATCCGAGCCGTGGACCGCGAGGATGCGTCGTACTGCGGCCACGACGCGAGTGCGGCAGGCGACCAAGGGCTCCCAGGACCGCACGGCGGGGACTTCCGGCTCGGCGAATGCCCGTCGCACCACAGCCGGGAAGTCGTCGAACCACTCCCCACCGCGTTCGTGCTCGCGCAGGTCCTCGACGATGCCGACGTCGGCATCGGTGAGCAGCTGGGCGGTCTCCACCGCCTTGGGCTCGGGCGAGCAGTACCACGCCGCACGGCGCGGCAGCCGGTCCCGCAGTGCCCAGACGTCGTCGTAGGTCGCCAGGTCGAGGTTCCACTCGGCAGCCGGCACACCGGGTACGACGGAGGGACGGCCGTGGCGGACGAGGTGCAGGGTCACGCGCTCAGAACACCAGGTAGTGGAGCACGAGCCAGATCGGGGCGACTGTGGCCAGCAGGGAGTCCAGCCGGTCCATGAGCCCGCCGTGCCCCGGGATGATCTGGCTCATGTCCTTGATGCCGAGGTCGCGCTTCATGACCGACTCGCACAAGTCGCCGAGCGTGGCCATCACCACGGCGATGAGACCCAGGAGGATCCCGATCCACCAGTCACCGTCGAGGAGCCAGACGACGAGGCCGATGCCCACGGCGACACAGGTGACCAGGGAGCCGGCGAACCCCTCCCACGACTTCTTGGGCGAGATCACCGGGGCCATGGGGTGCTTGCCGAAGAGCACCCCTGCGGCGTACCCCCCGATGTCGGAGGCGACCGTCATCGTGATGAAGGTGACCACGCCACGCATGCCGATGTCGTGCGGGTCGAACCCGAGACCCGGGGTGGTGCCACCCTCGGCGAGGAGCAGCGCCACGAACGATGCGAGGAAGGGCACGTAGACCAGCGTGAAGACCGCTGCCGTGGCGTTCCTGACGTATCCGTCGACCCCTCGCCGCAGCAGCCACAGCATGAGGATCAGCGACGTGACGGCCGTGGCGGTGACCAGGGCCGGCGGCCCCCAGAAGTAGGCGAGCACCACCATGGCGGCGCCGCCGACCATGAGGGGCTGCTCAGGGATGTCGATCCCCTGGGCGGACAGGCCCCGGTGGAGCTCCCACACCGCCACGACCACGGCCACGGCCACGATGGCCATGAAGGCGGTCTTCCAGAACAGCAGCGAGAGCAGGATCAGCCCCACCAGCACGACGGCAGACGTGATGGCAGCCGGCAGGTCCCGGCCGGCGCGGCCGTGGTCCTTCGGGGGTGCTGCAGAGGGGTTCGTCATGTCGCAGGCTCGCCGGTCTCAGACCTCGAGCAGCTCGGCTTCCTTGTTCTTGAGCATCTCGTCGATCGCGTCGGTGTGCTTCTTGGTGAGGGAGTCGAGCTTCTTCTCGGCACCGGTCACGTCGTCCTTGCCGACGTCGCCGTCCTTCTCGAGCTTCTCCAGCCCCTGCTTGGCCGTGCGGCGCACGTTGCGCACGGAGACGCGGCCGTCCTCGGCCTTGCCCCTGGCGATCTTGATGTACTCCTTGCGGCGCTCCTCGGTCAGCTCGGGGAACACACAGCGCAGCACCTTGCCGTCGTTGGCGGGGTTGACGCCCAGGTCGGAGTCACGCACCGCCTTCTCGATCGCGCTCATGGCCCCGATGTCGAAGGGCTGGATCAGGATCGTGCGGGCGTCCTGGGACGTGAACGAGGCCAGCGACTGCAGCGGCGTGGGCGTGCCGTAGTAGTCGGCCACGATCTTGGAGAACATGCTCGGGTTGGCCCGACCCGCTCGGATGGTGGCGAACTCCTCACGGGTCGCTTCGACCGACTTGTTCATCTTCGCGTCGGCATCGTTGAGGATCTCGTTGATCACGGCTTCTCCACCTTCTCGGGGTCGTCTCGATCTGGGTGCTGCGGGCGCGGAGTGCGCCAGGTCAGGCCTCGCTGCTCACCAGCGTGCCAATCTTCTCACCCCGCACAGCGCGGCCGATGGTGCCGGGGGTGGAGAGGTTGAAGAAGACCATGTCCATCCTGTTGTCGCGAGCCATCGCGATCCCGGTGGCGTCGGCCACCTTGAGGTCCCGCGCGAGGTACTCGTCGAAGCTGAGCCGGTCGAACTTCGTGGCGGCAGGGTTGAGGTGGGGGTCGGAGTCGTAGACGCCGTCGACGCCCTGCTTGCCCATCAGGATGACCTCGCAGCGGGTCTCCAGGGCGCGTTGCGCGGCGACGGTGTCGGTGGAGAAGAACGGCATGCCCGCACCCGCTCCGAAGATCACCACGCGCCCCTTCTCCATGTGGCGGATCGCGCGCCGCGGGATGTAGGGCTCGGCGACCTGGCCCATCGCTATGGCGGTCTGCACCCGCGTCTCCACCCCGTGCTTCTCGATGAAGTCCTGGAGAGCCAGGCAGTTCATCACCGTGCCCAGCATGCCCATGTAGTCGGCACGCGCGCGCTCCATGCCTCGTTGCTGCAGCTCGGCGCCCCGGAAGAAGTTGCCACCACCGACCACGATCGCAATCTGCACGCCCGACTTGGCCACCTCGGCGATCTCGGCCGCGGTGGCGTTGATGACGTCGAGGTCGAGGCCGACCTCACCACCTCCGAACACTTCTCCCGAGAGCTTGAGCAGGACACGCTTGTACGCCACCACGTGAGGCCTTTCCGCAGAAGGTCGATCGTCCTGCGCAACCTACCGGGGCGAGTCGTCCCAGCGCGAACGCCGGAGTGGCTCCCGGCAGGTGACCCCACGGACGACCCCGGTGCTCAGGCGAGCGCGCGCCTGAAAGTGAGATGGACGACGCCGCTGGGCGAGGACACCGCCTCGACGTCGTAGGAGTCCTCGAGGCCCTCGAGACCGTCCCAGAGGCGGACGCCGCGGCCGAGCACGAGCGGCACCTGGACCACGTGCATCTGGTCGACGAGCCCGGCGGCGAGGAAGTCGCGCACGACGGTGGCACCGCCCCCTATCCGGACGTCCTGACCGCTGGCGGCTTCGCGCGCCGCCTCGAGCGCGTCTGCCGGACTGGCGTCGAGGAAGTGGAACGTGGTGCCTCCCTCCAGATCGATCGATGGACGGGGACGGTGGGTCAGCACGAACGTCGGGGTGTGGAACGGGGGCTCGGTCCCCCACCAGCCCTTCCAGTCGGGGTCGTCCTGCCAGCCCGGGGGGCCGAACTTGTTGGCGCCCATGATCTCGGCGCCGATCCCCACGCTGTGGCGCTCGGCGAAGGCGTCGTCCACCCCGGTGGTTCCGCCCTGGTCCCAGAACCGCGTGCGGAACATCCACTCGTGGAGCCGCTGGCCCGCGTGCCCGAACGGCGCCTCCGCGGACTGGGGCTCGCCAGTGGCGAAGCCGTCGAGGGAGATGGACAGGTTGTGCACCCGGGTCAGGGACATCCGTGCGCTCCTGGTGAGGTGGCCGCCTGGTGCGATCCGCGCGGAGACAGCCTGCCAGCCTCCACCTGCGGCGCGCGACCTCCCGCCCCCGCACCTGGGAGGCCGACCAGGCCACGAAAGCCGCAAGGGCGGTACGACGTCGCCGTCGTACCGCCCTTGTCAGGCGTGGTGGTGACTCGCGGTCAGGCGCCGACCTCGAAGCGCGCGAAGCGCTTCACGGTGGTGCCGGCCTCGTCGAGCACGGCCTTGACCGACTTCTTGGACTCGGTGACCGACTCCTGCTCGAGCAGGACGATCTCCTTGAAGAAGCCGCCCAGGCGTCCCTCGACGATCTTGGCGATCGCCTGCTCGGGCTTGCCCTCCTCGCGGGTCTTCTGCTCGGCGATCGAGCGCTCCTGCGCCACGACGTCGGCAGGCACCTCGTCACGGGTGAGGTACTGGGCCTTCATCGCCGCGATCTGCATCGCGGCGGCGCGGGCGGCAGCCTCGTCACCCTCGAACTCCACCAGCACGCCCACGGCCGGAGGCAGGTCGGCGGCACGCTTGTGCATGTAGGTGACGGTGTTGCCCTCGAAGTAGGCGACGTCGCCCAGCTCGATCTTCTCGCCGATGGTGATGGCCAGGTCCTCGACCACCGCGCCGACGGTCTTGCCGTCGAGCTCAGCGGCCTTCAGGGCCTCGGTGTCGGCCGCCTTGACGGCGTCGGCCACCTCGGCGATCTGCTGTGCCTTGGCGATGAAGTCCTCGTTCTTGGCCACGAAGTCGGTCTCGCTCTTGAGCTCGACCAGCGCGTTGCCGGCGGTGGCGACGAGACCGGCAGCGGTCTCGCGCTCGGCACCGCGGGCGGCGGCCTTGGCGGCACCCTTGACGCGAAGCAGCTCGACGGCCTTGTCGAAGTCGCCGTCGGCCTCGGTGAGCGCCTTCTTGCAGTCCATCATCCCGGCCTGCGTCAGCTCACGGAGCTTCTTGACGTCGGCGGCGGTGAAGTTCGACATGGTCTGATCAGTCCTTCTTCTGCTCGGCGTTGACGAATCCAGCAGCCTCGGCGGCCTCGGCCGACTTGAACCAGACCTCGGCGTTGGTGCGGTCGTACCAGGGGCTGGAGGGGGCGTGGAACTTCATGGAGCCCTTGTTGCCCTTGATCTCGAAGCCCTCAGGCGCCGTGCCGTCCTCGAGAGGAGCCGCGGAGTCGGCGAACTCGCCCTCGGTCGCGGCCAGGGGCTTGACCTCGGTGGCGGCCTCGTCGGTGGCGGCAGCCTCGGCGGCCGGGACCTCGGTGGCGGCCTCGTCGGTGGCGGCAGCCTCGGCGGGGACCTCGGTCGCGGCAGCAGCGGCAGCGTCGGCGGCGGGGGCCTCGGTGGCCGCACCGGTCGACTCGGCGGCGGGGGCCTCGGCGGTGGCGTCGCCACCGGTCGCCTCGACGGCGACCTTCTCGGCGTCGCCCTCGAGCAGCTCACGCTCCCACTCGGCGAGCGGCTCCTGCGCGGTGCCCTCGGCGGAGGCGTTCTTGCCCCCGGAGCGGGCGATCAGGCCCTCGGCGACGGCGTCGGCGACCACACGGGTCAGCAGGCCCACGGCGCGGATGGCGTCGTCGTTGCCCGGGATCGGGTAGTCGACGTGGTCGGGGTCGCAGTTGGAGTCGAGGATGCCGATGATCGGGATGTGCAGCTTGCGCGCCTCCTCGACGGCAAGGTGCTCCTTGTTGGTGTCGACGATCCAGACCGCGGAAGGAACCTTCGACATCTCACGGATGCCGCCCAGGGTCTTGTCGAGCTTGTCGCGCTCGCGCTTCATCTGGAGCAGTTCCTTCTTGGTGCGGTTGGAGCCCGCGACGTCGTCGAAGTCGATCTCGTCGAGCTCCTTGAGGCGGTTGATCCGCTGGTGCACCGTCTGGAAGTTGGTGAGCATGCCGCCGAGCCAACGCTGGTTGACGTAGGGCATGCCGACGCGGGTGGCCTGCTCCGCGATGGCCTCCTGGGCCTGCTTCTTGGTGCCGACGAACATCACGACGCCACCCTTGGCGACGGTCTCCTTCACGAAGGCGAAGGACCGGTCGATGTAGGCGAGCGACTGCTGCAGGTCGATGATGTAGATGCCGTTGCGCTCGGTCATGATGAAGCGCTTCATCTTGGGGTTCCAGCGACGGGTCTGGTGACCGAAGTGGACGCCGCTCTCGAGCAGCTGGCGCATGGTGACGACTGCCATGTGTATCTCCTGGTGAGGCGGAGGCGCTGCCCTCGTCGACCGCGTGGCCGAGCGCTCGCCCTTGAGTCAGGGCGAGCCGGGAGCGTGCTCCGGGGTTGTTTTCAGTTGCTGCCTCGGGCGGGTGCCCTCGGCCCTGACGCTCACGCGCGACCCGATCCGATCCCATCGGCGAGGACGGGTCGGAACTGAGGATCGACGCCCGCGGGCGGTCGGGACCAGGCTGCATCCCGTCGCGGTCTGTGTGCGTGCGAAGTCAGTCCGGTGGACTGCGAGGACAATCCTAGGCCCACGCCCTTCCCGTGCGCGAATCGCGCGCTCCCCCGTGATCGCGGGCCGGTGGGCGTCCACAGCCCGCGTGGCACGACACCCGTCCCCAGGCACGACGACAGGCGGTCCCCCGCCCGAGCGGCACTCACGACACTGGGGCGATGACCCTCGCAAGCTTGCTGACGAGTGTGGTGCTGGCTGCGCTGCCGCCAGCCGCCCTCTCCTCCCCGGAGGACCAGGGGGTCTGGCCGCTGGACCCCGAGCCCACGGTGCTGGCCCACTTCGCCCCTCCCGAGGAGACGTGGGGTGCCGGCCACCGCGGCGTCGACCTCGCGGGCACGGCGGGACAGGTCGTGCGCAGCGCTCTCGACGGCACGGTCGCATTCGTGGGCACGATCGCCGGCAAGCCCGTGGTCACCGTCCGCCACGGTGCACGGCGCACGACCTACGAGCCGGTGGTCGGCACCGCCAAGGCGGGTGACCACGTGGCCGCCGGCGACCCGGTCGGGAGACTTGCGCTGACGTCGAGCCACTGCTTTCCCGCCGCGTGCCTGCACTGGGGGCTGCGCGAGGGAGACGAGTACCTCGACCCGCTCGTCCTCGTCGGCGGTCACGCGGTGCGCCTCCTCCCGCTCTGGCGGGACACCCCGGTCGCGCCGGACGCCGGCGGTGATCCGTGGCGGTCGGTGCTGGACTCCTGGCACCCGTGGATCGCCCAGGCAGTCAGGCGCGCGGATGAGCCTGGCGATAGGCCTGCCGCAGGCGGTCCGTGGTGACGTGGGTGTAGAGCTGGGTCGTGGCCAGCGAGGCGTGGCCGAGCAGCTCCTGCACCGAGCGCAGGTCGGCTCCCCCCTCCAGCAGATGGGTCGCCGCGGTGTGACGGAGTCCGTGGGGTCCGATGTCGGGGGCACCCGGAACCTGAGCGACGCGGCGGTGCACCAGCTCGCGTACGGCGCGGGGGTCGATGCGGCGTCCGCGAGCGCCCAGGAAGAGCGCGGGACCGGCCCCCTCGGCCACGAGTGCCGGCCGGCCCAGGCGCAGCCATCGGTCCAGGGCCCTGCTCGCCGGCGTCCCGTAGGGAGCTGACCGCTCCTTGCGCCCCTTGCCGAGGACGCGCACGACCCGGCGCTCCCCGTCGATGTCGTCGACGTCGAGCCCGACCAGCTCGCCGACCCGGATCCCGGTGGCGTAGAGGAGCTCGAGCATCGCCACGTCGCGCAACCCCACCGGGCTCCCGTCGTCGGCCAGGTCGGTCGCGGCCCGGATCAGCTCCGCGGCCTCGTCGGCACGCAGCACGGGGGGCAGGGACTTGTGACGCTTGGGCGAGCCGAGCGCGGCCCCTGGGTCGGACGCGATCCGCCCGGTCCTTGCCAGCCACGCCGTGAACACGCGGGCCGCGGTGGCTCGTCGAGCCAAGGTGGTGCGGCTCTTGCCCATGGTCTGCTGCTTGGCCAGCCAGCTGCGCAGGGTGCGCAGGTCGAGCTCGTCGACCCCGTGCATGCCCAGGCGCGAGGCGTGCTCGAGCAGGCTGAGCAGGTCACCGCGGTAGGCACGGACCGTGTGGGAGCTCAGGTCGCGCTCGGAGGAGAGGTGACGCTCGTAGTCGGCGAGCACCCGAGCCATCGGCTCCGGGAGGACGTCGACCTCCGGCTGCTCCGTCACAGCCACGATGGTAGGCCGCCGGCGGGTCAGGACACCGCAACCGACTGCCGCCAGCGTTGCTCGACCCGCAGGACGAAACCCGTGCGCTCCAGCCGCCGCAGCGCAGAGTCGACGTCGCGCACGTGAGCCCTCGCGACGCGGGCGATGGAGGTCACGTCGGCGGGCTGCACGAGCGGCACTGCCTCCAGCACCCTCTGGTCGGTCGCGCTGAGCCGATCGCGGGCCTTGGGCTCCTCACGCGGAACCTCGAGCAGGTGCTCCCCCGCGGCACCCACCTGCTCGAGCACGTGGTGGCCGTTGGCCACGAGGGTCGCACCCCCGCTGCGGATCCATTCGTGCACTCCCTGCGACTGGGCGACGGTGATGGGGCCCGGGACACCCATCACGACACGATTGAGCTCGTGCGCCCAGCTGGCGGTGTTGAGTGCGCCGCTGCGGATGGCCGCCTCGACCAGCACCGTGCCCTGGGTGAGTGCGGCGATCAGCCGGTTGCGGGTCAGGAACCTCAACCGGGTGACGGAGGCTCCCGGTGGAGACTCCGAGACCACCGCACAGTGGCTGGCCAGGTGGGCGAGGAGCGCACGATGCTCCGCGGGATAGGCACGGTCGACCCCGCAGGCGAGGACAGCCACCGTTGCACCGCCAGCCGCCACCGCGCCCCGGTGAGCCGCCTCGTCGATGCCGAAGGCGGCCCCCGAGACGACCGCGAGCCCGGCGCGTGCGACGACCGCGGAGATGTCGTTGGCGACGGTGGTGCCATAGGTGGTGGCTGAGCGGGACCCGACCACCGCGACAGACTCGGCGAGCTCGGTCAGGGGCATCGGCCCCTTGACCCACAGGCCGATCGGGGGACCGCCCATCCCCAGCCAGTCGAGCCTGCCGTGGGTGAGGTCGTCGAGCTGGAGCGGCCATTCGGGGTCACCAGGCACCACGAAGCGGATGCCCAATGTCTGGGCCTGCTCGAGCTCGCGAGCCGGGTCGACCTCCTCCAGCCGTCGGTGGAGCTGGCTGTCGGCCTTGGGCTCGAGCTGTGCCTGGACTGCGCCGACGGCGCCGAGCTGCAGCACCAGCGAGGCGACGGTGAGGTCACCCGGCTCGGCCGCGCGGCTCAGGACCACGCGGGCCAGTCGCTCACTCTCCGAAGGCGGAACCAAGGGCGTCACGAGGCCCTCCTCAAGATCCTGGCCGGCAACGGGTGGACCGCGTCGGTCGCGCGGAGTGCGAGTGCTGTGCGGACCTCGTCGTCGCCGGGCTGCTCGACGCCGTCGCAGTCGGCGACCGTCCACGCGAGTCGGTGGACCCGGGTCAGTCCCCTCCGGGTGATCTCTCCCGTGCTGAGCGCCTCGTCCATGAGCGCCTGCGCCGACGGCACGACCGGCCACTCCCTCGTGAGCACAGGGCCCGGCACCGCGGAGTTGAGCTGCCAGCTGCGCCCGGAGTAGCGCTGGGCCTGGACCTCGCGGGCCCGTGCGACGCGTGCTCGGATGGCCGCCGACGGCTCCGGGGGCCGCAGCGGGTCACGGCCGTGGTGGGCCCCCTGAGGAGCGACCTCCATCCAGATGTCGACGCGGTCGACCACCGGACCTGACAGCTTGCGCCCGTAGTGTCGCCGGGCCGTCTCGGGACACTCGCACGGGTCGAGGAGAGCACCGCCGCCGGCGTAGTAGTTGCCGCAGGGGCACGGGTTGGCTGCCAGCACGACGAGGCTGCGCGCTGGATAGGTGGCGCTCTCCTCGCCCCGCGCGATCGTGACCTCGCCCGACTCCAGTGGCTGGCGCAGCGCCTCGACGACGTCGGCGCGGAAGTGGGCGAACTCGTCGAGGAAGAGCACGCCGTGGTGCGCGAGGCTCACCTGGCCGGGTCGGACGCGACCTGAGCCCCCGCCCAGGACGCTGGCGCCCGACGCACCGTGGTGGGGTGCGAACCACGGCGGGCGACGGACCAGCCCCCGGCCCTGCAGGGTGCCCGCCACCGAGTGCAACGCACTCACCTCGAGCGACTGCTCGACGGTCAGGTCAGGCAGGATCGAGGGGATCCGCTCCGCCACCGAGGTCTTGCCGCTGCCACGTGGGCCCATCAACATCACCGGGTGACCGCCCGCCGCGGCCACCTCCACGGCATAGCGCACCTCCGCCAGACCGTCGAGGTCGACGAAGTCGAGCTCAGACATGCGGTCCTCGCCGCGCCACGAGGCCAGGCGGCTTGCCGACGGGCTGGCCACAGGCGGAGCGTCGGGGACCTCCTCCCCCTGGAGCTGAGCCACGACCTGCGCGAGTGAGCGCATGCCGAAGACGGTGACGCCCGGCACCAGCGCGGCCTCGTGGGCCTGCGGCTCGGGGACGAAGACGCGGGTGATCCCGTGCGACGCCGCGGCCATGACCATCGGCAGGACCCCCTGCACCGGTCGGAGCCCCCCGGAGACGGAGAGCTCGCCGATGAACAGGCTCCCCGCAAGGAGGTCGGGACCGAAGGGCACGGCACCCTTGGGGTCGGTGTCGGCCGCCTTGACGGCCAAGGCGATGGCGAGGTCCAGGTGGGTCCCGGACTTCGGCAGGTCGGCGGGTGCCAGCAGGATGGTCACCCGCTTGGTCGCCGGCCAGCTCCCGCAGTTGTTGTTGATCGCCATCCGCACGCGGTCACGCGCCTCGCTCAGGCTCTTGTCGGCCCGGCCCACCAAGGTGGTGCCGACCAGGCCGGGCGACACGTCCACCTGGACGTCGATGAGGTGGCCCTCGGCGCCGCGGAGGGCCATGGTGTGTGCCGTGGCGAAGGCCATCAGCCGATCCCGCGGACGTGCTCGACCTCGATCTCGCCCCGCGGTGGCACGAGGACACCGACCATGTCGATCCGGACGTCGTCGGGATGGACCCGGTGCGCCTGCAGCCACCTCGCTCCCAGGCGGCGCAAGCGGTCGGCCTTGCGCACGTCGACGGCCTCCAGGGGCGAGCCGTAGGCGAGGGACGTGCGGGTCTTGACCTCGCAGATGACCAGGATCGGACCCTCGCGCAGGACCAGGTCGATCTCGCCGGCGTCGCAGCGCCAGTTGCGGTCGAGCAGGACCATGCCGCCGCGACACAGGTGCCGGGCTGCGATGTTCTCGCCGTAGGCGCCGAGGCGGCGCTTGTGCAGCGCAGCCGGCGAGACGGCCAGGGAAGGCGGTGTGGACGAGTTCGGAGCGGTGGCTGTCACGGTGCGGTCTCCTTGGTAGGGAGGCACCAGCACAGCGCCAGCCGCCGACGTCCCACGTCCGTGCGGAGCGGGACCTGTGGACGACCGGGTGTGTAGGGCAGCTGTGGACGGGAACGGGCCCGCGATCCGCCCCGCGCGTCAGGGCTTGGGGGGGTCGATGTCCTGGTCGGCCAGCTCCTCGACGTTGACGTCCTTGAACGTCAGGACCTTCACGTTCTTGGCGAAACGCGCAGGGCGGTACATGTCCCAGACCCAGGCGTCGGCCATGGAGACCTCGAAGAACACGTCTCCGCTCTCGGCCCGCGCCTTCACGTCCACCTGGTTGCACAGGTAGAAGCGGCGGTCTGTCTCGACGACGTACTTGAAGATGCCGACGACGTCGCGGTACTCGCGGTAGAGGGTGAGCTCCATCTCGGTCTCGTACTTCTCGAGGTCCTCGGCACTCATGCGTCCTCCGTCTCGGCGTGCGCTGCCATCGGCCCCGGCGCAGGACCGCTCCCGACACTATCGACCAGGCCCGCCGCCCGGCGGACGTTCACGAACCTCATGCGGTGGACGGGCGAGGGACCGTGCTGGGTCAGCGCGGCCGAGTGGGTCTCGGTGATGTAGCCCTTGTGGGTCCGGAAGTCGTAGGACGGCCAGGCGTCGTCGAGCTCGCACATGATCCGGTCGCGAGTGACCTTGGCGACCACTGACGCCGCGGCGATGCAGGCGGCGACACGGTCCCCCTTCCACACGGCCAGTCCCGGGACCTCGAGCCCGTCGACGGGGAACCCGTCGGTCAGGACGTAGGCGGGTCGCGTGTCCAGCCGCGCCACCGCGCGGCGCAGGGCCTCGACGTTGGCGACGTGCATGCCGAGACGGTCGCACTCCTCGCTGTCGATCACCACGACCGACCAGGCCAGGGCGCGGCGCACGACCTGGGCGTAGACCCGCTCCCGGGCCTTCTCGGTGAGCAGCTTGGAGTCGGCCAGGCCCGGGACGATGCCGGCCTTGCCCGGTGGCAGCACGACAGCACCGGCCACCAGGGGGCCGGCGCAGGCACCTCGGCCCGCCTCGTCCACGCCGGCGATCGGGTCGAGCCCGGCGCGGCGCAACGCGCGTTCGTAGCCGTAGAGGCCCGCATCGCGGCGGACGGTCATCCCCTCCGGAAGATGTGTCACCGTGACCTCACGACTTCGCGTCGGGAACGTCCTCGAAGGTCTCGGGACGTGTCTTCCAGGTGAACCTGTCGGCGGGCCAGAGCAGCACGAAGACCTTGCCCACGACCGAGTCGGCCCGGACGAACTCGTCGCCCGGGACGCAGTCGGTCTCCCGGTCAGTGCACATGTGCTCGGAGGAGTCGGCCGAGCGCGCCCGGTTGTCGCCCATCACGAAGACGTGGCCGTCAGGAACCGGGCCGGCGGTCCAGTCCTTGTCGCAGCCGTTGACCATGGGTCCGTTGCAGGTCACGCCAGCCCGCTGGACGTAGTCGTCCTCGTCGAGAGGCTCACCGTTGACGAGCAGGCGACCCTGGTCGTCACAGCACTCGATCGTGTCGCCCGCGACTCCGATGACGCGCTTCACGAGGTGCCCACCCGTCGGGTAGAGACCGAGCTTGGTCATCACCTTGATCATCGGCGTCGCCGGCTCGGCGCCCACCCCCGAGAGCCAACCGCCCGGGTCCTCGAAGACCACGACGTCGCCACGCTCGGGCTCGCCACCGCCCCAGTAGGAGACCTTCTGCACGAGGATCCGGTCGTCGACGACCAGGCCCGGCTCCATCGACTCCGAGGGGATGTAGAACGCCTGGATGAAGAACGTCTTGACGACGAGCGCGAGCACCAGGGCGACGCCCAGGAGCAGGATCGTCTCCTGCCACAGGGGCAGTGGCTTGCGCTTGTGCCGGGAGTGCGACGACCGCGCCTCCTCGGTCGGATCAGCGGAGGAGACGCGGTCGTCGTCGGAAGTCACGGGCAGAGAGTAACCAGTGACTGGTGGATCTCAGGCCTCGCGGCGCTCCTTGATCTTGGCCGCCTTGCCGCGCAGGTTGCGGAGGTAGTAGAGCTTGGCTCGACGCACGTCGCCGCGGGTCACGACCTCGATCGACTCGAAGATCGGGGAGTTCAGCGGGAAGGTGCGCTCGACGCCGACGCCGAAGGAGACCTTGCGGACGGTGAAGGTGCGCCCGACGCCCGAGCCGTGGACCCGGATCACCACTCCCTGGAAGACCTGGACGCGCGAGCGGCTGCCCTCGACGACCTTCACGTGGACCTTGACGGTGTCACCGGCGCGGAAGGCCGGGACGTCGTCGCGCTTGTGGGCGTTGCCGAGCTCGGTGATGGCATTGGTCATGATGTGCTCCTCGCGAGCGCCACAGGTCAGTCGCGGAATCGTGGATGTCGGTGCAGGCCGGCCATCGAGGTGGTCTGCCGCCGCTCCCCCTGTGGCAGGCGCGTTGCGGCAGGACTCCGGCGTGATGTCACCACGAGTGATGACTTCCGGACGTCCCTGACCAGATGGACCAAGGAGCAAGTCTGCCAGAGGCTCACGTCCGCGGCGAAATCCGACGCTTGGTGAGGACCACGGCTCCCGTGGGTGCGGGCCGGTCAGGACGCAACCGGTAGCCGGCCCTCTTGTACATGCGGATGTTCTGCTGCGACCCCGTGCCCGTGAAGAGGACGAATCCCGTCGCCTCGGGCGGCGCGACGTCCTCGATGAGGGCGAGGAGGTCTCGGCCCAGCCCCCGGCCCTGCAGGTCTGGGGCGACCATGATCCGTCCGATGTCCCACTCGCCGTGGTCGACGCGCCCGCGGACCCCGCCGACGAGGCGACCGGATGCGGGGTCGCGCGCGACGTAGGTCGCCCACTCGGCGAGCCCACGGCGTACGTCCTCGAGGCTCTCCTCGAGCGCAGGGATGGTGACCCCCGGGTTGGCCTCCAGCTCCTGCAACCAGCACGCACGCTGCAGCGTGTAGATCTCGCCGGCGTCGGCCGGGACCGCACGGCGCACCTCGAGGTCGGACAGGGCGCCGGTCGCTGCCACCGCAGCCACGAGGTCGGGGCGACGGGCAGCAGTACGACGCACGCGCTGGTCGTGGCGCCACGTCGCGATCCTCCCGTGGTCGCCGGAGAGCAGCACCTCGGGAACCTCGCGTCCACGCCAGGAGGCGGGCTTGGTGTAGACGGGGTACTCCAGCAGACCGTCCTCGTGGGACTCCTCGACCAGTGACTCGGCGTTACCCATGAAGCCGGGAAGCAGGCGCACCACGGCCTCGGTGATGGCGAGCGCCGCGACCTCTCCACCGTTGAGGACGTAGTCGCCGAGCGACACCTCACGCACCTCACCCACGGTGGCGGCGTGGTCGACCACCCGCTGGTCGATTCCCTCGTAGCGTCCGCACGCGAGGACCAGGTGCTCGCGCTTGCTGAGCTCCTGGGCCAACCCCTGGGAGAACGGCTCCCCGCTGGGCGTGGTGAAGATGATCGTCGCCCCGGCGGCGATCGCGTCGAGGGCATCCCCCCACGGCTCGGGCTTCATCACCATGCCGGCACCACCGCCGTAGGGGGTGTCATCGACGGTCCGGTGGCGGTCCTGGGTCCAGTCGCGGAGGTCGTGGACGCGCAGGTCGAGCAGCCCCTTGTCCCGTGCCTTGCCCGGGAGGCTCAGCGAGAGCGGCGCCAGGTAGTCGGGAAAGATCGTGATGACGTCGATCCTCACGAGCCGGCCTCGTCCGCGAACGGAGCGACCAGCCCGGGCCTGTCGGCGACGACGACCCGCCCGCCGGCGACGTCGACCTCCGGCACGAGCGCTGCCACGAACGGCACCAGGGCGTCGCGCCCGTCGGTGGTCCTGATGCGGAGGAGGTCCTGGGCGGCGCCGTGGACCACGGCGGTCACCTCCCCCAGCGGGGTCCCGTCGGTGTCCTCGGCCGCGAGCCCCACGAGCTGGTGGTCGTAGTACTCGTCGGGGTCCTCCGGCTGCTCGTCGGCCGGCACCGTGGCGTGCAGGACCGTGCCGCGCGCGGCCTCGGCGGCGTTGCGATCGGTGAGCTCCTCGAACGTGACGAGCAGGGTCTGCTGGTGCCAGCGTGACCTGGTCACGGTGAGCGTCGCAGGACGGCGGTCCGCACCGGCCGGAGGTGCGGCGCGCAGGGTCGTGCCGGGCGCGAAACGGCGCTCGGGCTCGTCTGTGCGGACGTCGACGGTGACCTCTCCTCGCACCCCGTGCGGCTTGCCGATCCGACCGACCACCAGCTCGATGTCCTCACTCACGCTGCAAGCGTAATGACGAACGGACGCCACCCCTGTGCGGGGTGACGTCCGTTCGGATGACGCTGTGCGGTCCGGTGGACCGGCGGCTACCGGCGGCGGTCGGTGTCGACGAAGTCGATCCGCGCACCGCCGCGACCTGCCAGGGCCGAGATCACGGTGCGGAACGCCGTGGCTGTCCGGCCGTTGCGGCCGATCACCTTGCCGAGGTCGTCGGGGTGCACACGAACCTCGAGGATCGACCCGCGACGCAGCTGCTTGTCGCGCACGACGACGTCGTCGGGGTTGTCGACCACGCCGCGCACGAGGTGCTCGAGGGCGTCGGGGAGCACGTCGCTCACGCCTCGCTCTTGCCGGCGTCCTCGGCGGTGACGGTCTCGGCCGCCTCGGCCTGCTCGGCGGCGCCCTCAGGAGTCTCCGACGCGGGGACCTCAGGAGCCGACTCGGCAGCCGGAGCCGCCTCCTCGGTCTTCTCCTCGGCCTTCTTCGAGGACTTCTTGGTGACCGCAGCGCCCTTGGGCTCGCTGGCGGCCTCCTTCAGCGCCTCGTTGAAGATGTCGAGCTTGGAGCGCTTGGGCTCCTTGACCTTGAGCGTGCCCTCGGTGCCCGGCAGGCCCTTGAACTTCTGCCAGTCGCCGGTGATCTTGAGGATGGCCTCGACGGCCTCGGAGGGCTGTGCGCCCACGCCGAGCCAGTACTGCGCCCGCTCGGAGGTGACCTCGATGAACGAGGGCTCCTCCTTGGGGTGGTACTTGCCGATCTCCTCGAGGACCTTGCCGTCGCGCTTCTTGCGGGAGTCGACGACGACGATGCGGTACTGCGGGACCCGGATCTTGCCCAGGCGCTTCAAACGGATCTTGACGGCCACGTTTGTGGTGTCTCCTCGAAAGTTGTGGTTTGTGAGCGACCCCCGCCAGGTGGGGACCGGGTCGGGTCACTCGATGGGCGCTGTCACGGCGGGATGAGAGGGTCCCTCCGCGCAGGACACGAGGGATGATTCTGCCAGAGGCTGCGTACGACGACCAATCGGCCCCGGCTCAACAGCTCGTGGGGTGCTCGATCCCCACACAGGTGTCGTCCCCCTCGTCCCCGTAGGCCGTGTCGACCCCGGCGCCACCGTCGAGGTGGTCGTCGCCCCGAGACCCCCACACACGGTCGTCGCCGCCGCCCATGAGTGCGTGCACCGGGATGGACCCGACGGGAGCGAGGAACAGCGACTCGTCGGCATCGCTGCCCAGGAAGTCGATCCTGAACTCCTTCCCGAGCACGAAGTCCTCGATGCCGTGGATCTCGACGGTGACAGGCCCCGCAGGTCCTGTCAGCAGGAGCTGGCCGGCCGGGATGTCGATCCGGATCGGCAGCACACCCCCCTCGCCGCGCAGGGGCCCGACGTCGAGTGACAGGTCGTCGGCGGCTCCCGGCCCCATGTCGTACGACGACCCGGGGGCGTCGCTCGTGCCGGCGACGACCAGATCACTGCCGGGACCCGTCTCCACCCTGTGCGGCCCGCGACCCCTCAGTCCGACGGAGTCAGCCTCCCTCCCCGTCATGACGGTGTCGGCCCCGGACACGACGTCGACAGTGTCGTAGCCGCCCCCGGTGTCGACCACGTCGTCGTCGGGCAGGGACGTGCGGCGCTCGACGTACGTGTCCTGGCCCCGCATCAGCCGCACGGTGTCGTTGCCCGGGCCGGCATCGACGCTGTCGGCCCGTCTCGTCCCCAGGATCGTGTCGTCCCCGTCGCCGGTGCGCACCGACATGTTCCGCCGCACGCGGATGACGTCGTCACCCTGCCCGGTCGAGGTGCCTGCGGCGAGGTCCACGGCCACCGCTCCCGGAACCGTGAGGAACTCAACCCGCTCACCGGCGAGGCTGTCGGCGTCGGGAGTGGGTCCGACGTCCAGGAGGTCGTCTCCGGCGCCACCGTCGAGCACGTCGCCGCGGAAGTGGACGCCTCCGCGGTCGGCGTGGAACTGGTTGCCCTCGCCGAAGAGCCGGTCGTCCCCAGGCCCGCCGACGATCACGTCTGCCCCCGCACCGCCGCAGACGCGGTCGTCGCCGCCACGGCCGTCGACCGAGTCCCGGCCGCCGCCGGCCAGGATCACGTCGGAGCCGGAGGTGCCGGTGATCCGGTCGTCACCCGGGCTCCCCACGATGGTCGCGAGCCTGCCGTCGCACATGGCCGGCCCGGCAGCCTGCACCGCTGTGGCGGACGTCAACCCTGCCGCGGCCAGCGCCACGGCCAGCCAGTGGACAGTCCTCATGAAGCTCCCCCGATCAGTCTGCCCCCGTCAGGTTACGCGTCCAGGCCGATCGCCTGGCGGAACGCTTCCACTCCGCTGACCTGGAGCTCGTCGGGGCCGCGCACGAACGCGTCCGGGGTGAGCAGCAGCGCCTGGTTCAGCGCCAGCTCGCCCTCGCGCCGCTTGAGCCTGCGGACGCCGTTGGGGACGTAACCGACCTTGCGCGAGACCGCGAGCGAGGCCGGGTTGTCTAGGAAGGCACCAGAGGTGATGGCTGCCGCGCCGAGGTGGTCGAAGGCGAACGCGCACACGACCTGGCGCATCGCGGTCCCGATGCCCCGGCCCTGGAACTGGCGCCCCAACCACGACCCGGTCTCACCGGTGCGCGTCACGAGGTAGTCGGAGGTCTCGAGACCCTGGGTGCCGACCAGGTGGCCATCGTGGAAGACCGCGAGGTGCAGGCCCCACTGCTCCCGGGAGAACTCTGCGCGAGTGCGCCAGTGGTAGGCCGCGGTGTTGCGAGCCAGCTCCTCCTTGGGGGCGTCGGTCCACGGGAAGTAGAACGGCATCTCGTCCGGGTCGTGGATCCCTCCGACGACGAGGTCGCAGAGCTCGGGAAGGACGTCGTCGGTGATCCCGCGGAGCTCGAGCGGCCCCGCGCAGATGCGCAGCCCGAAGGGCGGGAAGAGGTCTACGATGCCGGACATGGGGCCATCCTCGCCGGAAGCGGCCACGCAGGCCCAACCATTTCGGGTCCCTGCTCATCTCACCGGCCCACCGCGACTGACCCAGCGTCATCCCCGACTCCTCCCGCTGGCGATCGCTGTCCACCGCGCACGGCGTCGTACGTCGTGGATCAAGGCGTCGCTGACCGGGACCACCTGCTGGGCGACCACTCGGGCCGCGGAGCCGCTCCCCCATCGCGTCAAGCAGCACGGCTCCCTGCTGCTGCGTGAGCTCGACCCCGACCGGATGGTGCTGCAGCACAACAAGGTCACCAACCTGCGCCTGGCCTCCTCCCACGTCGACGGCCTGCTGATCCGTCCCGGCGAGACGCTCTCCTTCAACCGCGTGGTCGGCAACTGCACGCGGCGGCAGGGCTACCTCGACGGGATGCGCCTGTCCAACGGCTCTCCGGAGTCGGGTGTCGGAGGCGGGATCTGTCAGCTGGCCAACCTGATCCACTGGATGGTCCTGCACTCGCCACTGACGGTCGTCGAGCGCTCCGAGCACTCCTTCGACCTGTTCCCCGACACCGGACGGGTCGTCCCCTGGGGTGTGGGCTGCTCCATCGTCTACAACTACGTCGACCTGGTCGTCCGCAACGACACCGACCTGACCTTCCAGCTGGGGGTGGAGGTCGGCAAGCGGTTCCTCCACGGGCAGCTGCGCAGCGACGAGCGCCCGCCGCGATCCTTCGAGGTGGAGGCGCGTGAGGAGGAGTTCGTGCGGCACGACGACCGGGTCTTCCGGCGCAACCAGATCTGGCGCCGGGCCCTCGACCCTGACACGGGCTCGCCGGTGGGCGAGGAGCTGCTCAAGGCGAACTTCGCACTGGTCGTCTACGACCTCTCGCCCGACACTCCTGTGGTCGACGCCTAGCCCGAACGGACCACGCGAACTGGCCGATCCTCGACTTGTCTAGACCGCACGGCTCACGCACACTCGGGTGCGTCAATCCCCCCGATAGTTCGAGGAGCAACCAAGAATGACTCGCACCCGACGCCTCATCGCAACAGCGGCCGCCACGGCCGCGCTCGTCGCTCCGGCAGCCGTGACCGCCTCGGCGACCGCTGCGCCGCACGAGCACAAGGACAAGCCCGCCAAGACGGACAAGCCTGCCAAGGGCACCGTCAAGTCGCAGGCCAAGCAGCTGCTCAAGGACGTCGCCGGCAAGGACAAGCGCCTGACTCGTCTGGCCGAGAGCAACGCGGTCGCTCGCCTGGCGGACGAGACCGAGGCTGCGCTCGTCGCCAACATCACCGACGCCCAGACTGCGCTCACCGACGTCAAGACTGCTGTCGAGGCCGCGGACTCCACCGTCGACACCCGCGCGGTCCGCAAGGAGCTGCGCAGCTTCCGGGTGGTCAACTTCCGCCTGGCCGTGAACATCCTCAAGCAGGCCGAGAACCTCGCTGAGGAGGCCGCCACCGACCCGGAGGCGACCGCCGCGCTGGACGCGGCCGAGACTGCCGCCCTGGCTCTCACCGCCACCAGCACCAAGGCGGACGTGAAGGCTGCTCGTGCTCACCTCGAGCTGGCCCACACGGAGCTCGAAGAGGTCTGAGCGCACGAGCCACGGACGAAGGGCGGTCACTCGGGGGGTGGCCGCCCTTTGTCGTGCTCGCTCAGGCGACGACGCGACCGCGCAGCACGACGCGGGCGGGTCGGCGCAGCGTCGTGAGGTCCTGCCGAGGGTCCGCGTCCAGGACCACGAAGTCGGCCGCGGCTCCCTCCTCGATCCCCTGCCAGCCCAGCCATTCCCTGCCTCGCCAGGACGCCGCAGCGACGACGTCGTCCGCGGGAAGACCCATCTCGACCATCGCCTCGATCTCCCCCATCAGCTCGCCGTGCCGCGCCACGCCGCCACCGTCGGACCCGACGAACAGCGAGACCCCAGCCTCCCATGCCGACATCAGCGTCTCGCGCCGCCTCGCGTGGAGCTCCTCCATGGTGGTGGCGTAGTCGGGGAACTTCTCACGTCCCGCGCTCGCGAACTGCGGGAACTTGCCGGTCTGCTGGACCGTCGGCACCAGGGCGACGCCGTTCGCCGCCATCTGCTCCACCTGGTCGACCGAGAGCCCGGTGCCGTGCTCGATGCAGTCGATGCCGGCGTCGAGGAGTCCCTGCAGCACGTCGGAGCCGAAGCAGTGCGCCGTGACGCGAGCACCTTCGGCATGTGCCGACTCGATCGCAGCGGCGAACGCCTCGACCGGGAACGATGGAGCCAGGTCGCCGTCGTCGCGGGAGATCCAGTCGCCGACGAGCTTGATCCAGCCGTCCGACCCCCTCGCCTCGCGGGCGGCGTACGACGCCAGCTCCTCGGGCTCGACCTCGTGGCCGTAGTTGCGGATGTAGCGCCGCGTCCGCGCGAGGTGCCGCCCGGCCCGGATCAGGCGCGGCAGGTCCTCGCGCTCGTGCACCCAGCGCGTGTCGGCCGGTGAGCCGCAGTCACGCAGCAGCAGCACTCCCGTGTCACGGTCGGCGAGCGCCTGGGCCTCGGTCTCCTCGTCCGACACCGCTCCGCCGTCGTCGAGCCCCAGGTGGTTGTGGGCGTCCACCAGTCCGGGAACGATCCAGCCTGTTCCGGCCGACTCGGCGCCGGCCTGCTTCTCGAAGGTGACCCGGCCGTCGACGACGTAGACGTCACGTGACTCCGCGTGGGGCAGGACCGGGCCGGAGAACTTCAGCGCTCGCATGCGGGCGACGCTATCCCGGACTCAGCCGATCCGGTCGAGCAGCCACGAGGGCGAGAGCACCTGCGCCGGGGAGACGTTGGCGCCGAGGGCCCGGTCGGCGGTCACCACGACCACGTGCGCACCGGAGGACACGGCCGAGCGTGCCCGGGCGCGGATCTCGGAGTCGCCGTCACGGGCGGCGTGCACGGTGAGGACATGGCCGTCGCGCCCTGCCCTGACGCCGGCCTTGGCAGCCCCCTCGAGCACCAGGACGACGTCGTCGTGGGCGAGGTCGGCCACCAGCAACCGCTCGTGGAGTCGCCGCGCAGCGCCTGATCTGTCCTTCCACCAGCCGTCCGGGACTGAGCCGACGACGTTGGCGCCGTCGACCACCAGGACGGAGCGGGTCACTTCAGGAACTTGCTGAAGTCCTTCGGCAGGTCGAGCGCGGCCGCAGCCTTCTCGTAGTCGACCTCGCCGCCGGCGGGGTCGCCGAACGGGTTGGCGGCCTTCTCGGCCGCCGCTGCCTTGGCGGCAGCCTGCTGGGCGGCCTTCTCCTGTGCCGCCTTGGCCGGGTTGCCCGAGGTCCGCTTGCCCTTGCCCTTCTTGCCCTTGGCGGCCTGCTTGGCGCCGCCGCGCTTGCCGGCCATCCCGGGCATGCCGGGCATGCCGGGCATGCCGCCGCCCCGCGCCATCTGCTCCATCATCTTGCGCGCCTCGAAGAAGCGGTCGACGAGCTGGTTGACGTCGGAGACCTGACGGCCCGAGCCCTTGGCGATGCGCGCGCGGCGGGAGCCGTCGATGATCTTGGGGTTGGCCCGCTCGGCGGGCGTCATCGACTGGATGATCGCCTGGAGGCGGTCGATCTCGCGCTCGTCGAAGTTCTCCAGCTGGTCACGGAACTGACCCATGCCGGGCAGCATGCCCATGATCTTGGTCATCGAGCCGAGCTTGCGGATCTGCTGCATCTGCTGGAGGAAGTCCTCCAGCGTGAACCCGCCCTTGGTGGCGAGCTTCTCGGCGGCCTTCATGGACTGCTCGGAGTCGAAGGCCTTCTCGGCCTGCTCGATCAGGGTGAGCATGTCGCCCATGTCGAGGATGCGCGAGGCCATCCGGTCGGGGTGGAAGAGGTCGAAGTCGGTCATCTTCTCGCCGCTGGAGGCGAACATGACGGGCCTGCCGGTGACCGACCGGATGGACAGCGCCGCACCGCCGCGGGCGTCACCGTCGAGCTTGGTGAGCACGACACCGTCGTAGCCCACGCCCTCGAGGAAGGCCTGCGCGGTGGTGACGGCGTCCTGACCGATCATCGCGTCCACGACGAAGAGGACCTCGTCGGGCTGGACCGCGTCACGGATGTCGGCAGCCTGCTTCATCAGCTCGGCATCGACGCCCAGCCGGCCCGCGGTGTCGATGATGACCACGTCGTGGAGCTTGCGCCTGGCCTCTTCGAGAGACGCGCGAGCGACGTCGACCGGGTTGCCCGTGCCGTTGCCGGGCTCGGGCGCGAAGACGGGTACGCCGACGCGCTCACCGTTGACCTGCAGCTGCTGCACCGCGTTGGGGCGCTGGAGGTCGGCAGCCACGAGCATCGGCGTCTTGTCCTGCTCCTTCAGCCACAGGGCGAGCTTGGCCGCGAGGGTGGTCTTGCCCGCACCCTGGAGCCCGGCGAGCATGATGACCGTCGGGCCGCTCTTGGCGTAGCGCAGCCGGCGCGTCTCGCCGCCGAGGATCGCCACGAGCTCCTCGTGGACGATCTTGATGATCTGCTGGGCGGGGTTGAGCGCTCCGCTGACCTCCTCGCCTCGGGCTCGCTCCTTGACGGCGCCCACGAACTCCTTGACGACGGGAAGCGCGACGTCGGCCTCGAGGAGCGCGATCCGGATCTCGCGTGCTGTCGCGTCGATGTCTGCGTCGGAGAGTCGACCCTTCCCCCGCAGGTTCTTGAAGGTGTCAGCGAGCCGGTCGGAGAGTGTGGCGAACAAGGATTGATTCCCCTGGGTCTGCGGTCAGGACGGCGGTTGAAGCCAGATGAGGCGTCGGTCCAGCCTAGCCGCAGGCCTGCTGCCGCCGTACGTCGAAGGCGATCACCTCGCTCCGGCGAGGACACCTCGGAGTGCGCGCGCCGCCTCCGCGGCCCGCTCGTCGGACGGACGCACGCCGCCGGGCTCCTGCACGTAGAACACGTCCACCGCCTGGGGCCCCAGCGTGGCGACGTGCGCCGAGCGCACGGCGAGGTCGAGCCCGGCGAGTGTCCCCAGGACGTCGTAGAGGGTCCCCGGACGGTCGGCAGCGCGGACCTCCAGCACCGCGCACCGGCGGGAGGAGTCGCCGCGCACTGCCACGGTCGGCGGGAGCACCCGGTCTCCGTACGACGGGAGGCGGACCTCCTCGCCTGCGACGACGCGGCGCAGCCGGTCCCTGAGCACGCCGGGATCGAGGTCGGCGTCGGCCACCTCCCAGAGCGAGCATGCCCACTCCTCGCCGTCCGTGAGCTGGGACCAGGCACGGGCCGAGCGCACCGACACTCGCAGGAGCGCGAGTGCTCCGGCGATGTCCGCGAGCAGTCCGACGCGGTCTGCGGCGACCACCGTGACCCTCGCGCCCTCCTCGTCGGTGGCCACGTCGACCTGGATCGTGGAGGACTGCGCGACCGGCACCTCCAGCGTCGGCTCGTCCTCGGCAGGGGCGTCCCCAGCAACCACGGAGCGCGCGCGCTCGACCAACCGGTCGATGAGCGTGGCCCGCCACGACGACCAGGCCTGCGGTGCCGTCGCCCGGGCGTCCGCCTCGGTCAGGGCGTGCAGCAGGGCCAGCCCCTGCGCGGTCGGGAAGCGCGCGAGAACCCGCTCCACCGTCACCGGGTCGTCCGGGTCACGCGTGGTGGCGGTCTCGCCCAGCAGGAGGTGCCACCGCACGAGCGCCCCCACCATGTCGACCGCTGCCGCGTCGAACCCCATCCTCGTCGCGATCTCCCGGGCGATCGGCTCCCCCGCCACGCTGTGCTCGACGAGCTCCCCCTTGCCGATGTCGTGCAGCAGCGCGGCCACCATGAGCACGTCCGGGCGCGCCACGGACCTGATGAGGGCGGCCGCCTCCGTGCATGTCTCGACGGAGTGGCGGTCGACGGTGAAGCGGTGGATCGCGGAAGCGTGCGGCAGCAGCCTGATCGCGTCCCACTCGGGCAGGAACGTCTCGAGGGCGCCGGTCTCCTCGAGGGTCTCCCACACGTGGAGGAGTCCGGGTCCGGCCAGCAGCCGCACCAGGGCGTCGCGCGCCTCTGCCGGCCACGGCACGGGCAGGCTCGGAGCCTCTCGCACCAGGCGCGCGGCCGTCACCGGCGCGAGCACCACGTCACGACTCGCAGCCTCCGCCGCGGCTCTCAGGAGCAGGGTCGGGTCTGCCGCGGGGCGAGCCTGTCGGTCGAGCACGACCTCCCCGCGCGAGAGGGCGATCCCGCGGGCGACCGGCTGCAGGGCAGGGGTACGACGACCGCGCTCGCCGCTCGGCCTCGCCAGCACCGCGTCGACCCGACGCCAGCTCAGGCGCGACACGTGGGTGATCCGCCGGCCGAGGGAGCGGACGTGCCGCTGCGCCGCTTCGGCGTCCGCGAGCCCCAGCCGTTCCGCCAGGGGCGCCCAGAGCTCCGGCGCGACCCGGTCGGTCGGTCGGCCCGCGAGGTCGTGGAGCTCGTCCCGGACGTCCAGCAGCGCCATCCGGGCCGACTCCGAGGCGGGAGTCGAGGCATCCACGAGCCAGGTCGCCTCGAGTGCCCTCAGGACACCGGCGTCACGGAGCCCGCCCTCGGCCTCCTTGAGGTCCGGCACGGACTCGTGGGCGAGCTCCCCGAGGACGGCATGGCGCTTGGCCACCAGCGCCCGGAGCTCAGGCAGCGACTGGCGTGCCCGGCGGCGCCAGTCCGCGAGCATCGTGGTGCGCAGCTGCATGGCCAGGCCGGAGTCCCCGGCCAGGTGCCGCACGTCGAGGAGGCCGAGCGCGACGCGCAGGTCCTGGGCCGCGTCCACCATCTCGGGCAGCGAGCGGACCGCGTGGTCGAGGCGGCGACCGGAGTTCCACAGCGGGTACCACAGCTGCTCGCCCATCGCGCCGGGGTCGACCCCGGGCTCGTGCACGAGCACCACGTCGAGGTCGGAGTGCGGAGCGAGCTCGGCACGGCCGTAGCCACCGACGGCCACCAGGGCCACGCCCGCCTCGGGGCCGCCGGCGGCGGCGTACGCCTCCTGGCAGATCCCGTCAGCGGCCGCGGCCCTGGCGGCCCGGTCGGTGGCGCTCACGCCGTCACAGCGCCGACGCGTCCTGCTCGCCGGTGCGGACCCTGACGACCGAGTCGACCGGGCTCACCCACACCTTCCCGTCGCCGATGCGGCCCGTCTGGGCGGTCTTGACGATGATGCCGACCACGTCGTCCGCGTCGGCGTCGTCGACGACGATCTCGAGGCGGATCTTGGGCACCAGGGCGATGTCGTACTCCGCGCCCCGGTAGACCTCGGTGTGTCCCTTCTGGCGGCCGTAGCCGCTGACCTCGGACACGGTCATGCCGGCGACGCCGAACGTCTCGAGGGCCTCGCGGACCTCTTCCCACTTGTGCGGCTTGATGACCGCGGTGACGAGCTTCATGCGCTGGCTCCTTCAGTCTTGGTGGTCGGGGCAGCGGCCGCAGCAAGGACGCTGCTGCTGCCGCCGGAGCTTCCGCTGTGCAGGTCGTAGGCCGACTCGCCGTGAGCGACGAGGTCGATGCCGTTGACCTCGTCCTCCTCGTCGAGGCGCAGACCGATGGTGTACTTGATCGCCACTGCGATGACCGTGGTGAGCAGGCCGGAGTAGATGACGGCCACGACCACGCCCAGGGCCTGGTCGCCCAGTGAACCGAAGCCACCGCCGTAGAGCAGGCCGTCGACGCCACCGGCGCCCTCGGACGTGGAGAACACCCCGATCAGCACCGTGCCGATGATGCCACCGACCAGGTGGACCCCGACCACGTCGAGGGAGTCGTCGTAGCCCAGCTTGTACTTCAGGCCCACGGCCCAGGCGCAGACGCCGCCGGCGATGGCGCCGATGGCCACCGCCCCCGACAGGTTGACCGCGCCCGTGGCCGGGGTGATCGCCACGAGGCCGGCGACGATGCCGGAGGCCGCACCGAGCGACGTGGCCTTCTTGTGGATCAGGCGCTCGACGAGCAGCCATCCGAGGATGGCGGCCATGGTGGCCAGCGTGGTCGTCGCGAAGGTGCGACCCGTCTCCAGCGGGAACTGGGTCTCGGGGTCGTCGCCGAACACGATCGAGCCGACGTTGAAGCCGTACCAGCCCATCCACAGCAGCCCGGCTCCGAGCATGGTGAGCGTCAGGTTGTGGGGACGCATCTGCTCCCGGGGCCACCCGATCCGCTTGCCGAGCAGCAGGACGAGCACGAGGGCCGCGACACCGGCGTTGATGTGCACGGCCGTGCCGCCCGCGTAGTCCTGCGCGCCGATGCGGCCGCAGATGAGCGAGTCGTCGGTGCAGCTGAACACCATGTGCGCCATCGGGAAGTAGACGATGACCGCCCACAGCGGGACGAACAGCACCCAGGCCGAGAACTTCATCCGGTCGGCGACCGCGCCGCTGATGAGGGCGGCGGTGATGATCGCGAAGGTCATCTGGAACATCACGAAGATGTAGTCGCCCGTCGAGACGCCGTCGAGCCAGAGCATCTCGAAGGGGTTGGCGAACAGCGTGCCGTTCCCGCCGAAGCCCATCGACCAGCCGACTGCGACGTACAGGATGCCGACGATCGCGGCAGCGACGTAGGACATCATCATCATGTTGAGCACGGACTTCGATCGCGACATGCCGCCGTAGAACAGTGCCAGCGCGGGCACCGTCATCATCAGGACGAAGGATGTCGCCACCAGCATGAAGGCGTAGTAGCCGTCCACAGGACCTCCAGGGAACGTTCGGGGAGTGGACCGCCAGGTCATGACGCCGGTGTCGTGCGGGCGGTCCACCAGTTGACCGGAACCCTGCTCGTCGCAGATTTCGCTGCACGACGCCCGTTGTTGCGGTCGTGAAACAGATTCCCGCCCGGTGTTACGGACATGTGAACACCAGCGCCTGTTGTTAGGGTTCGGCCGTGTCCAGACTGGCCGTGATGGCGCACTACGACGTCGCCGGTGAGCTGCGACCGCACGTGCGGGGGCAGGTCGACTCGCTCGCGGCCTCCTTCGACCGCGTCGTGGTCTGCACGACCGCCCCGCTGAAGGACTCCGCGCGCGCATGGCTCTCCGAGCGGGCCGAGCTCGTGGAGCGCGCCAACTACGGCTACGACTTCTTCAGCTACAAGGTCGGCCTCGACGCCGTCGGAGACCTCTCAGGGTTCGACGAGGTCGTGGTCTGCAACGACAGCTACGTCTTCGCCCACGACAACTACGACCGCATCATCGAGGAGATGCGGCACCGGCCCTGCGACTTCTGGGGGCTGACCGCCGCCAACCGCGTCGCCCCCCCACATCCAGTCGTTCTTCATCGCCTTCCGCCCCTGGGTCGTCACCTCGCGGACGTTCCGGACCTTCTGGGAGGAGATGGAGCCGATCTCCAGACGACGTCAGGTCATCCGTCGCTACGAGATCGGCATGTCTCGCCGCCTCTACGAGGCGGGCTTCGCCTCCGACAGCTACTTCGTCGAGACCGAGGAGGATCGCCGCATCGCGCGCGAGCGGGTGCGTTGGTGGGCGGTTCACCGGTCGGCGTTCCCCCGCACCCGGATCGAGCTGCGCGAGTGGCGCGAACGGGCCAGGGAGCCCTGGAACCCGGCTCGGAGCCTGGCCGATCGCGTGCTCGACGACGGGCGTCTCCCCTACGTCAAGATCGACACCCTGCGCTACGACCCCTACAACCTCGACGCGGACCGCTTGCTCACGCTCTGCGAGCGCCGCTTCCCCGACCGCTTCGCCGGCGTCCGGGACTACCTGGAGAAGACTTCGGAGGACTACCCGCTCCGTGACAACGAGCGGCTCCACCCCACTCCCCTGCCGCTCGAGCCGCTGTTCCACCGAGTGAGGTACTCCGATGCGCGCTGACCGTCGCGAGCCGCCGCTGGTCCCGGAGGACCCGGTCGAGGTGCTCGTCGAGGCCGGCTTCGTCGACCTCGACTTCGTGGCCGCCCAGCTGGGCAGGTCCTTCGCCACGGCGACCGACGCGGCCCGGGCCGTCATCGAGTCCGGCGACGCGTCGCCCCACCCACTGGTGGAGTTCGGCTGGCTGCCGCGCCGCAAGTCGTGGCAGCGCTCGGGGCTGCACCCGATCAGCTGGTACGCCGCCGAGCGGCGTCGACGCAACCGGTTGCCCACGCACCCGCTGGTCGACCCGCGGCTCATCTGGACCAGCCACCTCGATGCCAGGTTCCACCCCTTCGGCGTGCTGTCCTACTGGCTCGACATGGCGACCCCCGACACCCCGCTGCCGACCCAGCTGCTGTCCACGCCGGTGACCTGGGGTGAGTTCCGTGCTGCGGCGGTCGAGGCAGCTGCTGCCTGGCGCGAGGACAGCGCGATCCGGCGGCCACGGAGGACGCCGCCGGTCGACTCCGGGACAGCCGGCGGGGTCAGCGTGGTCATGATCGCGCGCGACGCCGCCCCCCTCCTGCGGTCCACCGTCGCCACCCTGCAGGCCCAGACCTTCACCGACTGGGAGCTCATCGCAGTCGACGCCGGCTCGCTCGACGACACTGCCGCCGTGCTCGACGGGCTCGCGGCCTTCGACGAGCGCATCACCGTGCTGCGGGAGCCTCGGCAAACGCCCGGAGCCAGCCTCAACACCGCTGTGGAGCAGGCTCGTCACGACCATCTCGCCTTCCTGGCACCCGGCCGCTCCTGGCCGGTCGAGCACCTGAGCCAGGTGCTGGCGCATGCAGCCGGCACCGGCCACGCATTCGTCCAGGTGGGGACCGGACCGGTCGCTCGCACCCGCGAGGAGCTCCTCGCCGGCCGCCCCGCCGACCTGAGCACCGCCCTCGTCCGCCGCGACGCGATCAAGGCGGTCGGTGGCTTCGACGAGTCCTTGGCCGGTGCCGTCGAACGCGACCTGGCCCTGAGGCTCACCCAGCAGCACGCGATGGACCCGGTGGACCTGCCGGTCGAGCGGCGCCCCGACAGCGTCCTCAACGGCTCGGGCAACGCACAGGTCGAGGACTGGGAGTCCTTCGTGCTCGAGCAGCACCTGGTGGACTGGGAGTCGGTGTCGGCCCGTTCCCGCGAGGCCGACCTCGTCAGCTATGTGCTCCCGCTCGGCAGCGAGCTGCGCCGTACCGTCGAGTGGCTCACCGCGGTGTCCCTGAACGACGCCGAGCGGATCGTCGTGGGCACTCGGCTTCCCCGGCACCACCACATGCTCGCGGGCTCCCTCGCCGCGATCGTGCCAGGCGCCCGGTTCGTCCGCGTGCAGGCCGATGTCAACGTCAACGTGGCGATCAACATCGGCGCGTCGCAGGCAGGGGGATCGACGGTCGCGCTCGTGCGCCCGGAGGCGATGCCACCCCGTCAGTCCATCACGGCCCGGCTCGCCGGCGCGCTCGCCGAACCCGGGGTCGCTGTCGTGCAGCCCGTGGTGGCAGCGCCGGACGGAACGGTGCTGAGCGGCGGGGCCCGCTTCGCCCCTGGGCACGACAATCCGGGGCTGTTCCTCGCAGGGCACGTCGTCGAGGACGCCCGACGCATCGGCCAGTGCCGGGTCGGCGCGCCAGCCTCCCCGCTCATCGCCCTCCGCGCCTCCACGTTCGAGGCTCTTCACGGCCTCGACTGCCGCTTCCGGTCAGTGCTCGCCGAGACCGACCTCGGCCTGCGCGCACTGGCCGCCGGCCACGGCGAGTCCGTGCTCCTCCCGGACGCGGTGGTCAGCTCCCGCGGTGACTACGCCACCCCGGAGGAGCTCGTGGCCGCTCTCGCGTCCTTGCACGCGCGAGACCTTCCGCACCCGTCCGACGACACCCCTGGCCTCCTGCGTCGGGCTGGCTTCGAGGTCACCGACCATCGCACCCAGCGCATCAGCGCCAGCCCGCGCAGGTCAGCGCTGCTGCCACTCCCCGTCGTACGCGCGATCGACGGCATCCACGAGTCACCACCGCGGCTGCGCTGGGCCATCGACATCGCCTCCCCCGCCGCCGCGCGGGGAGACCGTTGGGGGGACACCCACTTCGCGCGCTCCCTGGCCAGCGCGCTCGAGCAGCGAGGCCAGGACGTGGCCGTCGACCGACGGGACGCCCGGGACCGCGACACCCGGGACCACGACGACGTGCTGCTCGTTCTGAGGGGGCTCGACCGCGTGGAGCCCAGGCCCGGGCTGCTCAACATGGAGTGGATCATCAGCCACCCCGACATGGTCACGCCGGAGGAGGTGGTCGGCTTCGACACGGTCTACGCCGCAAGCCTGAGCTGGACCGCGCGCGCTGCGCGGGAGTGGGGCGTGCCCATCACTCCTCTGCTGCAGTGCACGGACCCGCGGTGGTTCCACCCCGACCGCGCCGAGCCCGACACCGGTCCCGAGGTCGTCTTCGTCGGCAACTCCAGGGGTGTCTACCGGTTCGCAGTCCGCAGCGCACTCGCCATCGGCGCGCCCCTGACCCTGCACGGCAACGACTGGAAGGAGTTCGTGCCGGCCGAGGTCATCGCGTCCAACGGGCTCGCCAACGAGGACGTCGGCGCCCTCTACGCCTCAGCCGGAGTGGTCCTCAACGACCACCACCTCGACATGCGCCGCGACAGCTTCGCCTCCAACCGGCTCTTCGACGCCGCCGCCTGTGGGGCACGCATCGTGAGCGACCCCATCGAGGGACTGGACGAGACGTTCTCGGGGCTGGTCCAGACCTTCCGCAACGAGGCCGAGCTGCGCGAGCTCATCTCTCGCCCCTACCCGGCCTTCCCCGATGACGCGACCCGACGGTCCATCGCGCAGCGGATCGTCGCCGAGCACACCTTCGACCGGCGGGCCGAGACGCTGATAGGCGATGCCGTGCGCCTGCTCCGCGAGCGCGGCCGCTGACGGCCCTCAGCCGAGCAGTGCGTCGACGAAGGCGCCGGGGTCGAAGGGGGCGAGGTCGTCTGCCCCCTCGCCCAGCCCGACCAGCTTGACCGGCACGCCCAGCTCACGCTGCACCTGCACGACGATGCCGCCCTTGGCGGACCCGTCGAGCTTGGTCAGCACGATGCCGGTCACGTCCACGATCTCGCTGAAGACACGCGCCTGGATCAGCCCGTTCTGGCCGGTCGTGGCGTCGAGGACGAGGAGGACCTCGGTGACCGGGGCCTGCTTCTCGATCACCCGCTTGACCTTGCCGAGCTCGTCCATCAGCCCGGCCTTGTTCTGCAGGCGGCCGGCAGTGTCGACGAGCACGGTGTCGACGCCCTGTGCTGCGGCCGTCTTCACAGCCTCGAAGGCGACGCTAGCCGGGTCGGAGCCTTCGGGGCCGCGTACGACGTCGACGCCCACTCGCTCGCCCCAGGTCGCCAGCTGGTCGACGGCCGCGGCGCGGAACGTGTCGGCTGCGCCCAGCGTGACCGTGTGGTCCTGGGCCACGAGGATGCGAGCGATCTTGCCGACCGTCGTCGTCTTGCCGGCTCCGTTCACCCCGACGACCAGCACGACGCCCGGATTGCCGTCTGTGCCCGTCACCTGGAGACGGCGATCCAGATCGGGCCCGACCAGCTTGACCAGCTCTTCGCGGAGCACCGCACGGGGGTCGGGGGCGTCGCCACCCTGGACCCTGAGACGGCTGCGAAGGTTGTCCACTAGCTCCTGGGTGGGGCCGACCCCGATGTCGGCCGTGAGGAGCGTGTCCTCGATCGACTCCCAGGTGTCCTCGTCGAGCCGGTCGCGGCTGAGGAGCGCCAGCAGCCCCCTGCCGAGGCCGCCCTGGCTCCGCGAGAGTCGTTCGCGCAGTCGGACCAGGCGAGAGGCGGTCCCCTCCGGGCGCTCGAGGGTCGGCGCGGCCGGGGACTCGAGGGTCGGCTCCGGCGCGGTGTCGACCGCGGTGTCTGTCTCCGTCGGAGGCGGCGCGATGACGTCGGTGCCCCCCGCGGGCGGCGCCGGCCTGCGCCGGCCTGCAGTGAGGAGGCCGACGAGCGTGAGCACGCCGACGACGGCGATACCGATGATCAGATAGAGCCAGTCACCCATGCCGCAATCCAATCAGACGCTCGCGCACGGCCGGACACAGCCGTCAGACGCGGCTCTCGGAGTCCTCCAGCGTGGGGAGCGCGTCGACGCCCTTGCGCATGGCGTCGCCGAGCTGGGGCACGACCGGAAGCTGTTCTCCCCGGTGTGGGAAGGCGACGTAGGCGGCCACGGCACCGGCGAGAGCGAGACCGAACATCATCATCAGCACGATGGCGAGCATGGGTTCCTCCCGAGTGGATGCATCCGTCCCAGAGTGGCACATCCTGCGTGGCGGCTCGCCAGCCCCCACGCCGTACGGCGACAGGCTGTGGCGTGACTCACAGCCAGCCGGTCAGGTCGTGCGCAGCAGCGGCTCCACCGCGGCCCGGATCTCCTCGGGCATGGGAGTCACCGGCCGGTCCCCCGGGCCGCGGGTGTTGTCGACGTAGACGTGCACGAAGCGTCCTTCGGCAGCCGCCTCGTCGTCCTCGCCCTGGAACAGGCCGATGCGGTAGATCACGGAGCTGGTGCCCACCTTGTCGACCACCAGGCCCATCTCGATCGGCTCAGGGAACCCGATCTCGCGGAAGTAGCGGCACGACGTCTCGGCCACCACCCCGATCTGCGGCAGCAGCCGCACGTTGGTCCCGGTGGCCTCGAACAGGTGGGCGTTGACCGCGGTGTCGAAGAGCTCGTAGTAGGTGGCGTTGTTGAGGTGCCCGTAGGCGTCGTCGTCACGCCATCGGGAGGTCGCCGTGCGCCATGCGACGTAGTCGGATCGGACGGGACGGGGGGCCTGACGTTCGCTCACCGCCGCATCGTGCCACGCAGGGCTGCGCGATCGGTCCAGACCACCTTGCCGTGGTCGACGTGGAGGAGAACTCTGGACGGTTGCAGCCTTGCGCGTGAACCCCCGCGCACGCAGGACGGCTTTCATCCATCAACAGGAGGATCCGTTCATGTCCACCACTCGTGAGAACGGCCGCTACCGGCCGACACCGTCGATGATCGTGGCGCTTCTGGCCCTGGTCGTCGCCTGCAGCACCGGCGCCTATGCCGCCACGGTGCTCCCCAAGAACTCCGTCATCTCGAAGACCATCAAGAACGGCCAGGTCAAGAGCGTCGACATCAAGAACGGCCAGGTGAAGGCGAAGGACGTGACGAAGAACGCCGTCAAGGCCAAGCAGCTGGCCGACGACGCCGTGGACTCCGCCGCGATCGCGGACGGCCAGGTCACCGGGGCCGACATCGCCGACGGCCAGGTCGGCGCCGGCGAGCTTGCGGGCACCCTGCGCACCGACCTTGACGACGCCAGCACCCTCGGGGGACTCTCGGTGGCGCAGATCGTCGCCGCGGCTGGAGGTGAGTACTTCGAGGGGACCCAGGCAGGCGGCAGCACCGACATCGAGAAGACGACCCCCACCGACCTGGTCACCTTGGAGCTGCCCAAGGCGGGCAAGTACCTCGTCAGCGCGCGGATCCCCGTCTTCTGCACCTACGACGGCAGCGACGGAGCGACCCCGGCGGACCCCTCGCCCAACCAGCCCTACTTCTACGCCCGCGGCCAGCTGATGCTCAACGGCACGCAGGTCGCCAGCGAGCTGGCCTCCTGCGAGGCCGAGGCGGCGTTCCTGGTGGTGCTGGCCGGGATCTACCAGGGGACGACGATGGTCGACATGACCAAGCAGATCACCACGACCGGGCCGGCGACCCTGACGCTGCGAGGCCTCAGCGCGCCCAGCGTGTTCCTGGCCCCGCTCGTCGCCGGGAACCGCATCAACGCGGTCGCCAGCGACTCGATGATCCAGGCCATCACCGTCCAGTGACGCACGGCCTGGCCGCGTCGCCGGGTCGGCTCAGGCCGGCTCGGCGTCGCGCAGGCGCTGCGAGATGACAGCGGACACCCCGTCGCCTCGCATGGTGACGCCGTACAGCGCGTCACCGACCTCCATCGTGCGCTTCTGGTGGGTGATGACGAGGAGCTGGGAGTTCTCGCGCAGCTCCTCGTAGATCTCCAGCAGGCGACCCAGGTTGGTGTCGTCGAGGGCGGCCTCGACCTCGTCGAGGATGTAGAACGGGGAGGGGCGCGCCTTGAAGAGGGAGACGAGGAACGCCACCGCGACCAGGGAACGCTCTCCCCCGAGAGGAGCGAGAGTCGCTTGACCTTCTTGCCCGCCGGACGGGCCTCGACCTCGATGCCCGTGTTGAGCATGTCGCCCGGCTCTGTCAGCACGAGGCGGCCCTCACCCCCGGGGAACAGACGGGCGAAGGTTGAGTCGAAGGCCTTCGAGACGTCCTCGTAGGCCTGGGTGAAGACCTGCTCCACGCGCTGGTCGACCTCGCGGACGATGTCGAGGAGGTCCTTGCGGGTGCGCTTGAGGTCCTCGAGCTGCTCGGTGAGGAACTTGTGTCGCTCCTCCATCGCGGAGAACTCCTCGAGCGCCAGCGGGTTGACCCTCCCCAGCATCGCCAGTGCTCGCTCGGCCGAGCGCAGTCGCTTGACCTGGTCCTCACGCACGAACGGGACCGGCTCGGGTGTCTCCTCCCCCTCGGCGACCTCTCCGAAGAACGGCACGAGCGTCTCGGGGCCGTAGTCGTTGGCGAGGCCGTCGGGGTCGAGTCCCAGCTCCTCGAGAGCGCGCTCCTCGAGCTGCTCGATGCGCATCTTCTGCTGGGTGCGGGCCATCTCGTCGCGGTGGACGGAGTTGACCAGCTCGTCGTGCTCACGCGCCAGGTCGCGCAGCGACGCGCGGACCGCCATGAGCTCCTGCTCGCGACCCTGCCGGGACTCCTCGATCGCCGCCCGCTCGTCGGCCGCCAGCATCACCGAGCGCTCGAGCCGGTGGAGCACGAACCCGACGGCCGAGGCGACTGCCTCGGCCGCACGACCCTCACGGATCAGTCGCTCACGGCGCTCGGCGGCGCGGGCACGCGACTCGCGCTCGGCGGCGGCTGCTCGTAGGAGGGAGTCGGCGCGGCCGTGGAGGGCTCGCGCTCGCTCCTCGGCCGTGCGCAGCGCGAGGCGGGCGTCCATCTCGCCCTGGCGCGACGCCCTGGCCGCTTCGACGAGGCGCTCACGCTCGCTCACGTCGGGGTCCTCCTCGGGCGCCTCCTGAGCCGCACCGAGACGAGCCTCGAGGTCGGCCAGGCCGGCCTGGTCCTTCTCGCGGGCTTCGCGCGCCGCGGCCAGGCTGCGCTCGAGGCGGTCGGCCTCTCCACGGGCGGCACGCGCCTGCGAGCCGTGCTGGCCGAGCTCCTCGGCGACGGCGGCGAGCGTGGCGTCGGACTCGTGGAGCTTGGCCAGCGCGACGTCCACGCGCTTGAGGGCGTCGTGCCGCTGGGCCTCCAGCCGGGAGATCTCGAAGCCGAGCCGTTCGGTGGTGGCGGTCGCCTCGGCGAGCTGGCTCGTCGCCTCGTCGACGGCTGCCTGGACCTCGATGAGGCTCGGCTGGCTGGACGATCCACCGGCTGCGTAGTGGGCCCCGATCACGTCCCCCTCGCGGGTCACTGCGGTGACGTCGGGGAGCTCACCCACGAGGGCACGCGCCGATGAGAGGTCGTCCACCACGGCGACCTTGTGCAGGAGCCGGGTCAGCGCGCCGGACAGCTCGGCGGGAGCCTGCACGACGTCGAGGGCGTACGGCGTCCCGCTCGGCAGCCCGGGCCAGTCGCGGTCCTCCGCCGGTCCACCCCCCACGAGCAGCCCGGCGCGACCCAGGTCCTCGCCCTTGAGGTGCTCGATGGCACCGACCGCCGCGTCGGCACCGGTCACGACGACGGCGTCGGCCGCGGCGCCCAGCGCTGCCGCGACGGCTGCCTCGTAGCCGTGCTGGACGTCCAGCAGAGCAGCCACGGAGCCGAGCATGCCGCCGACCCTGTCGGTGGCGGCGAGCAGGGCGCCGGCGCCGTCCTTGCGGTTCAGGCCGATCTCGAGCGCGTCCCGTCGGGCGACGAGGCCGGCACGGTCACGATCTGCCGCCTGAGCTGCCTCCCGGGCGGTCGCGAGCTTCTCCTCGATGTCGTCGAGGAGGCCGACGGCCGCCTCGTGCTCCTCGTCCAACCCCTCCTCGCCGGCGTCCAGGCCGGCCACGCGCGTCTCCAGCGCGGTGAAATCGGCCTGCGCGCGCTCGGCACGCGCGAGGGCCTCCTCGCGCGCCTCCGAGAGTCGTCGGATCTCCTCGTCGGCGGCCTCGGCCCGGGACTTCACGGCGTTGACCTGCCCGGCCAGCCGGGCGAGCCCCTCCCGGCGGTCGGCGGCTGCCCGCTGGAGGCCCGCGATCCTGCGGTCCTCCTCTGCGGCTGCGTCCTCGGCCTCGCGGCGGGCGGCGACCGCCGACTCAAGTGTCGTGCGGTGCTCCTCGACCTGGGCGCCGATCTCCTGCTCCTGGAGGCGCACGCGCTCGGCCTCGGCCTCGAGCTCGTCGGGGTCGCGGCCGGAGTCGACACCGTCGGGCTCTGCGGCGCCGGCCGCGTTGCGGATGCGCTCGCCGGCCAGGGACTGGATCCCGCGGAGCCGCTCCTTGAGACCGGAGAGGGCGAACCAGGTCTCCTGGGCTGCTGCCAGCCGTGGCAGGTCCTCACGCAGGGCGGCCTCGAGCCGCGACTCCTTCTCGCGGGCGGTGGCGGTCTCGGCCTCCACCTGCTCGCGCCGCTTCACCAGCAGCGACTCGTCCGACATCTCCTGCTCGAGCGCACGCCGGGCGGTCACCAGGTCGTCGGCCAGGAGCCTCGCCTTCGCGTCACGCGCGTCGGCCTGGACGGTCGCGGCCTTGCGGGCCACCTCGGCCTGTCGGCCGAGCGGCTTGAGCTGGCGCCGGATCTCGCTGAGCAGGTCGCCGAGACGGGTGAGGTTGCCGTCGGTGGAGTCGAGCTTGCGGAGCGCCTTCTCCTTGCGCTTGCGGTGCTTGAGGACACCGGCGGCCTCCTCGATGAAGCCGCGCCGGTCCTCGGGGGTCGCGTGGAGGATGGAGTCGAGCTGGCCCTGCCCGACGATGACGTGCATCTCGCGCCCGATGCCGGAGTCGCTGAGCAGCTCCTGCACGTCGAGCAGCCGGCAGGACTGGTTGTTGATGGCGTACTCCGACCCGCCGTTGCGGAACATGGTGCGACTGATCGTCACCTCGGAGTAGTCGATCGGCAGAGCACCGTCGGTGTTGTCGATGGTCAGCTGGACCTCGGCGCGACCCAGCGGCGGACGACCGCTGGTCCCGGCGAAGATGACGTCCTCCATCTTGCCGCCACGCAGGCTCTTGGCACCCTGCTCGCCCATCACCCACGCCAGGGCGTCGACGACGTTGGACTTGCCCGAACCGTTGGGCCCGACGATGCACGTGATGCCGGGCTCGAGCTGGAGCGTCGTGGAGGACGCGAAGGACTTGAACCCCTTCAGCGTCAGGCTCTTGAGATACAAGGCAGAGCGCTCCCTCTTCACGCGGCTGGTCGACGGCTGGACGCGGCATCCTCTCAGACGCCGTGACGGGGAAGCCCAGCCCCGCCAGCCTAGGTCAGCCCGTGGCCGGCGTGGGGACCTCGCGGCCGGTGTCGGTGTGGGCGATGGCCGGGAGTCGGCGCCGGTGGTGTGGACGCTCAGGTGCGCGGGTAGAGGCGCCGGTAGACCAGGTAGAGGATGGGCCCGAGGATCACGACCGGGACAAGCCCGGTGGGCCCCTGCGCGAGGAGCCCCGTGAGGAGGGACGGCGCCATGAAGAAGCACACGATCCAGAACACCATCCGGGGGTTGACGCCGCTCGGGACCCGCGCGGCTGGCGGGGCGTAGCCGAAGGAAGCCGGCGGCATGGGTCGAGCGGGAACCGCCGGGACGGTCAGACCCCGCAACACCGCGTCGAGGTCGCCATGCGTCCGCGCGATCAGTGCCTGCGAGGTGCGCTCGTCGAGCTCGGCGGAGGTGATCCGGCCCTCGCTGAACGCGGATGCCAACCGCCGACAGACCTGGTCGCGCTCGGTGTCGGAGGCGAGGAGCGAGTCCTGGGCGGCGTCTGCCTCGCTCTGCGATCGCAGCCAGTGGCGGTAGGCCTCGTCGCCCGCTCCGGGCGCGCCGTGCGGCATGCTCATGGGCCAAGGCTAGGCCCCTCCCGGCCCCTGCGTGGCGACTTCGCGGACTCGGTGACACGGTCGAGTGCCGGGCCGACAGCGACCGAGCACGTCCTCCAGCGCCTCCCGCCTCAGGTGACCTCGGCGGGGGCCTCGTCGGGGTGGGCGATGTGCGCCAACCGCGTCCACACCAGCGCGAGGGTGATGCCCGACCCCACGAAGGCGAACCACCAGGGGGCGGCCAGCCCCCAGTGCTCGGCGATGAAGCCGCCGAGCGCCTGGCCGATCGCCATGCCGCCGAAGACCGCCATCAGGTAGACCGAGGCCACGCGGCCCTGGAACTCCGTCGGCACGGCCCGCTGCCTGACCACCTGCGAGACGTTGAACCAGACGAAGGCGTAGGCGCCGAAGCCGAACATGGTAACGAACGCCAGCCACTGGACGGTGGTGAGCGCCAGGACCAGGTGCATGAGCACCTCCAGCAGCAGGCAGCCCTTCATCAAGGTGGCCAGGTCGAAGCGCCGCTCGAGCCAGCCGTACGACACCGTCCCCAGCACGCCCCCGACCGCCGACGCAGTCGTGAGCAGCCCGAAGCCGACCTCGCTCATGTGCACGCGGTCGAGCGCCCAGAGCACCATCACCCCCCACGGTGCTGCCCAGGTGATGTTGAACGTCAGGATGACCAGCGCAAGGGTTCGGATCGCGGCGTGGTCGCGCACCCACCGCAGCCCCTCGACGATGTCCTGGCGGACGTGGCTGTCGGTGTCCGGCCGCACGCTGCCGCGAGGGATCGAGATGCGGCTCACCAGCATCGCGGCCAGCACCATCGTCACGAGCTGTGTCACGAAGGGCCACGCCATGCCTGCGGCGAACAGGAACGCTCCGACCGGGGGGCCTGCGAGCTGGTTGACCGTCAGGAAGCCCGCCTGCATACGGGTGCTCGCCGTCCCCAGGTCGGCCTTCTCGACGAGCATCGGCGTGAGGGTGGAGGCGGTCGTGTCGGTGAAGACCTCCGCGACACCGAGGGCGAGCATGGTGAGGAGCACGACCGCGACCGAGACCTCGCCGGTCGCGATCGTCGTGCACAGCACCAGCAGCACCGCGGCGCGCGCAAGGTTTCCGGCCACCACGAGCAGTCGCCGGTCGACCCGGTCGGCCACGGCCCCTGCCCAGAGGGCAAGGAGCAGCCAGGGCAGGCGTTGGAGCAGGGCGGCCAGGGCGACGAGGCGCGCGTCATCGGTCTGCGAGGCGACCAGCAGGGGGCCGGCCGCCATCGCGATGCCGTCGCCGAGGTTCGAGGTCCAGGCCGAGCCCAGCAGCCAGCGGAAGGAGGTGCCGAGCCGGCTCGGGACCAGGGACTCGATCAGCCGGCTCACAAGGTCGGGAGGCTACCCCGCGGCGAACCCGGGGTCGCGTGAATTCTCGCAGCGCCGTCCCTGAGGGGGGATCAGGCGGGCTGGAGGTCCTCGAGCGACAGAGGTGCGTCCGTGCGCGCCGCAGCGGCGAGCCGGTCATTCTCCGCCTGGAGGCGCAGGACGAGCGCCTCGAGGTCCTTCACGCGGGCGCGCAGGCGACGGTTCTCCGAGGAGAGGGTCGCGGCGTCTCGCAGGTCGCTGTGCAGATGGCCCATCAGCGCCTTGGCCATGGAGTGCCTTTCGTGTGGAGCACGTGCAGTGGAGATGGCTCGGCCGAGCCGTCTCCCAGAGTCCCACCCCGGGGGCTGCAAGGTCAATCCCGCGGCCGCCGCTGGCAGCGGGGGCAGAAGTAGGAGGACCGGTTCATGAACGCCACTCGCCGGATGGGGGTGCCACAACGCGCACACGGCTCATCCTCCTGGCCGTAGGCGTCCAGGGACCTGTCGAAGTAGCCCGACTCGCCGTTGACGTTGACGTAGAGAGCGTCGAAGGAGGTCCCGCCCTGGTGAAGCGCCTCCCCCATCACCGCTCGTGCGTGCTCGAGCAGCTCTCGGACCTTCGCTACCGGGAGCCGGTCGCCCCGGCGCTCGAAGTGGAGCCGCGCGCGCCACAGCGCCTCGTCGGCGTAGATGTTGCCCACCCCCGAGACGAGTCCCTGGTCCAGGAGCAGGCGCTTGATGCCGGAGGTACGGCGTCGCACGCGCCGCACGAAGTCGGCGTCGTCGAACTCCGGGTCGAGCGGGTCGCGCGCGATGTGGGCGATCTCGGCAGGCAGCTCGGCGCCGCCGTCGGAGACCAGGAGCCCGCCGAACATCCGCTGGTCGACGAAGCGCAGCTCCCACGACTGCGGGGCGAGGCTGAAGCGCACCCGCAGGTGGCGTTCGTCGGGGGCTCCCACGGGTTGCACGAGCATCTGACCGCTCATGCCGAGGTGACCCAGGAGGGCGTCCCCGACCGCCTGGCCGGGTTCGGGGGCGAGCGCCAACCAGAAGTACTTGCCGCGACGACGTGCGGCATCGATACGACGCCCCGTCATCGCGGCGACGAAACCTGTCGAGCCCCGGGGATCGCGCCGGACCGGCCGCGGGTGCAGGACCTCGACGCCGGTGATGGTCGTGCCGACGACGTGCCGCTCGAGGCCGGCACGCACGACCTCGACCTCAGGAAGCTCCGGCACCGTCCTGCTGAGCCCTGATGTCGCGGTAGGCCGTCTCGGCGGCGCCCTGCTCGGCCTCCTTCTTGGAGCGCCCGGCGCCGTTGCCCAGGAGCTGGTCGCCGACGCGGACGCGGGCGACGAAGGACTTCGCGTGGTCGGGGCCCTCGTCCTCGATGACGTACTCGGGGACGCCCAGTCCCAGCGAGGCGGACAGCTCCTGGAGGGAGGTCTTCCAGTCGAGCCCGGCACCCATCGAGGACGCGGCCTCCATCACCGGGTCGAAGAGGAGGTGGATCACCTTGGCGGCCTCGTCGAGCCCGCCGCTGAGGTGGATGGCTCCGATGACCGCCTCGACAGTGTCGGAGAGGATCGAGGCCTTGTCGCGACCCCCGGTGGTCTCCTCGCCGCGACCCAGCTTGATGTGGGCGCCGAGGCCGATGGTGCGCGCGACGTCGGCGAGTGCGCGAGCGTTGACCACGGCCGCGCGGAGCTTCGCCAGGCGACCCTCGGAGAAGTCGGGGTGTGCCAGGTAGAGCGTCTCGGTGATCACGACCCCGAGGACGGAGTCACCCAAGAACTCCAGGCGCTCGTTGGTCGGGATCTGGCCGTTCTCGTAGGCGAACGACCGGTGCGTCAGGGCACGCTCGAGGAGCTCGGGATCCAGGACCGGATCTCCGAGCTCCTTGCGAAGCGCCTCCGTGCTCAGTGGAGCGGGATCAGAGGACCTGGCGGCGGTCGGCGCGCGCGCCGTACTGGCCGCACTGGCCGCACGCACGGTGCGGCAGGTGCTTGGCACCGCAGGCGGGGTTGGCGCAGGTGGCGAGCGTGGGGGCCACGGCCTTCCACTGCGACCGGCGGTGGCGCGTGTTGCTGCGCGACATCTTCCGCTTCGGAACAGCCATGATTGTCTCCTGTTGCCTTGGTTGCCTCGGCTGGTCCGCCGGAGCAGGTGGTTGATGCTGTCTAGTCCTGGTCTGCTTGGAGCTGCTGGAGCCCGGCCCACCGCGGGTCGATCGCCGCCTCGTGTGCGTGGTCGGGGTCGTCCGCCAGTCGTGCTCCACACTCGACGCACAACCCCGGACAGTCGTCCTCGCACAGCGGCTGGAACGGCAGTGCGAGCACCACCGCGTCCCGCAGCAGCGGCTCGAGGTCGAGCAGGTCGTCCTCGAGCCGGCTGGTCTCGTCGTCCAGGTCACGGTCGTGGTGCTCCGCAGCCCGGTCGTGCTGGTCGGGGTAGACGTAGAGCTCCTGCAGCCTCGCGACGATCTCGTCGTCGATCGGCGTCAGGCACCGCACGCACTCACCCTCGAGCACGGCCGAGGCCGTGCCCGTGACCAGCACACCCTCCATGACCGCCTCGAGGCGCAGGTCGAGCGTGACCGGCGACCCTTCGGGGACGTGGAGGACTTCGATACCAAGCTCTGACGGCGCCGGAGCCGTGAGCTCGACCTCACGCTGGGACCCCGGGCGGCGGCCGAGCTCGCGTGTGTCGAGCACGAGCGGCGCCCTCGGGTCCAGGCTGGTCAAGACGAACTCCTGATTCCGGACACGTACAGAACCAGAGAATCGTATCCGTCGGGGTCGGGCGCAGCAAAACGCGGTCGTGGAACCCCCCGGATCACTGGCGCTGCCGGTTCACGCGCTCCACCAGTCGCGCACGCACCGGCTCGGGCACCAGGCCCGCGACGTCGCCACCCAGACCAGCCACTTCCTTGATGAGGCTGGAGGACACGAAGGCGTTGCCCACGGCCCCGGGCAGGAACACCGTCTCCACGGTCGTCAGGTGGCGGTTCATCTGGGCCATCGGCAGCTCGTACTCGTAGTCGACCGAGCCCCGCAGGCCCTTGACGATCGCGACCGCGTCGATCTCCTGGCAGAGCTCCACGATCAGTCCCGTGAAGCCGCTCACTCGGACGCTGGGCAGGTGGGCGGTCACCTCCTCGAGCATGGCGATGCGCTCGTCGGGCTCGAAGAGGCGGTTCTTCGACATGTTGGCACCGACGGCCACGACGACCTCGTCGAAGAGGCGCGCGGCCCTCTCGATGATGTCGAGGTGTCCGTTGGTGACCGGGTCGAAGGAGCCGGGGCAGACGGCACGACGCACGGAGTCTCCTGACGGGTAGGCGAGGCGGACTCAGGTGGCGTGACCGTACCAAAGCGCGGTCTCGCCGTACTTCTTGGACCGGGCCCCGTCGATGCCCGGGGGCCAGGCCGGCTCGGGGCTGCGCGAGGAGCGCTCGACCACGACGAGGGCGCCGGGGACGAGCCAGCCCTGGGAGACCAGCGCGACGAGGTCGTCCGCCACGGACCCGTCGTCCAACGGGTAGGGCGGGTCGGAGAACACCACGTCGTAGGGAGCAGCCGGAGCGGCCGCCAGCACGGTGGCCACCGTGCCGGTCACGACGTGGGCGGCGTGGAACCCGAGCTCCTTGGCGTTGGTGCGGATGAGCGAGGACGTACGGCGGTCGTGCTCCACCAGGGTGACCGCACCGGCGCCGCGCGACCAGGCCTCCAGGCCCACCGCTCCCGATCCGGCGTAGAGGTCGAGGAAGCGCAGTCCGTCGAGCGAGCCGCACCACGACTCGATCGCCGAGAACAGCGCCTCCCGGACACGGTCGCTCGTCGGACGGGTGGCTGTCCCCCGTGGTGTGGCGAGCCTCCGCCCCCCGGCCCTGCCCGCGATGATCCGCGTCATCCTCAGCCCTTCTCCAGGAAGGCGGACGCCGTCGAGCGCTCAACCTCCTGCACAGCGGCAGCCAGGTCCGGTGCGCGGGACAGCCCGGCGTCCTCCGCGAGCAGCTCCTCGGCCGCCTCCCGCGCGCGCAGGATCGTCTTCTCGTCGCGCAGGACGCGCAGGCTGACCAGTCCGGAGCGCAGCCCGGACTGGCTGGCGCCGAGGACGTCGCCCTCACGACGCTGCTCGAGGTCGATCCTGCTCAGCTCGAAACCGTCGGTCGTCGAGGCGACGGCGTCGAGCCGATCGCGGGCGGGACTGGCGAGCTCGGCGTGCGTCACCAGGAGACACAGTCCGGGGAAGCCACCTCGGCCGACGCGACCGCGGAGCTGGTGGAGCTGGGACACCCCGAACCTGTCGGCGTCGAGCAGCACCATCGCGGTGGCGTTGTGGACGTCGACACCGACCTCGATCACCGTGGTGGAGACCAGCACGTCGACCTGGCCCGCAGCGAAGCTGCGCATGGTGCGGTCCTTCTCGTCGGACGGGAGGCGGCCGTGCAGCACAGCCACCCGGAGCCCGGACAGGGGTCCCTCCACGAGCATGGCGTGGACGTCCTCCACCGCCGCGAGGGGCCGCTGGGGCTTCATCTCGTGTCCTTCCTCGTCGAGGTCTGACTCGTCGAGCCCGCCCTCCTCGCGGGTGTCGCCGCTGATGCGCGGGCAGACGACGTAGACCTGGTGGCCCTTGGACACCTCCTCACGCACCCGCTCCCACACCCGACCGATCCACGTGGGCTGCTCGGCGAGCGGTACGACGTTGGTCTGGATCGGCGCGCGCCCCGCCGGCAGCTCGGTGAGCACCGAGGTCTCGAGGTCGCCGAAGACGGTCATCGCCACGGTGCGCGGGATCGGCGTCGCGGTCATCACGAGCACGTGGGGCGGGGAGCCCGCCTTGTCCGTGAGGGCCGCGCGCTGCTCCACGCCGAAGCGGTGCTGCTCGTCGACCACCACCAGGCCGAGGTCGGCGAACTCGACCTGTGTCTCCAGGATGGCGTGCGTGCCGATCACGATGCCGGCCTCTCCGGAGACGATCCGCAGCATCGCCTCCTGACGAGCCGCCTTGCCCATCGAGCCGGTCAGCAGGACGACCGACGTGCCCTCGTCGTCGCCACCCAGCATCCCGCCCTGCGCGAGGTCGCCGAGCATCGCCGTGATGGACCGGTGGTGCTGCTGGGCGAGCACCTCGGTAGGTGCGAGCAGGGCTGCCTGTCCCCCGGCATCGACGGTGTGGAGCATCGCGCGGAGAGCGACCAGGGTCTTGCCCGAGCCGACCTCGCCCTGCAGCAGGCGGTTCATCGGATGGGGCTGTGCGAGCTCACCCGCGATCACCTCTCCGATCTGGCGCTGGCCGGCCGTCAGCTCGAACGGCAGCCGGTCGTCGAACCGTGCCAGCAGCCCGTCGGGTCGCGGGGGGCGGGCCTGGGCACCGCGGGCACGCAGGACCGCCCGGCGGCGCGCCAGCACCAGCTGCAGGACGAGGGCCTCCTCGAAGCGGAACCGCTTCTGCGCGGCCCCGAGCTGGCTCCACTCGTCCGGTCCGTGGATCCACCGCAGCGCCTGCATCACCCCGACGAGGTCGTAACGCTCGCGCAGGTCGGGTGGGAACACGTCGGGGACATCGGTGACCAGGTCGAGGGTGGCGCGGATGACCTTCTGCAGGTCCCAGGAGTAGAGCTTGTGGGTGAGCGGGTAGACCGGGATCAGCCGGCTCATCGTGCTGGCGTCGTCGTCACCTCCCAAGGCCTGGCCGTGGGGTTGCTCCAGCTGCCAGGAGCCGTTGAAGAGCTTGGTCCTGCCGGTGAACACCCCCCTGGTCCCGACCGGGAACTCCGCCGCCAGCTTCTCGGCGTGGTTGGCGTAGGGACTGAAGAACGTGCAGGTGAACTCGGGCCCGTCCGTGCGCACGCGGATCTCTGTACGGAAGTTCTTCCGGTTGTTGCGGAAGAAGTCGGCGACCTTGACCGCCACCACGTCACCGACGACGGTGAGCTGCTCGCCCACCACCGGGTCGCCGACCTGCGAGAGCTCGGTCGAGGCGATGTAGCGGCGCGGGAAGTGGCGCAACAGGTCGCCGACGGTGCGCAGCCCGAGGCCGTCCTCCACCAGCTTGCGCTTCTGGTGCTGCCGGCCGAAGACCGCCGCGACGGGGCTCTCGGGAGTGATCGCCGCCATCTACTCCACGCTCACCAGCAACGGGTAGCGGTCCTGGCCACCGGAGTGCACCACCACGTCGACGTGGGCGTGGCGCTCCTCGACGTGGGCGGCGGTGGTCGCGGCCAGGTCGTCGCCACCCTCCCCGGCCACGATGGTCACCAGCTCGCCACCGCCGGCAAGAAGGCGATCCACGATCTCGTTCGCGACGTCGGAGAGGTCGGAGCCGACGAGGGCGAAGTCACCGGCGATGACCCCCAGCGCGTCGCCCGGCTCGCACGGCCCGGCCATCGTGATCGCCTGTCGGGCTGCCACGGTGACGGCGCCGTGGCGCACGTGCCGTGCCGTTGCCGTCATCTCGCGCACGTCCGCGTCGAAGGCCCGCCCCGGCTCGTGCACCGCCACGGCTGCCAGTCCCTGCACCTGGGCACGGGTGGGGATGACCTCGACCCGGACGTCGTGCTCGTGCTCGGCGGTGTGGGCCGCGATCTCGGCTGCTCTCACCGAGTCGGCGTCGTTGGGGAGGACCACGACCTCCGCCGCACCGCAGGCGCGGATCGCTTCGAGCAGGACGCCGGTGGACGGCCGCCTTCCGGGTCCACCGGGGACGACGACGGCTCCCACCGACTCGAACAGCGAGGTCAGTCCGGGACCGGCGGACACCGCGACGACCTTGCGGCCCGAGCGGGTCGAGCGGGTCGAGGCTCGGCGAGCCGCGGTGACCTGCTCGGCGAAGTGGGTCACCCGGATGCGGTGGGGCCGGCCGGCGGTGATGCCGGCCTCGACCGCGGCACCGACGTCGTCGACGTGGACGTGGACGTTCCACAGCCCCTCGCCGCCGACCACCACGAGGCTGTCTCCGAGCGCGGCGAGCGACTCGCGCAGAGGACCGATGGCGTCGGCGTCGGCGTCGAGGAGGTACATCACCTCGTAGGCCGGGCCGTCGGCGGTCAGGTCGTCGGTGGGGAGCGCGACCGGGATCTGGCGGGTGACCATGGACGCGGGCACCGGCCGCGGGCGGCGGCCCGTCGAGGTCTGCTCGGCAGCGTCGAGCACGACGCAGAGGCCGCGACCGCCGGCGTCGACGACGCCCGCCTGCGCGAGCACGGGGAGCTGCTCGGGAGTGCGCTCGAGAGCAGAGCGGGCGGCCGCGGCTGCGGCGGTGAAGACGTCCCCGGCGCGGGCGTCCGGGGTGGCAGCGGCCTCGGTGGCCGCGTCCGAGGCGGCGCGCGCCACCGTGAGGATGGTGCCCTCGACGGGCGAGCCGACCGCGGCGTAGCTCGCGTCGGTCGCCGCGGCCATGGCCGCCGCCACCACCTCGGCACGCCTCTCGCCCGCGGCTCCGACCTGGGCCACCCGCCCCAGGAACGCGCGCAGCATCTGGCTCAGGATGACCCCGGAGTTGCCGCGGGCCCCCAGCAGTGCGGCACGTGCGAGGAGGGTCATCCCCGCGGCCAGGTCGAGGTCCGCATCGGCTGCCAGCGCCTGGCGCAGCTCGTCACGGGCGGTCGAGACCGTGAGGAACATGTTCGTGCCGGTGTCGCCGTCGGGCACCGGGTAGACGTTGAGGGCGTCGATCTCCTCGCGGGCCGCCAGCAGGGCATCGGTGGCGACGTCGGCGAACCTGACCAGGGACTCCACCGTGATGCCGTGGTTGACCAGCTCCATCGCGTCGGTGTTCTCCCAGGAATCGGATCAGCTTGTGAGAATGCCAGGGTGTGGCGAGGCACAGGCTAGTGCCCGGTCCGGCGTCGGCTGCGATTTCATGCAGCGCGCGCCTCTCGGCTACTCTTGCGCGGTTGCCTTCGTGCTCGCCATCGGTTCACGACCGAGCGCGGGGCTCATCCTCAATCACCCTCGAACGGATCGGAGTGCACGGTGGCTGCCGTCTGCGACATCTGCGCCAAGAAGCCGGGCTTCGGAAACAACCGTCCCTGGTCCCGCAAGATCACGAAGCGTCGCTTCAACCCCAACATCCAGCGCGTCCGGGCCACCGTCAACGGCACGCCCAAGCGCCTCAACGTCTGCACCGGCTGCCTCAAGGCCGGCAAGGTCACCCGCTGACCTGACGTCTTCGTCGATGACCCCGCCGCGATCCGCGGCGGGGTCTTCGCATTTTGCTCCCGGGAGCAGGCGCGTCAGAAGTGGGTCCAGCCGGTGGAGCCGTCGTACGACGCCCCGTCGACCGTGACGCCCTCCCCCTCGGCGACGGCACCGATTACCTGCCAGCCCTCGGGGACCGAGCCGGTGCCGGGGAACGTGGCGAGCAGCGCGTGGTCGTCGCCGCCGGCCAGGATGAACTCCATCGGGTCCGCGCCCAGGGCGGCACCAACGGCGTGCAGCGGCTCGGGGACCTCGAACGCGTCACGACGCACGTCGATGGCCACGCCGCTGGCCACGGCGACGTGCCCCGCCTCAGCGAGCAGTCCGTCGGAGACGTCGATCAGTGCTGTGGCGCCCGCCTCCGCGGCTGCCTGGCCCTGGGCGTAGGGAGGCCGCGGACGTCGGTAGGCCTCCACGAGGACCCTCGGCGACCGGAAGCCGCGGCCGAGGACCGCCAGTCCCCCCGCGGCCCAGCCCTGGCGACCCGCCAGCGCCAGCACGTCACCGGGCTGGGCTCCCGAGCGCAGGACCGGGGCCTGCGTGCACCGGCCCAGGACGGTCACCGAGATCACGACCTGGTCGGCCCGTGTCAGGTCACCGCCCACGACCGTGGCCCCGACCTCGGCGCACTCCTGGGAGAAGCCGCGCGCGAAGTCGAGCGCCCAGGCGGCGGGGAGGTCGGCCGGGGCCGCCAGCCCGATCGTGAGGTGCGTCCCTCGCCCGCCCATGGCGTTGATGTCGGAGAGGTTCTGGGCGGCGGCGCGGTGGCCGACGTCCTCCGCGCTGGCCCAGTCCCGCCGGAAGTGGCGTCCCTCGACCATGAGGTCGGTCGAGACCACCACGTGCCCGTGGCGGATCCGCAGCACCGCGGCGTCGTCGCCCGGCCCGACCAGGACCTGGTCGTCGGTGCCGAACTGCTCGACCAGGGCGGCGATTAGTCCGAACTCGCCGACGTCGGCGAGGGTGGCGTCGGGAGGAAGGACCATGCGCCCATCCCACCAGATCGCCTGTTCCGGTAGGTTTGGCCGGGTCCGACCCACCCGCCGAGCTCGAGGAGTCCACGATGGTCGTCCAGGCCTACATCCTGATCCAGACCGACGTCGGCAAGGCCGCCGAGGTGGCCAGCGAGATCGCCCAGGTCAAGGGAGTCACCCTCGCCGAGGACGTGACCGGCCCCTACGACGTCATCGTCCGTGCCGAGGCCAAGAACGTCGACGAGCTCGGCAAGCTGGTCGTCTCCAAGGTGCAGAACCTCTCCGGGATCACCCGCACCCTGACCTGCCCCGTCGTCCACATCTGACCACCGGGACGGCCCGGCTCAGCGCAGGCCGGTGTCCCTCTGCAGCGCGAGCTGGATGAGGCGGTCGACCAGCTGGGGATAGGTCAGGCCGGCGGCCGCCCACAGCTGGGGGTACATCGAGGTCGGGGTGAACCCCGGCATCGTGTTGAGCTCGTTGATGACGACCGAGTCGTCAGGCATCAGAAAGAAGTCGACGCGGGCGAGCCCTTCGCAGGACACGGCCTCGAAGGCGCGCAGCGCCATGGCGCGCAGCCGTTCCTCCACGTCGGCAGGCAGGTCGGCGGGGATGTCGATCTCGGTGTGCTGGTCGGGGAGGTACTTCGCCTCGAAGTCGTAGAACTCGTGGTCGCCCCCGACGCGAAGCTCCCCGGGCCTGGACGTCTCCGGCGGACCCTCGAGCGACCCGAGGACGCCGCACTCGACCTCGCGGGCGCCCTCCATCGAGACCTCGACGAGGACCTTGGGGTCGTGGGCGAAGGCTTCCTCGAGGGCCCCCGCGACCTCGGAGGCGTCGTGGATCTTGCTGATCCCCATGCTGGAGCCCGCCCTTGAGGGCTTGGAGAAGGAGGGGTAGCCCAATGACTCCACCCGCGCGAGGACGTCGCCGCGATCGGCTTCCCACTCCCGACGCGTGACGACGATGCCCGGGGTCACCGGGAGACCCGCTGCAGCCAGGGCGATCTTCATGAACGCCTTGTCCATGCCCAGGGCCGAGGCGAGCACGCCTGCTCCGACGTAGCGGACGCCCGCCATCTCGAACATGCCCTGGATGGTGCCGTCCTCCCCCCACGGCCCGTGCAGGACCGGGAAGACCACGTCGACCTCGCCCAGCGTCTGCGGGGGTTGGCCGGGCTCGCTCACGACCAGGTCGGTGTGGGCCTCCTCGCGCATGAGCGAGATCGCGGCCCGCTCACCGTCGACCGCAGGCAGCGCCGACCCGTGCAGCGCCAGCCGAGAGGTGTCGCCGGACTCCAGGACCCACCGGCCGTCGGCGGCGATCCCCACCGGGACGACGTCGTAGACCTCGCGGTCGATGGCCCTCAGGACGCTGCCCGCGGTGATGCAGGAGATGGCGTGCTCGCTGGAACGGCCACCGAAGACGACGGCGACGCGGGGCTTGCGCTGGCCCGAGGCCATCAGCTGGGAGGAGTTCATCGTGCCCGACCCTATCCACCTACGCTGGCCGTCATGGAACCCAGCACGCAGCCCTCCTCGTTGCGCCCCAGCACCAGGGCCGTCCACGCAGGTCGGCCGGACCGCACACCCGACAGCCCGCTGAACGAGCCGATCACGATGGCCTCGACCTACGTCGCCGGCGGGACCACCGAGTACGGCCGCTACGGCAACCCCACGTGGACGGCGCTGGAGGAGGCGATCGGGTCCCTGGAGGGCGGCCGGTGCCTCACGTTCGCCTCCGGGCTGGCCGCGGTGTCGACCGTCCTGGACCTCGTGGGCGCCGGGCAGAAGGTCGTGGCACCGCGCCACTCCTACAACGGCACGGTGATGCAGCTGGCCGACCTCGAGTCGCGCGGCAGGATCGTCGCGGAGCTGGTCGACATCACCGACACCGACGCCGTGGTGTCGGCCTGTGCCGACGCAGCGCTCGTCTGGCTGGAGTCGCCCACCAACCCCGCCCTCGAGGTGGCCGACATCGCCACCATCACCGCTGCTGCCCAGGAGGCCGGTGCCTACGTCGTCGTCGACAACACCTTCGCCACCCCCCTGCTGCAGACTCCGTTCGACCACGACGTCGACATCGTCGTGCACTCCGCCACGAAGTTCCTGGCCGGTCACTCCGACGTGCTCATGGGTGCCGTGTGCACCAGGGACGACGAGCTGTACGACGTGCTCAAGAGTCGCCGCGACCTGCTCGGCGCGATCCCGGGGGCCTTCGAGGCATGGCTGACCCTCCGCGGGCTCCGCACGCTGCACCTGCGCGTCGAGAGGGCCCAGGCCAACGCCCAGGAGCTGGTCACCCGGCTGCGGGAGCACCCTGCGGTCGGTGAGGTCCGCTACCCCGGCTTCGGTGCCATCGTGAGCGTCGTACTGGCTCCCTCGGACACCAACCAGGGCGAGCTGGCCGCCGACCTGCTCACGCGCAAGACGTCGCTCTGGGTGCACGCCACGTCGCTGGGCGGGGTGGAGTCGACGTTCGAGCGTCGTCGGCGCTGGAAGACCGAGCCCGCCACCATCCCGGACGCACTCGTGCGGATGTCCGTCGGGATCGAGGACGTCGAGGACCTGTGGGACGACCTCCGCCAGGCGCTCGACGGGTGCGTGGGCTAGCTAGTCGCGCTCTGCCTTGGTGTCGCGCTTGATGAAGCTCTGCATCATGTCCTGCGCGGTCATCTTGCCGTCGACGACCGCGTCGACGGCAGCGGCGATGGGAGCGTCGACCCCGACACGGTCCGCGAGGGCGAGCAGCGACTTGCAGGACTTGGCACCCTCGGCGACCTGGCGCGTGGTGGCGTAGATCTCCTCGGTCGTCATGCCCTGGCCCAGCCGCTCACCGAAGGTGCGGTTGCGCGAGAGGGGCGAGGAGCACGTGGCGACGAGGTCGCCGAGTCCGGCGAGACCCATCAGGGTGAGCGGGTCGGCCCCCTGCGCGGTCGCGAGCCGGGCAGTCTCGGCGAGGCCGCGCGTGATCACCGAGGCGGTGGTGTTGTCACCGAAGCCGAGGCCTACCGCCATGCCGACCGCGAGGCCGATGACGTTCTTGTAGGCGCCGCCGATCTCGCAGCCGAGCACGTCGGTGGAGGTGTAGGGACGGAAGGCTGGGCCGTGGATCATCGCCTGGAGGCGCTTGGCCTGGTCCTCGTCGGTGCACGCCACCACGGAGGCGGCCGGCTCGCGTCGGGCGATCTCGTGGGCCAGGTTGGGACCACTGACCACCGCGATGCGGGAGGGGTCGGCACCGGTCACCTCGTGGATGACCTCGCTCATCCGCATCAGCGTGCCGAGCTCGACGCCCTTCATGAGCGACACCAGCGTGGTGTCGGGCCCGATGAGTGGCGCCCACTCGGTGAGGTTCTCCCGCAACGTCTGGGAGGGGACGGTGAGGATCGCGACGTCGGCACCGGACATGGCCTGCTCGGCGTCGGCCGTGGCCGAGATCGAGGTCGGGAGCTCCACCCCGGGCAGGTAGTCGGTGTTCTCCCGGCGGTCGTTGATCGTCTCGACGACGCTCTCGCGCCTGGCCCAGAGGCTGACGTCGTTGCCGGCGTCGGCCAGCACGAGCGAGAAGGCGGTGCCCCAGGACCCGGCACTGAACACGGCGACCTTGCTCACGGGTGCCTCCTCCGCTTCTTCGACCTCGACGCGCCCGGGTTGCCGATCTCGGTGACCCCGGCCTTCCTGGGGTCGAACCTATCGGTGGGCGCCTTCTCCCCGCGCAGGTCCTCCACGATGTCGGTGATGGCTCGCATGATGCGACGCGTCGCCTCCGCCGTGGTCGCGGTGGTGACGGGCTGGCCCAGCAGGTCGTCCAGGTCGACCGGGTCACCGACCTTCATGACGACCCTCTTGCGCGGGAACAGGTGGGGACGCGTCGAGTAGGGGTAGAGCACGTCCTGGGCTCCCCAGTGACCCACCGGGATCACCGGACACCCGGTGGCGAGCGCGATCCGGGCGGCGCCGGACTTGCCGGCCATGGGCCACAGGTCCGGGTCCCGGGTCAAGGTGCCCTCGGGGTAGACGATGATGCACTCGCCCTCGCGCACGGCTGTGACAGCGGCGTCGAAGGCACCGACGGCGTTGCGGCTGAGGCGCTCCACCGGGATCTGACCCAGCGCCCTCAGGAAGGCGCCGAGGAAGCGGTTCTTGAAGAGGCCGGACTTGGCGAGGTAGCGCGGCAGCCGGCCGTGGTCGTAGACCAGGTGGGCCGAGAGCATCGGGTCGATGTGGGAGACGTGGTTGAGCACCAGGATGCAGCCACCTGTGGCCGGGATCTTCTCCCCGTCGATCCAGGTGTGGGCGACCGCGGAGAGCAGCGTCGGACGCAGGATCGACTCTGCGACGACGAACGGCCACCCTCGCTTCCGCTCAAGCTTGCGGACCCGCACGCCGCCACTCCGATCTCTACGGCCCAAGCGGCCGGGACACACCCTGCGTCGCGAAGCAGGCTACTCGCTGGCACACTCCTTCGGGTGTCCACGACGCCCCGACACCATGTCGTGATCCTGCCGGTGAAGCCGCCAGCGATCGGCAAGTCGCGCCTGACCGGGCTGCCCGACGACGTACGACGCCGGCTCGCCGGCGCCTTCGCCCTCGACACCGCTCGAGCTGCGTTGATGACGCCGGGCGTCACCGCGGTGCTGGCCGTCACCGACGACTACCGCTTCGCCTCACAGCTCCGTGAACTGGGGTGCGAGGTGATCCCGGACGGTACGACGACCGACCTCAACGTCGTGCTGGTGCAGGCCGCGGCCGAAGCAGTGAGGCGTTGGGAAGGCGCGTGGCCGGTCGTGCTCTGCGCAGACCTGCCGACCTTGCGGTCCGAGGAGCTTGCCGACGTCCTCGACGCGCTGCCGCCCGACTCCCCCGGCTTCGTGCGGGACTCCTCGGGCACCGGCACCACCGTCTACGGCGCACCTGTGGGCCTGTTCGCTCCCTACTTCGGACCGGGCTCGGCTGGCGCGCACGTCGCGGCGGGCGCCCAGGAGGTCGTCGTACCAGCGCCCACAGTCCGGCACGACGTCGACGACGTCGAGGCTCTCAACGTCGCGCGTGAGCTCGGGCTGGGTCCTCACACGAGTGCGATCGACCTCGACTGACTGGCCCGGTGGTCGAGGAGGGCGGACGCCCTCCCTCGGTGATTGAGGAAGGAAGGCCCCTCCGGTGGTTGAGGAAGGGCGCCCCTTCGGTGGTTGAGGAGGAACGAAGTTTCGTCTCGAAACCCCGCACCCCTCGCTGGTTGAGGAAGGACGAAGTCCTGTCTCGAAACCCCTGTGGAATGGCGGTTCTCGGGCCTTCGACTGTCGGTGGCGACTGGTTGAGTATTCCCATGACCAGCACCGCACAAGACTCCGATCCCGAGGTCGTCGACCTCGCGGACGCGAGCGTGCGTGGCCTGCTGGAGCAGGCCGCCGAGTGCGAGGCCGTGATGCGCGAAGCGGCAGTGCACCAGCTGCGCATCGCCTACGAATGGGCTGTTGCGCACCCGGTCGTGGATGCGGCCGAGACTCCTCATGGGCCTGTCCTCCCTTCGGTCCTGGAAGCCCCAGAGACGTTGGGTGGTGCAGGGACGCCGGCGGTGGCGGCGTTCACCGCCGAGCCGCTCGCCGTCGCCTGCGGGATCGCACCCACTGCTGCGACGGCGTTGCTGGCTGATGCGCTGGACCTCCACCACCGGCTCCCGGTGCTCTGGGACCAGACCCAGGCCGGGCTGGTTGCGGTGTGGAAGGCGCGCCGGGTCGCCTTCCGGACCCGAGACCTGTCCCTGGACGCTGCCCTGTGGGTGGACCGGCAGACCGCCGGCAGGGTCGGTTCCCTCGGCCTCGGGGCACTGGACCGGCTGATCGCCGAGGCCGCGGCCCGGGTGGACGGCGAGCCCCTGGCCGAGAAGGAGAAGCGCCAGCGCAGCGAGTGGGACGTGAAGCTCAACCACCGCGACCCGAGTCAGGGCGGCGCCACCAGTGAGCTCCACGCGATCGGCGACACTCTCGACCTGACCCGGTTCCACGACATCGTGTGCGCCGAAGCAGAAGCACTCGGGTCCCTGGGTGACGACGACAGCTTTGAGGTCCGCAAGGCCAAGGCCCTCGGTGTCATCGCCGACGCGCAGGCCCGCCTCGACCTCACCAGCCTCCTCGACCAGGACACCAGCCCCGAGGACCAGACCCAGCTGCGGCGTCGCCTGATCGAGCGCCGCGACGCCAAGGTCCGCCTCTACCTCCACGCCTCCCTCGCCGACGTCGTCGCCGGCACGTCCGGCGCGGTCGGCACGGTCGAAGGGCTCGGCCCGGTCACCCTGGCCCAGATCAAGGACTGGGCCGGCCGCTCCCGCCTCACCATCCAGCCGGTCCTCCACGTCGCCACCGAGGACACCTGGTCCGTCGACCGCCACGACCCGCCCCCGCGGATGACCGAGCAGGTCGTCCTGCGCGACCCGACCTGCGTGTTCCCCTGGTGCTCACACCCCTCACGGCACGCCGACCTCGACCACATCGAGCCCTACGAGGACCCCGACGAAGGCGGACCACCGGGCCAGACGAGACCTGACAATCTCGCGCCGCTGTGTCGAAGACACCACCGCGCCAAGACAACAGGCCGCTGGAGCTACCAACGCACCGCACCCGGCACCTACCTCTGGACCGGACCCGCCGCCCTCACCGCCCTCGTCACCCCCACCGGCACCATCACCCTGCCCACGAGCTGAGGTCCGATCACACGGATGTCAGTTCGCCCTGCGACTGGCTGAGTTCCACTCGGCTGGAAGGTCGCGCGGTCATGGTGCGGGCATGCCTTACCCGAGTCAGACACATCTGCGATACGGCGCTCTCGCAGGTCGGGAAGACACTTGGTCCCGTGCCTAGGAGAACGAGCCAGGACATTCCCCGTTGCCCTCCCGGCCCAGCGCAGCGCACGCATCGCGACAGGTCCGGATGCCCGCGAAGCCCCCGGCGCGGTGGCTTCGCGGCGTCATACTCATGCGATGTCACCGCCACCTGTGCCCCACAACCCGGCTTGGCCTCGGCTGGTAGCCGTGGCATTCGCCGCTCAGGCGTCGGTGTCCGTTGTCGCATGGTTCCTGATCAACGACAGGTCACGCGCCCGTGGCATCTGGGTGACCAGTGACTTCATCGAATGGGCCACGCTGAGCGCGCTCTGGGCGGTGATGCTGGTCGTGTTCGCGGGATTGGCCCTACGCCGTTGGCTCGCGACTTCGGCGGTCGCCGCTGGGTGTTTTCTGGCGGGCATGTCGGGGCTGGCCGTCTTCGTCGCTTGGGCAGTGTTCAACTCGGCGTAGCCGCCGGGAGGCACCTCCCGACATCGGCAGATCAAGTAGCCGGCGTTCCGACACGGGCAGGACCAGCAGAAATGCCTCGAGGGCGAGCCCGCAGGCCCGCCCTCGAGGAAAGTGGTGCGTCAGGACTTCTTGGCGGTCTTCTTCGCCGGAGCCTTCTTGGCCGTGGTGGTCTTCTTGGCGGGAGTGGCCTTCTTCGCCGTGGTCTTCTTGGCCGGCGTCGACTTCTTGGCCGGGGTGGCCTTCTTCGCCGTGGTCTTCTTGGCCGGCGTCGTCTTCTTGGCAGCCGCGGTCTTGGCGGGAGCGGTCTTCTTGGCCGGGGTGGCCTTCTTCGCCGTGGTCTTCTTGGCCGGCGTGGCCTTCTTGGCAGCTGCCGTCTTTGCCGGCGTGGCCTTCTTGGCCGGGGTGGCCTTCTTCGTCGCCGCAGCCCGGGCCGGGGCGGACACCGCGGACGCGGCAGCGCGCACCTGGGCCGGAGGCTTGGGCATGTTGGCTGCCGTCAGCTTCTGGAGCTTCTTGGCGCCGGAGATGATGTCCTTGAACTCCTTGCCTGCGGAGAACTTCGGCACCGACTTCTTCTTGGACTTGATGCGCTCGCCGGTCTGCGGGTTGCGGACCCAGCGGGCGTTGCGCACCGCCTTCTCGAACGAACCGAAGCCGGTGATCGCCACCTTCTCACCCCGCGCGACTTCGCGGGTGATGGTGTCGAGCACCGAGTCGAGTGCGTGGGCCGCCTGCTTGCGGTTCCCCTCGTAACGCGCGGCGAGCGCGTCGATGAGCTGTGACTTGTTCACTAGCTTCCCTTCCAATGAACCCGGGTGCCGAGCCGATGCTCGACCTCATGGAGTGCACGCTAGGTATTCGCAAGGACCGCCACAATCACCAACCGCCCATTTTCCGGGGTTTTTTCGGGTGTCCGAAACGTCCATGGGACCACTGGTCGGCCTTGGAATGTCATAGAAATGGCGAGAACCCCCATGGAATGGGGGTTCTCGTCGAAGTTGGTGCTCAGAGAGTGGCTGGTTTCCAGCTCGGGCGACTTGCCTCGAATTTGGCGATCTCATCGGCGTGACCCAACGTGATGCCGATGTCGTCGAGCCCCTCGAGCAGACGCCAACGCGTGTAGTCGTCGATGTCGAAGGAGTCCTCGATTGCGTCAGGACCCTCACCAGCCTTGACCGTTCGGCTCTCCAGGTCGACGGTCACGGAGGCGCCCGGGAAGTCCTCGAGGTAGTCCCAGAGTCGCTGCACGACCTTCTCGTCGACCTGCGCGGCGACGAGACCGGCCTTGCCGGAGTTGCCGCGGAAGATGTCAGCGAACCTCGAGGAGATGACGGCCCGGAAGCCGTAGTTCTGCAGTGCCCAGACGGCGTGCTCGCGCGAGGAGCCGGTGCCGAAGTCGGGACCGGCGACGAGCACGGTGCCTGCGGCGTACTCGGGCTTGTTGAGCACGAAGTCCTCGTCGCCGCGCCAGGCTGCGAACAGCCCGTCCTCGAAACCGCTGCGGGTCACGCGCTTGAGGTAGACCGCCGGGATGATCTGGTCGGTGTCGACGTTGCTGCGTCGCAGTGGGACGCCGACGCCGGTGTGGGTGGTGAACTTGTCCATGAGGGCTCCTCGTCAGTCCAGGTCGGCGGGCGACGACAGGGTGCCGCGAACGGCGGTGGCGGCAGCCACGGGGATCGACACCAGGTGGGTGCGCCCACCCTTGCCCTGACGACCCTCGAAGTTGCGGTTGGAGGTCGACGCACTTCGCTCCTGGGGGGCGAGCTGGTCGGGGTTCATGCCCAGGCACATGGAGCAGCCGGCTCCTCGCCACTCTGCGCCGGCCTCGACGAAGATCTTGTCGAGGCCCTCCTCCTGGGCCTGGAGTCGCACGCGGACCGAGCCCGGCACGACGAGCAGGCGGGTGTTGTCGGCGACCTTGCGGCCCTCGAGGATCTGGGCTGCGAGGCGGAGGTCCTCGATGCGGCCGTTGGTGCAGGACCCGACGAAGACGGTGTCGATGGCGATCTCACGCATCGGGGTGCGGGCCTCGAGGCCCATGTACTCGAGGGCCTTCTCGGTGGCGATCTTGTCGGTCGGCTCGTCGAAGTCGTCGGGGCTGGGGACCTCGGCACTGAGCGGGACCCCCTGGCCGGGGTTGGTCCCCCACGTCACGAAGGGCGCCATGGTCGTCGCGTCGAGCACGATCTCCTTGTCGAAGACGGCGTCCTCGTCGGTGACCAGCGTCTTCCAGTGGGCGACCGCGGCGTCCCAGTCGGCTCCCTTGGGGGCCTCGGGCTTGCCCTCGATGTAGTCGAAGGTGGTCTGGTCGGGCGCGATCATGCCGGCCTTCGCACCCCACTCGATCGACATGTTGCAGACCGTCATGCGTCCTTCCATCGAGAGCTCCTCGATGGCCTGGCCGCGGTACTCCACGATGTAGCCCTGGCCACCGCCGGTCCCGGTGTGGGCGATGAGCGTGAGAACGAGGTCCTTGGCCGTGACCCCGGCAGGCAGCGAGCCGTTGACGGTCACCGACATGGTCTTGGGCTTGGCCTGGGTGAGCGTCTGCGTCGCCAGGACATGCTCGACCTCGGACGTGCCGATGCCGAAGGCGATCGCTCCGAAGGCGCCGTGCGTGGACGTGTGGCTGTCGCCGCAGACGATGGTCATGCCCGGCTGGGTCAGGCCCAGCTGAGGACCGACGACGTGCACGATGCCCTGCTCGACGTCACCGAGGGGGTGCAGGCGGACCCCGAACTCCGCGGCGTTCTTGCGCAGCGTCTCGACCTGCGTGCGGCTCACCGGATCCTTGATCGGCTTGTCCCAGTCGAGCGTCGGGACGTTGTGGTCCTCGGTCGCAAGGGTCAGGTCGGGCCTGCGGACCGCACGGTTGGCCAGCCGGAGCCCGTCGAAGGCCTGGGGCGAGGTCACCTCGTGCAGGAGGTGGAGGTCGATGAACAACAGGTCCGGCTCACCCGGTGCGGTGCGGACGACGTGCTCGTCCCACACCTTCTCGGCCAATGTCCTGGGGCTCGTTGCCATGCCGTGCGGCTCCTTCGTCGGCTACCGTGACGGGCCGGCGCTCCGGGTCTCGGAGCAGGTTCGACGCGTTGTCACGTGCTGTGTCTGTGTTCACCAAGAATAGGCCTTGCATCCCATGATCTGAGATGGGAATATCGCAATATGGACAACGGATCTGGGGTAGGGGTACTCGACAAGGCCGCCTTGGTGCTGGCCGCGCTCGAGGCCGGACCCGCCACGCTGGCAGGTCTGGTGGCGGGAACGGGCCTCGCGCGACCGACGGCCCACCGGCTGGCAGTGGCGCTCGAGCACCACCGCCTCGTCTCGCGAGACATGCAGGGCCGTTTCGTGCTGGGGCCACGGCTCTCCGAGCTCTCCGCCGCCGCCGGCGAGGACCGGCTCCTCGCGGCGGCCGGCCCCGTGCTCGCGCGGCTGCGCGACATCACCGGCGAGTCCGCCCAGCTGTGGCGCCGGCAGGGCGAGCACCGTGTGTGCGTCGCCGCTGCCGAGCGTCCCTCGGGCCTGCGCGACACGATCCCGGTCGGATCACAGCTCACCATGCGCGCCGGGTCGGCCGCCCAGGTGCTGCTCGCGTGGGAAGACCCCGACCGCATGCACCGAGGCCTCCAGAACGCCGCGTTCTCAGCGACCGCGCTGTCGGGGATCAGGCGCCGCGGCTGGGCCCAGTCAGTCGGTGAGCGCGAGCAGGGCGTCGCCTCCGTCTCCGCCCCGGTGCGCTCCCCCGGCGGCAAGATCATCGCCGCCGTCTCGGTCTCCGGCCCGCTCGAGCGGCTCTCCCGCCAGCCCGGTCGCATGCACGCTCCGGCCGTCCTGGCCGCTGCCGAGAGACTCTCGGAGTCGCTGCGCCGCGCTGCGGCCGAATAGCGCGGCTGAGTACGACGACGGATGCCACGCCGCCACCTGCGGCGCACGCTGGCCGCATGACCCATCTCCTCGCCGTCGTCCTGCGCCTGGTCGTACTGGGCGTCCTGCTCACCGCCTACTACGCAGCCATGCCCTACCTCTTCCCCGGGGAGCAGGACGCCAACATCGGCGCCGGGCTCCTCGCGTTCGCGCTCGTGGCGCTGGCCTGCGGCCTGTGGGGCATCGTCGACGGTCGCGCCAGGGGCGCCGCCACGGCGACGGCCGTCTGGGCCGTGGTCGCGGTCGTCTTCGGCGTGCTGTGGCTGGTCGGCCTGGCGCTGGTCGAGTCCGACGACAGCATGACCGTCTCCGAACGCCTCCAGGTCGATGCCTTCCTGATGGTCTTCATGGGCTCGCTGGTGCTGGCCCCCGCGCTCGTCGGCGTGGCCATCGGCAGGGCCCTCGGCGGGGCCTCCGGCAGCGAAGGCTGAGACCGCTCCCTCAGAAGAGCGTGCCGGAGCGCTCCAGGTCGAGCAGCGCCTGCTTGCGCTCCAGGCCGCCGGCATAGCCGGTCAACGTCCCGTTGGCGCCGATGACCCGGTGGCAGGGCACCACCACCGGGATCGGGTTGCGGCCGTTGGCCAGGCCCACCGCGCGCGACGCGGCGTTGGTCATCCCGAGCCGGTGGGCTATCGCGCCGTACGAAGCGGTCTCGCCGTAGCCGATGGCCCGCAGCTGCTCCCAGACGCGCTGCTGGAACTCGGTCCCCTGCGGCGCCAGCGGGAGGTCGAACTCCTTGAGGTCGCGAGCGAAGTAGGCGTCGAGCTGGCGGACCGCCTCCCGCAACAACAGGTCGTCGTCGAGGCGCGGACCGAGCGGCCGCCCGTCCGCCGGCGGGCGGAACGGAGTGAACTCGATCGCCTCGATCGCCTCGTCGCGCGCGACGATGCGCAGGTCGCCGATCGGCGAGGGCATCACGGTGAACATCAACGTTCTCCTTCGGGAGTGGACAGGGAGTGCCAGAGCTGGAGCTGCGCGTAGGAGCGCCAGGGACGCCACTCCTCGCTCAGCGTGGCCGCGTCGGCCGGGTCGGCACCGAGTGCGGCCAGGGCATGTCTGATGCCGACGTCGGTGGGGAGGAAGACGTCGGGGTCGCCGAGGGCGCGCAGGGCGATGTAGTCGGCCGTCCAGGGTCCGATGCCGGGGATGGCGAGGAGGGAGTCCCGTACGGCGACCCGGTCGCCACCCCGGTCGAGCGCGACCTGGCCGTCCGCGACGGCTGCGCAGAGCGCGAGGAGGGCCCGGCCCCGGGCACGAGGCATCGGGAAGTCCTCGGGAGCCAGCCCCGCGAGCGCTGCGGCTGTGGGGAAGAGCCGGGTCAGCCCGTCCGTCCCGGTCTCGATCGCGACCCCGTGCTCGGCGACCAGGCCTTCTGCCATCCCTCGGGCGCGCGCGACGCTGACCTGCTGGCCGAGAACGGCACGGACTGCCAGCTCCGCCCCGTCGACGTGGCCGGGCACGCGCAGGCCGGGGTGTCGTCGTACGAGCGGGCCGATCACCGGGTCGCTGGCGAGCGCCTCGGTGACGGCGACGGGGTCGCAGTCGGCGTCGAGCAGTCGCCGGGTCCGTTCGACCGCCGCCGAGGTGTCGCGCAGGTCGCTGAGCTCGAAGGTCGCCGACACCTGTCCGACCCCGCCGTCGGCCAGGAGGTCGGCCAGCTCCAGGCGCACCGTCCCGTGACCGTGGGGCAGAGACAGTGTGCGGGAGTACGACGACTCGTCGGCCACCTCGACACCCGGCACCGCACGGACCGCGAGGAACTCGAGCAGCGACCGACCCTCGAAGGGGGTGCGGACGGCCAACCGGAACGACACCGTCCCCGAGGCGGGGCGGCCGTGGCGACGGCGCCCGCGGAGCTGCGTGGGTGAGGAGCCGTAGACCTCGCGCATCGTCTCGTTGAACTGACGGATGCTGGAGAAGCCCGCCGCGAACCCCACGTCGGTCAGCCTGAGGTCGGTGGACTCCACCAGGCTCCGCGCCGTCTGGGCCCGCCTGGCCCGCGCCAGGGCCAGGGGGCCCGCACCGAGCTCGCGGGTGAGCAGCCGGGAGAGGTGGCGCGAGGTGTAGCCGAGCCGACGGGACAGGCCGTCGACGCCCTCCCGGTCCACCACCCCGTCGCTGATGAGCCGCATGGCGCGTCCGGCGACGTCGGCGGCCACGTCCCACCCCGGGCTCCCCGGCGTGGCGTCGGGGATGCACCGCTTGCAGGCGCGGTAGCCGGCCGACTGCGCCGAGGCCGCGGTCGGGTGGAAGGAGACGTTGGCAAAGGCCGGCGTCCGGGCGGGACAGGACGGGCGGCAGTAGATCCCGGTCGTGCGCACCGCGGTGTAGAAGACCCCGTCGAACCGCCGGTCCCGGCTCTTCACCGCGCGGTAGCAGGATGCGGGATCCAGGTCGACGGTGCTTGCGGTCATGTGCCCATCATGCCCGGTGCCCGACCCCTCGACCGGCGGAAATCGGACACTGCGAGTCAGGCGGTCGACCGGGCCTGCTCGTAGCGTTCGAGCGCCTCGACCCGCTCATGGTCGTGGTCCACGATCCGCTCGGGGTAGCCGTGGGCGTAGCCGTCCGCGTGCCGCCAGGGCTCGTGGGCCTGACGGCCCTCGAGGTGGGCCAGCTCGGGGACCCAGCGGCGTACGAAGTCGCCCTGGGGGTCGAACCGCGTCCCCTGGGTGACGGGGTTGAAGACCCTGAAGTAGGGCGACGCGTCCGTGCCCGTGCCTGCGACCCACTGCCAGCCGTGGTTGTTGGAGGCGAGGTCGCCGTCGACGAGGTGGTCGAGGAAGTGGCGCGCGCCCACCGGCCACCAGACGTGGAGGTCCTTGGCGAGGAAGCTGGCGGTCACCATCCGGAGCCGGTTGTGCATCCAGCCGGTCTCGAGCAGCTGGCGCATCCCGGCGTCGACGAACGGGAAGCCTGTCCGGCCGGCGCGCCATGCCTCGACCAACGGCTCGGTCTCGACCTGGGTGTCGTACGACATCCGCGTCAGCGAGTCGCGCAGGTCCGCCCACGCGGAGTCCGGTCGGTGCCAGAGGACGTCGGCGTAGAACTCCCGCCAGGCGAGCTCGGTCACGAAGGTGCGCGCGCCCGTCGACCGAGCGGCCGGGTGCGCGGCCACGTCGGCGAGCAGCGTGCGCGGGTGGATCTCGCCGTGCTTCAGGTGGACGGAGAGCTGGCTGGTCCCGTCGAGGTCGGGCCTGTCCCGCCCTTCGGCGTAGTGCTCGAGGCCGTCCTCGAGGAACTCGCGCCACCGAGCGAGCGCCGCCTCCTCCCCCACCGGGCCGAACGACCGCCCGTGGTCCACGAGCCCCTCGTCGAGGCGCTCGGACTCCACCGTCCGTCGCCAGCGCAGGCCGGCAGGACGAGGCTCGGGCGGGGCGACCTCGTGGCCGTGCCACGCCCGGGAGAACGGCGTGAAGACCTGGTAGGGCGTACCGCCCCCGGTCAGCAGGGTGCCGGGACGCACGGCGTACGGCGTCCCGCCGGCGTGCATCGAGATCCCGTCCGAGTCGAGGGCCTGCGCGACCTGCCGGTCCCGGGCCAGGGCGAAGGGGGTGAACTCGCCCGTGACGTGCACGCTGCGCGCGCCTGCCTCCGCTGCCACCTCAGGCACGACCACGGCGGGGTTGCCGGTGCGCACCACGAGGGCCCCGTCAGTGGCGACGTCGAAGGCCGCGAGCGACGCCTCCAGGCGGCTGCGGCGCGCGTCGCCGGCTCCCGCCAAGCGCGGGTCGCGGACGAAGAGCGGCAGCACGAGGCCCGCTTCGGCTGCGGCAGCCAGGGCAGGGTGGTCGTGGAGGCGCAGGTCGCGCCTGAGCCACACGATCGCGGTCATCCGTCCGCCGGGTTGCCGATCCTGGTCGTGATGGCCGACCACACGCGCACGGGCACGACGCGCGCGACCTTCATCATGATCGCCATCGGGAGCGGGAAGACGATCTCGGTGCGCTGCGCCTCGAGGCCGTCGGCAATCGTGCGCGCAGCCTCCTCCGCCTCCACCATGAACGGCATCGGGAAGTCGTTGGTGTCGGTCATGGGAGTGCGGACGAACCCGGGGCAGACGGTGGTGACCCGCACGCCGTGGCGCCTGAGCGCGGCGCGCAGACCCTCGAGCAGGTTGATCTGGGCGGCCTTGGTGGCCCCGTAGGCCTCGGCGCCGGCGAGTCCGCGGTAGCCCGCGACGGAGGCGATGCCGACCAGGTGGCCGTGCCCGGCGTCGACCATCGGCGGGACGACGGCGGCCAGCACGTTGTTGAGCCCGAGCAGGTTGACCTCGACGTGGCGCTGGAAGGAGTCGGCGTCCCACCGCGCAGCGTCGAACTGCTCCCAGTAGCCGGCACACCACACGACCGTGTCGAGGCCTCCCAGGGCGGCCCTGACCTCGCCCTCGGCCGCGCTGACGGCCTGCCGGTCCGTCGCGTCGAGGGGTACGACGACCATGTCGCCACCGGCGACCTCGTGGAGGTCCTCGGCCTTGCGGGCGCTGATCGCCACGTGGGCTCCGCGAGCGCGCAGCTCGCGCGCGAGGGCCGCACCGATGCCGCTGCTGGCACCGACCAGCCAGAAACGCCGGCCGTTGACCACGTCATCGTTGCTCATGCCCGTCCCTCCCGTCCCCGGCGGGTCAGTCGCACCTGCGCGACGTCGAGGTAGCCGGAGTCGAATCCCGCCTCACAGTAGGCCAGGTAGAACTCCCACTTCCGGCGGAAGGTCTCGTCGAACCCGAGGCGGTTGATCTCGGGCCAGGCCGCGTCGAACGCGTAGCGCCAGCGCCGCAGCGTCTCGGCGTAGTGCGGACCGAAGGCGTGCACCCGGTCGACCCGCAGCCGGGTGTGCTTGTCCGCGGTCGTCGTGATGGCCTGGACCGAGGGGATCATCCCGCCGGGGAAGATGTGCTTCTGGATCCAGCCGTAGGAGCGCCGTGTGGCCAGGTAGCGGTCGTGGGCCATGAGGATCGCCTGCACCGCTGCGACCCCGCCCGGGGCGAGGAGCCGGTCGATGGCCTCGAAGTAGGTGGGCCAGTACTCCTCGCCCACGGCTTCGATCATCTCGACGCTGACCACGGCGTCGTACGTGCCTGAGACCTCGCGGTAGTCCTGCAGCCGGATGTCGACCAGGTGTGCGAGCCCGGCGGCCTCGACACGCCCCTGCGCCAGGTCGGCCTGCTCGCGCGAGAGAGTCACGGTGGTCACCTCCGCGCCGCGCCGGGCCGCCTCGATGGCGAGAGTGCCCCACCCGGTGCCGATCTCCAGCACCCGGCTTCCGGCACCGACGTGCGCGAGGTCGAGGATCGCGTGCACCTTGCGGACCTGGGCCAGGGCCAGGTCCTGGTCGTGGAAGGGCAGGGACTCCTCGAACAGCGCCGAGCTGTAGCTCATGGTCTCGTCGAGGAAGGCGGCGAAGAGGTCGTTGCTCAGGTCGTAGTGGGCCTCGATGTTGCGGCGCGAGCCCTCGAGCGAGTTGCGCTGCGCCCTGGGGATCGGTCGGTCGACCACCCGGCGCAGACGCGCGAGCGCCGGCGGAACCGCGGTGGTCATCCGCTCGGCGAAGGGCAGCAGCACCTCGGCCAGGTCGGTGCCGGCAGCCGGCCGCCAGTCTCCGGCCATGTAGCCTTCGCCGATGCCGATCTTCGGGTGCTCGGAGACGCGGCGGAAGAACGCTTCCGGTCGCACGAGCTCGAGCACGGGGCGTCCGGGCTCCCCCGCCCCGCCGGCGAGGAGCGAGCCGTCGGGAAGTCGCACGTCCACGGGGACGCGGCCCGCCACCGCCCGGAGGATCCGACGTGCCACGCCGGCGCGCAGGCCTGAGGGCACTGCCACGGGAAGCCGTGTCGGGGCTGTGGTCAGCGTGGTCATCGAACTGCCTCCTGGGAGTGCGCGGGTCTGGGCTGGATGGGGAGTCGGGCGAGCCAGAGGCGGATGCCGTGCCAGCGGATCAGCAGGCTCACGCGGTGGGTCATGAAGAGGTGGCGGGCGGACGTGCGCAGGACGGTGCTCGTCGTGGCGGGCACGGGACGTCCGGTCGTCACCGCGGTGAAGACCCGCGAGCCCGCCCGCTCGAGGGAGATGCTCACCAGTACCTGGTCGGACGTGAGGCGCCACGCCAGGTCGTAGGTGCCGCTGGTGTCGTTGAAGGGCGAGACGTAGAACTCCTTGTCGAGCCGGGCGCGACCACGCTCGTCGGCCTCGACGAGGTAGGCGTGGCGCTCGCCGTAGGTGTTGTGCACCTCGAACACCACCGCACGCGGCGAGCCGTCCGCGCGCAGGCACCAGAAGACCGTCAGCGGGTCGAACACGTGGCCGAGGACCCGGGCGTGGGCCAGCATGAGGACCCTGTCCCCGGGCTCGACCACGACCCCGCGGCCCGCCAGCCACCGGCTCAGGTCTCCACGGATTCCACCCCCGAGACGTCCGCCGTCGAGGTGGTCCCGTGCGTCGAACCGGGCCAGCCACCGCAGAGGGCCCCTGAACCGCGGCAGCGCGTCGAGGTCGACCAGCCACTGGTAGTGGGCGTTCTCGAAGGCATGGCGCATCGGAGCACGGCGCACGTGGCTGACCGTGCCGACCACGAGCGCGGGCACCTGCGGGGCGTCGAGCGCGCTCACCAGCTGACACCCAGGGACGCGGCAGCCTCCACGCCGGAGCGGCAGCCGTCCTCGTGGAATCCCCAGCCCAGGTGGGCGCCGGCGAAGGCGAGGCGCTCGCCACCCGCCGACCGCAGACGCTGCGCGGCAGCCACCGCCTCGGTGGTGAATACGGGGTGGGCGTAGCTCATCTCGGCGACGACCTTGGAGGGGTCGACCAGGCCGGCTCCGTTGAGCGTGACGACCAGGTCGTCGCCAGCGGGCAGGCCCTGCAGGCGGTTCATCCAGTAGCTCACCGTCACACCACGATCCGCGAGAGGGCCACCGCAGCTGGTGCGGTGGTTCCAGGACGCCCGCGCGGCCCGACGGGCCGGCAGCAACGACTCGTCCCGGTGGAGGACGGTGTGGTTGACGGAGTAGGTGATGGCGTCGAGGTCCTGCTTCTCCTGCGCCGTGGCGTCCGCGAGCAGCGCCAGCGCCTGGTCGGCGTGGGTCGCCACGACGACCTGGTCGAAGGTCGACACCTCGCCGCCGGCGGTCATCACGTCCACCCCGTCGGCGTGCCGCGTCACGGCCACGACCGGGGACGAGCGTCGTACGTCGGGGAGCAGCGCGGCCAGCCGCTCGACGTAGACGCGAGACCCTCCCACGACGGTCCGCCAGGTCGGCGAGCCCTTCACGCTGAGCATCCCGTGGTGGTCCAGGAACTGGAAGAGGTGGCGCGCGGGGTAGGCCAGCGCGTCGGCGTCGGCCGAGGACCACACGCAGGAGACGAGGGGTACGGCGAAGTGGTGGACGAAGTGGTCGGAGTAGCCGCCCTCGGCGAGGAACTCGCCCCAGGTCGTCTCGGCGCCCTCGGTGGCCAGCAGCGCCCGCGCGGCCCGGTGGAAGCGCGGCACCTCGCTGAGGGTGCGAAGGAACCGTGGGTCGGCGGCGCGCCAGGGCTGGGCGAGGATGCCGCCCGCGCCGCGGCCGCCGGCGTAGGACAGGCCGCACGAGGAGCAGGTGACGCTCATGCTCATCTCGGTCGGCCGGGTCTCCACCCCGAGCTCGCGGAAGAGCCGGAGCAGGTGGGGGTAGGTGCGTTCGTTGTGGACGATGAACCCGCTGTCGACCGCGAGCAGGCCGCCCGCGCCCGAGGGGACGTCGTGGGTGTGGGCGTGGCCGCCGAGACGGCCGTCCGCCTCGAAGAGGGTGACGTCGCGGCTGCCCGCCAGGACGTGGGCGGCGGTCAGCCCTGAGACGCCTGCGCCGATGACGGCCGTGGTGGTCATGCGGACTCCTCGAGTCGTGTGTGTAGAAGTGCTTCGGAGCCGGTCGCCCCTGCGGATTGCCCACCCGCTTGCCAAGAAGGTATAGTCTCTGCACAAGGTTTGTCAAAGGTTTGTCCAACAAGGAGACTGCCGTGGAGATCCGACGCACGATGACTGTCAGCCGTCCGCACGACGAGGTCTTCGCCTACCTCCAGGACTTCACGACGACGACCGAGTGGGACCCGGGCACGGTCTCCACCACGCTGGTGTCCGGCGACGGCGGCGTCGGTACGCGCTACCACAACGTGTCGAAGTTCCTGGGTCGCGAGACCGAGCTCACCTACGTGGTCGAGGAGGTCCAGGCGCCACGCACCCTGCGGCTGAGGGGCGAGAACAAGACGGTCGTCGCCCATGACACGATGACCCTGATGCCGACCGCTTCAGGAGGGACCGAGCTGACCTACCACGCACGGTTCGACTTCAAGGGTCTTGCTCGCCTGGTCGCGCCACTCATGGCTCCCGCCTTCAAGCGACTCGGGGACGAGGCCGAGCAGCGGCTGCTCGACGTCCTCGGCGACGCAGGTCGCTGACCGCGAACGATGTACACCATCAAGCGTGCCGCCGAGCAGGTCGGCGTGAGCGTCTCGACGTTGAGGTCCTGGGAGCGTCGCTACGGGATCGGGTCGCCGCAACGGACCGACTCCGGCTACCGGCTCTACGACGAGCACGCCGTGCGCGAGCTCAGCATCATGCAGGCCCTGATCACAGAGGGATGGTCGGTGCGAGCCGCGGCGGAGGAGGCCCTCCGTCGTGCGGCGGCTCCCGTCGAGAGAGTGCCGCGCCCCTCCGACCAGTCGCTCGTGGCGATGGCGGAGTCCTACGACGTGGCCAGCCTGACTGCCCTCCTCGACGAGAGGTTCAGCACGGCTTCGTTCGAGTCCGCGGTCGACGGGTGGCTGATGCCCTCGTTGCAGGACCTCGGCAGCGCCTGGGAGGCGGGCCGGGTGAGCGTGGCCGGGGAGCACCTCGTCTCCTACAGCATTGCTCGTCGGCTGTCCGCGTCCTACGACGCCGCGGGGGGCAACGTCCTCGGTGCCTCCACACCCAACGTCGTGGTGGGTCTGCCCCCCGGATCACGGCACGAGCTCGGCCTCCTGTCGTTCGCGACTGCTGCGCGCCGACTCGGCCTGGCCACGACCTATCTCGGCGCCGACGTCCCCGTGAGTGCGTGGCAGGCAGCCGTGGCCGCGCGGCCGGTCGCCTGCGCGGTGCTGGCCCTGTCGGACGACGCCGATGTCGACGCGCTCTACCAGGTTGTCTCCGCGATCTCGGCGGCACGACCCGGCACGATCGTGGCCGTGGGTGGCAGCGCCCAGGACTCGGCCCCGCCCGAGTGCCTGCGCCTCGGCCATCAGGTGGGACCGGCTGCTGTCCTGCTCGCCGAACGTCTGGGGAGCCTGGCAGCCAAGCGGGCCGCGACGTAGGCCGGTTCGCGCATCGCCGAGACCAGCGGGTACTGCTCGGTCCCGGCCAGGGCGTGGGTGACCGGGTCGTAGCGCTCGGTCGTGTCGACCTCGGACCACTCTGCGTCGATGCGGCCTACCGCGTGCCAGGAGCCGGTGCCTCGCGCGACCTCGAGGTCGTACGACGCCGGCGGGACCTCACCGCCTGCTCCGCTCCCCGGGACCAGACGGAACGTCAGGGGACCACCTGCGGCTCGGACGGGCAGCAAGGTCGTCAGCACGCCGTACACCCGAGGCGGCCGCAGCGTGAGCAGGTAGCGCGACCACGCGTGCTCGCCCGTGCTGGCGAACAGCAGGTCGGCATCGCCCTGCACGCCGAGGCCCGGCAGGCGGAGGGCGAGGCCCTCGATGTCGGGCCAGCTCGTGGGGAGACCCATCGCACGCGACCACCGCAGCTCGCACGGATGGTCCCCGACGCCCGCGAGCACCGGAGGGCCGAGGGTGGGGTCGGGCCTGGTGATCTGCAGGGTGCCGGCGCCCAGCCGCCCCTGGGGGTGCAGCGCCTTGTCGCGGCGCAGGGCTCCAGTCACCCCGGCGGCTGCCGCCAGTGCGGCGCCGGGCAGCGCGCCCGCTGCGCGCGAGAGAGGGTGCGCAGCCATGTCAGGGCTCGAGGACGACCTTGATGCAGCCGTCCTCCTTCTTCTGGAACAGCTCGTACATCCGCGGCGCCTCCGAGAGCGGAACCCTGTGGGTGGTCAGGTCCTGGGTGCCGAGGGGGTCGGCCTCGTCCTGGACGTGGGGCATCAGCTCGTCGATCCATCTCTTGACGTGGCACTGGCCCATCCGGACCTGGATGCCGCGGTCGAACATCTCCATCAGCGGCAGCGGATCGACCTCGCCTCCGTAGACCCCGCTGATCGAGACCGTGCCGCCCCGCCGCACTCCCTTGAGCGCCGCGCGGAGCACCGACAGGCGATCGATGGCCATCTTGTCGGTCAACGGCCTGGCGACGGCGTCAGGGAGCAGCCCGACCGCGCTCTGGGCGACCTTTGCGACCGGCGAGCCGTGCGCCTCCATCCCGACGGCGTCGACCACGCCCTCCGGTCCGCGACCGCTCGTCATCTCGATGAGGGCCTCGGCGACGTCACCCACGTCGGCCGGGTCGAGGACCTCGGCGCCGTACTTGGCTGCCAGAGCCCGCCTCTCGGGGACGGGGTCGACGCCGATGACACGCTCCACGTCCATGGCGCGGGCACAGCGCACCGCGAGCTGTCCGACGGGTCCGAGACCGAGGACCGCGAGTGTGCCGCCGGGCTCGACGTCGGCGTACTCCACGGCCTGCCACGCGGTCGGAAGGATGTCGGAGAGGAAGAGCCAGCGCTCGTCGGGGTGCTCCTCGGGCACCTTGATCGGGCCGAAGTGCGCCTGGGGGACGCGGAGGTACTCCGCCTGGCCGCCGGGGACGGCTCCGTAGAGGGAGGTGTAGCCGAACAGGCGCGCACCCTTGCCCAGCTCGCGCACCTGCGTGGTCTCGCACTGCGCGAAGAGTCCGCGGTCGCACATGAAGCAGGAGCCGCAGGAGATGTTGAACGGCACCACCACGCGGTCACCCGGCTGGAGGTTCTCGACGCCGCTGCCCACCTCCTCGACGATGCCCATGGTCTCGTGCCCGAGGATGTCGCCCGGGGTGAGGAAGGGTCCGAGCACTTCATAGAGGTGGAGGTCCGAACCACAGATCGCGGTCGAGGTGACCTTGATGATCGCGTCGGTCGGCTCCTCGATCCGTGGATCGGGCACTTCCTCCACTCGGACGTCGCGCTTGCCGTGCCAGGTCAGTGCCTTCATGGGGAGCGCGGTACCCACCCGGCAGCCATGAATACGAGCGGTCGTCCGGGGTCAGCGAAGGTTGCAGAAGGCCTCGACCTTGTCCGCCGGTCCGGACACCACAACCTGGTCGCCTTCACGGATGACGCTCTCGGGTGTGGCGTACGCGAAGGTCTGACCGAGACGTTTCACTGCGACGACGGTGATCCCGAACTCCTGGCGGACGCCGTATCCCTGGAGGCTGCGGCCGTGCAGGGCCCGCGGAGCCGGCGACTTGGCGAAGGCGTAGCCCTCGTCGAACTCGATGTAGTCGAGGATCTCCTCGCCGCGCACGAGGTGCGCGACCCGCTTGCCCATGTCGTGCTCGGGGCGGACGACGTGGTGGACGCCGAGCTTTTCGAGGATCTTGGCGTGGGACGCGCTGATCGCCTTGGCCCAGACGTTCTGGACGCCGAGCTCGAGAGCGATCGATGCGGACAGGATGCTGACCTCGAGGTTGGTGCCCACGCCGATCACTGCCCGGGAGAACTCTCCGACCGAGAGCTGGCGCATCGCGTCCTCGTTGGTGGAGTCGGCCTCGACCACATGGGTGAGCCTGCCAGCGAGGGCGGCGACGATCTTGGGGTCGCCATCGATGCCGAGGACCTCCTCACCCTGCGCGACGAGTTCCAGTGCGAGGGAGCGCCCGAAGCGGCCCAGGCCGATCACGACGACTCCGTTCGTGCGGTGCTTACCCAATGAGGGGCCGTCCTTCCGGGAGTCGGTAGAGCCTGCCGCGCTCTCGCAGCGCGAGGGCGGAGACGAGAGTGATCGGACCGAGGCGACCGAGGAACATCAGACCGATGAGGATGAGCTGCCCGGCAGCTGGAAGGTCGTCGGTGATGCCGGCGGAGAGTCCCACGGTGGCGAACGCCGACACGGCCTCGAAGAGGACGAGGTCGAGGGCGTGGTCGGTCATCTCGACGAGAGCGAGAGTCGCCGTCATGACGGCACCCACACCGAGCAGCGCGACGGTGAGTGCCTGACGGATGGCCCGGTCATCGATGCGTCGTCCGTGCACCTCGACGTCGCGCTCGCCACGCGCTTCGGCCCAGATCACCCAGAACAACAGCACGAAGGTCGTGATCTTGATGCCACCAGCGGTCCCGGCCGAGCCGCCGCCGATGAACATCAGCGCACTGGTGCCGAGCAGGGTGCCGTCGCGTGCCTGGGCGTAGTCGATGGCGTTGAATCCGGCGGTGCGGGGCATGACGGAGTGAAAGAAGCCGGCGAGTATGCGACCCGGGGTGTCCAGCGAGCCCAGGGTGCCGGGGTTGCCCCACTCGTTCGCAGTGACGAACACGGTGCCGACGACGAGCAGCACGACCGTCGTGGACACCGTCATCGTGGTGTGCAGGCTCCAGGCCCGCCACACGGCCCCGTGGCGGATGAGCTCGAGCCATACCGGGAACCCGAGGCCACCGGCGATCACCGCGAGCGCGATGGGCAGGCACACCCACGGGTCATCGACGAAACCGATCAGGCTGTCGCTGTAGAGCGCGAAGCCGGCGTTGTTGAACGCCGACACCGCGTGGAACACGCCCAGGTAGGCCGCCCGCCCCCAGCCCTCGTCGTACGCCAGGGCGAATCGGAACGTGAGCAACGTGGCGGTGAGGAGCTCGATGACAACGGTGATCACCAGGACCCCGCGGATCACGGTGCGGACCTCGCCGATGCCGATCGCCTTCGTCTCGACCGCTGCGGTCATCCGCGAGCGCAGACCGAGCCGGCGCCACACCAGCATCGCAAGCAACGAGGCCAGCGTCATGATCCCGAATCCACCGACCTGGATCAGGGCCAGGATGAGCACCTCGCCGAAAGTCGACCAGTAGACCGGCGTGTCCACGGTGACGAGGCCGGTCACGCACACGGCACTGGTGGCATGGAAGAGGGCGGTGAGGAAGCCCGTACCGCCGGGCCCGCTACGGGCAAGAGGGAGCATCAGCAACAGCGTGCCGGCCAGGATCGCGACGAGGAAACCCGCAACCACGAGCTGCGCCGGATGACGCAGCCAGGCACGTCTGGCCCTGCCCTCAGCGAGGACGTCGCGGCGGGCCCTCATCTGTGGTTGCTCCTCTTGCGGCGCCACCAGAGCGGTGTCTCACCCACCCAGCCAGCCATGAGCCACGCCGCGCCGAACGTGAGGATGCAGAAGACCAGCAGCGCGCCGATGACAATGAGAACCTCGGTCATCGACGCTCCCTTCTGGTGTCCCCACGTGGCTCCGCAGCCGGGATGGACCCGGGGCGCGCCTCCATTCAAGGTGGCGCGATCGTGCACTGTGCCGGTCCTAACGAACTCCTAACACCGATGGCGGACGACCACGCGATGGGACGGCACACTTGGGTCGTGCTCGGAACCAGCAGCCTCAGCCCCTCCCGCCGACGGCGGGGCTACCTGCTGGCTGCGTGCGCGATCCCGGGCCTCACGCTCGCTCTGGTGCCGTTCCGTGACTCGTTGGCCCTGGCCACCACGATGCCCACGTTTCTCCTGCTCACTGTCGTCATCGCGCTGCTCGGTGGCCGTGGCCCGGCGATCGTGGCCGGACTGGCCGGGTCGGTGGCCATCAACTTCTTCTTCGTCCCGCCGTATCACCACTGGTCGATCGCCGACCCCGAGAACGTCGTCAGTGTGGTGACCTTCGTGCTCGTGGCCGTCCTGGTCAGCTGGGCCGTCGACCTTGCTGCGCGGCGCACCCAGCAGGCGGCCGAATCCGCGGCGCGCGCCGAGACGAACGCAGCAGCCGCACACCTGCGCACCGCGATCCTCGCCGCGGTCGGCCACGACCTCCGCACCCCCCTCGCCGTGGCGAAGGCCGGCGTCTCCGGGCTCCGCAGCACCGCCGTCGACCTCACGGCCGAGGATCGGCACGCACTGCTGGTCCGCGCAGACCACGCACTGGACCGGCTCGCCGGGCTCCTGGAGGACCTGCTCGATCTCAGTCGCCTCCAGACCGGCGCGCTGAGCCTGCGTCGCCAAGCCGTCTCCGTGGACGACGTCTTGTCCGGTGCGCTGGACGACATCGGCGTCGAGCCCCGCGGCGTGATCCTGGACATCGACGAGCATCTTCCGCCCGTCCTGGCCGACCCCGTGCTGCTGGAGCGGGTGCTCGCGAACCTCATCACCAACGCACAGAGATTCTCCCCCGCGGGCATGCCACCGACCGTCATCGCCCAGGCCGACGCCGGACGGGTCCTGATCCAGGTGGCCGACCGCGGCCCCGGCATTCCGGTCGAGGACCGCGAGCGAGTGTTCGCTCCCTTCCAGCGCCTCGGCGACACCGACGCAGGCACCGGTCTCGGGCTGGGACTCGCGCTCGCCCGAGGGCTCACCGAAGCGATGGGCGGCACCCTCGTGCCGAAGGACTCGACAGCAGACGGCCTCACGATGGTGCTCGACCTCGAGGCAGCGGGCAAGGAGTCCCCCGCATGACCCGAGTCCTGATCGTCGATGACGAGCCCGGCATCCGCGAGACCTTGGCCATCACGCTGCGCGCCAGCGGCTACGACATCGACACCGCGTCGGACGGCGAAGATGCACTTGCGCGGGCCGGCGGCACAGAGCCTGACATCGTCGTGCTCGACCTCGGTCTGCCCGACCTCGATGGAATTCAGGTCATCGCCCAGCTGCGTGCCATCAGCCAGGCGCCGATCCTCGTGCTGTCCGGGCGCACCGACAGCGCAGACAAGGTCGACGCCCTCGACGCCGGCGCCGACGACTACGTCACCAAGCCTTTCGGGATGGACGAGCTCCTGGCGCGCCTGCGCGCGATGTCGCGGCGAACCGGACCCGACGAGATCGACCCTTTCTGCTTCGGCGCCGCTGAGATCGACGTCGTCGCCAAACGCGTCACCGTCGCCCGAGACGGCATGAGGCACGAGGAGCACCTGACGCCGACCGAATGGCGTCTCCTGGAAGCCTTCCTGGAGTCCCCGGGTCGCCTGCTGAGCCAGGCCGACCTCCTCAGCGCTGTCTGGGGTCCCGGCTACGAGACCGCGCAGGGCAACTTGCGGCTCTACATGGCACAGCTTCGTCGCAAGCTCGAGGTGGATCCAGCGCGGCCCCGGCACTTCGTGACCGAGCCAGGACTCGGCTACCGACTCCAGGTGTGAGCGTCGGAGACGCCTACACCGATCCCAGGGGCGAGTCGCCATGAATACGACTGCGGCCCGCCCGGCGAGGCCGGGCGGGCCGCAAGTCTGGCGTTTGTACCCCCGACCGGATTTGAACCGGCGTTACCGCCGTGAGAGGGCGACGTCCTAGGCCGCTAGACGACGGGGGCTTGCCTGCTCCTCCGCCTTGCGGCGGGGAAGCGAGTGGAACTCTAACCGAAGCCGAGGTTCCGCTCAAAATCATCATCGGTGATGACGATCTCGCTGGGGTACTAGGACTCGAACCTAGAACAACTGGACCAGAACCAGCCGTGTTGCCAATTACACCATACCCCAAGGGGGTATCAGTCAGATCGCTGGGCGACCCATCTGATGACCACGCGGCCCGGTGAAGGAACCGCGGCCCGAAGACTACACGCGAGCCGGCGACGTCTCCAAAACGCTCCCCACCGCAGGTCCACGATCGACCAGGCCCATCGCCCGAGCGACCAGCACCGCCAGGCCGAGGTAGACCAGGGACTGGGTCAGCGTCGTCAGGATCATCCACCAGTTGCTCGCGACGGTCGCGTTGAGCGTCTCGGTCATGTCGCCGAAGGCCAGCGCCAGGCCGAAGGCGAAGAAGTTGTTGAGGACGTGCATCGCGATCCCGGCCTCCAGCCCACCCGTCACGAGCACGAGGATCCCGGCCACCACACCGAAGGCGAAGCGGTCGAGGAAGACCGGCACGTCCTGGGCACCGTGGGCCAGTGCGAACAGCAGCGCCGGACACAGCACCGCGAGTGCCTTGGAGACCGCTTCACCGGCCACCAGCGACCCGAAGGCCTGGGTGAAGTAGCCGCGGAAGACGTACTCCTCCCCCGCTGCCTGCAGGGGCGTGAGCAGGACGATGACGAGCAGGAAGGCCCGTGTCCGGTCGGTGAACTGGTTGATCTCCCCCAGCGGCGCCTCCCCGGGCGTGGTCGGCAGGAGGAGAGCCACGCCGAAGCTGGCGAGCAGCGCGACGATTGACAGGCCCACGCAGGCCAGCAGGTAGCCCCAGCGCAGCCGCGGGGCGACCGAGGAGATCCAGCGCGGCTTCAACCGGTGGAACAGCCATGTCACCAGCCACACGACGGGGATCGCCAGCGCGATCACCACGTTGACCAGGGCCAGGCCCATCGGGGTGACCTCACGGGTGATGTCGAGGGTCGCGGTGGCCTGGTCCACCGACTGGCCCGAGGCCATGAGCACCGCGAACATCACCAGCCCGGCGACGGCAGGCACCACCAGCATCATCATCGCCGCGATCGTGAGGATTCCCAGCAGGGAACGCCAGATGCCGGGCCTCCCGACGCGGTGCAGCTGGTGGTAGAGCGGGCGGAACCCTGGGTCGAGCGGTTGGGTCCTAAGCGGGGGCATCACTCGTCCGGGTCGGCGTCGAACATGGCGTCGTGCAGCCGCGCCATGGAGCGGTCGCGGCCCAGCAGCTCCATCGACTCGAACAGCGGCGGGCTGACCTTGCGCCCGGACACCGCGATGCGCACGGGACCGAAGGCCAGGCGGGGCTTGAGCCCGAGCTTGTCGACCAGCGCGGCGCGCAACGCCTCCTCGATCGCGGCAGTGCTCCAGGTGTCGAGCGCCGAGAGGGCGTCGTACGCCGCCTTGACGACGTCGCGGCCGGGGCCGTCGAGCTCGTCGGTGCGGGTGAACTCGGCCTCGTCGACGAAGAGGAAGCCCAGCATGTCGACCGCCTCGGTGAGGTTGCCGATCCGCTCGGCCACCAGGGGCATCGCCAGCTCGAGCAGCTGGGCGTCGGCGTCGCTCACGGGGTCGGAGACCACACCGCTCGCCTTGAGGAACGGCAGCACCCGGTGTGTGATGTCCTCGACGGACAGCAGGCGCAGGTGGGCGGCGTTGATCGCCTCGGCCTTCTTGAGGTCGAAGCGGGCCGGGTTGGGGTTGACGTCGGCGATGTCGAAGGCATCGACCATCTCGTCGAGGGTGAAGATGTCGCGGTCGGCGGCGATCGCCCAGCCCAGCAGCGCGAGGTAGTTGAGCAGCCCCTCGGGGAGGAAGCCGGCGTCGCGGTACATGAACAGGTGGGCCTGCGGGTCGCGCTTGGAGAGCTTCTTGTTGCCCTCCCCCATGATCAGCGGAAGGTGCCCGAACTCCGGCACCCCCTCGGAGATGCCCAGTTCCACGAGCGCGCGGTGCAGCGGGATCTGGCGGGGAGTCGAGGAGAGCAGGTCCTCGCCACGCAGCACGTGGGTGATGTGCATCGCTGCGTCGTCGACCGGGTTGACCAGCGTGTAGAGCGGGTCTCCGTTGGCTCGGCACAGGGCGAAGTCGGGGACGAACTCGGTCTCGAACGTGACCTCGCCCCGGACGAGGTCGTTCCAGGTGACGGAGCCGTCGGGCATCCTGAACCGCACCACCGACGACCGGCCCTCCGCCTCGAAGGCGGCGCGCTGGTCATCGGAGAGGTCGCGGCAGAAGCCGTCGTACCCCTGGACCTTCGACCCGGCCGCCTTGCGGCGAGCGGTCACCTCGTCGTTGGTGCAGAAGCAGTCGTAGGTGTAGGACGACTCACGCAGCCGGCCGAGCACCTCGAGGTAGAGGTCCGTGCGCTCGGACTGCAGGTAGGGGCCGTGGGGACCGCCCTTGCCCGGCCCCTCGTCCCAGTCGAGGCCCAGCCACTGCATGGTCTCCACCATCGCGTTGAACGACTCGGCGGTGCTGCGCTCCTTGTCGGTGTCCTCGATGCGGAACACGAAGGTGCCGCCGTGCTTGCGCGCGAACACCCAGTTGTAGAGGGCGGCCCGGGCGAACCCGACGTGCGGGGAACCGGTCGGGGACGGACAGAAGCGGACGCGGACGGGCGTGCTCGGCGCAGTGCTCAATTTCTCTTGCTCACCTTGTTGGTCAGGGAACCGATGCCGGCGATCGAGATCTCGACCTCGTCACCGACCTGCATGGGGCCGACACCCTCGGGGGTGCCGGTGAGGATCACGTCGCCGGGCAGCAACGTCATCACGCTGGAGACGTGGGCGACCAGGGTCGGCACGTCGAAGACCATGTCGGCCGTCGAGCCGTCCTGGACGACGTCGCCGTTGAGGAACGTCTGGACCTGCCGTCCGTCGACGAAGGCCTGGGGGTCGAGATCGGTCTCGATCCACGGTCCGAGAGGACAGAACGAGTCGAAGCCCTTGGCGCGGGTGAACTGCACGTCGGACTTCTGCAGGTCACGAGCCGTCACGTCGTTGGCGATCGTGTAGCCGAAGATCACGTCGGTGGCCTGCTCGACCGGCACGTCACGGCAGATCCGGCCGATCACGACCGCGAGCTCGCCCTCGTAGTGGAGGTCGCTGGTCTGCGGGGGGTAGAAGATCGGGTCACCGGGCCCGACGACGGTGGTGTTGGGCTTGAGGAACATCAACGGCTCGGTCGGCAGGTCGTGGCCCATCTCGGCAGCGTGGGCGGCGTAGTTGCGCCCGATGCCGACGACCTTGCTGCGCGGGATGATGGGGGCGAGCAGGCGCACGTCGGCGAGGCGGTGCTCCTGCTCGAGCAGCTTGATGCCGACGTAGAGCGGGTCTCCAGCCAGCGCGACGACGACCGAGTCGTCGGCGGGCTGGCCGAACTCGTCGACCTCGCCCGTGACCACGCCGTACTGGGGCTCGTCGCCGGTGGTGAATCTCGCGATGCGCACCAGGTGAGCCTATCGACCTACCCTTGGCTGCCATGAGGGTGCACGGGCCGACCACGCTCTCGCGCGAGGAGTGGCAGGCGCAGGCCGAGGCGCACGCTGCCCGCGTCGACGTCTTCATCGAGCCGCACCTGGCTCGTCGTGCCGACCGCGTGAAGCACCCGGTGCACGACTTCCTCTTCACCTACTACTCCCAGCGGCCCGCCCAGCTCCGACGCTGGCACCCTGGCTTCGGGGTCGAGCTGCAGGATGCTCCCGAGCACGCCGACCTCAAGGGATATGAGCGGGTCGGCAGCTCGGCGACGGTCGCGACGTCGTACGTCGCCTCGCAGCGGCCCCTGGTCGAGCAGCTGCACCAGCTGCTGACCGCCACGGCCGGTCGCGCGCCACAGCTCGGGTGCTTCGGGCTGCACGAGTGGGCGATGGTGTACCGCCAGTCCCCCGACCAGCTGCGCCACAACGCCTGGCCCCTGCGCCTGGGTTCCTCCGGCACCGACGAGGTGGTCGAGACGCACCGCGTCGCGTGCTCCCACTTCGACGCGTTCCGGTTCTTCACCGAGCCGGCCCGGGAGCTCAACCTCCTGCAGCCCGGCCGCGACGACCGGGCGTCGTACGAGCAGCCTGGGTGTCTGCACGCCGGGATGGACCTCTACAAGCACGCCTTCCGCCTCACCCCGATGGTGCCCAGCGACCTGGTCGCAGACTGCTTCGAGCTCGCCCGCGACATCAGGGTGCTCGACATGCGCGCGGCTCCCTACGACCTCGCCGACCTCGGCTTGGACCCGGTGCGGATCGAGACGCCGGAGGGCAAGCGAGAGTACGCCGAGGCGCAGCGCGGGTTCGCCGAGCGCGGCGCCCCCCTGCGGCAGGCGCTCATCGAGCAGTGCGAGCGGTTGCTGCTCCGGATCAGTCAGCCGTCCTGACCCGCGACCCGGATCTCACTTCGAGAAGTCGGGGACCGGTCGGTCGCCGGCCTCCTCATCGCTGGTGGCCTTGCCGTTCGACGCGATGTCGTCGATCAGCCAGTCCATCTCCTTGATCTCCTTGACCTGGGCCTTGCTGATGTCCTCAGCGAGCTTCTGGACCCGAACGTCGTCGATGTCCGCGCGCTCGCTCGTCAAGATCGCGATGGAGTGGTGCGGGATCATGCCCTTCATGTAGGCCACGTCGCCCACCAGGACCTGGCTCTGGGAGAGGGCGAGCGCGCTGCCGCCGACGACCACCGCCGCGGCGAGGATCGCGAGGTTGACCTTGACGTTCTTGTACATCGAGCCCCACATGAACCCCAGCATGATGATCGCCATCGCCGAGCCCATGAGGATCGCCATGTAGGCACGTTCCTCGCTCCACCGTGCATGCTCGAAGGCGAAGAGGTTCGTGTAGGTGAGCGCATACATGACGGCGGTGGAGGTCGCGATCATGGCGCCGAAGCGGAGGTACATCTTCCGCTCGTGCGAGCCGGACGTGCCGCCGCTCGAGTGCTGGTTGTCCGCGTCGTGCTGCATCACTTCAGTCCTTCCGTCGGGTACGACACCTTGGGTGGTAACCCATCGACGGCCTGCCACACGCCGCCGCGGGCTGAGCACTGCAGCTCAACAAGGTCGGCAAAGGGCTTGCCTTCGAACATGCGTTCGAGAGAGAATGGGTCATGACCACCACTCACCTCGTCGCGGCCCCCACGGACACCGTGGGCGCGACGCCGGTCGGCTCCTTGGTGGACAACCGGGAGCTCCTCGAGGCCGCGGCTGCAGGCGTGGTGGCCCGGCGTCTCGCCGAGGTGGCCGAGCTCGAGGTGGCAATCGAGTGGGTGGTGCGACATGGTCATCCGCTGCCGGTCGAGGGCGGTCGGCGGGACCCGATGGTCAGCCCGGGTGGCGAGGGCACCCCAGCGGTGCGGGAGTACGCGCTGCCCGAGCTGGCGATGGCTCGCGGCGAGCACACGCTGCGCACCCGGGCGATGGTCGCCGATGTCCTGGACCTCCAGCATCGCCTCCCACTCACCTGGGCCAAGGTCCGCGCCGGCGCATGTGATGCGTGGGTGGGTCGCCGGGTCGCGGTCCTGACCCGCCGGCTCGCCCTCGAGCACATCCGTGTGGTGGACCGGGCTGTCGCGGCTGCGATCACCGGCCACGCGCCTTCGACGGTCTTCGAGATCACCGCGGCCAAGGTGATGCAGGCCGATCCCGAGACCCACGCGATGGAGCGTGAGCGTGAGCGGCACCGCCGCTACGTCACCCTGTCACGGGCTGATGAGAACGGCTTCCGGTGCGTCATCGCCAGGACCACGGCCGGCGACGCCGCCTGGATCGACGCGATGGTCGACCGCGTCGCTGACATCCTGGCCGCCCAGCACGGCCACGACCACAACCGGGACGAGCTGCGGTCCCTGGCGTTCGGGTGGCTGGCTCGCCCCGCCGACCTGCTCAAGCTCCTCCTCGACCACACCGAGCCGACCCAGACAAGCGAGCACCCCGTGTGGGCACCCGCCCACCTGGTGCAGACCGTGGACCGGCTGGCGTCCATGTCGACACGCCAGCTGGCCTGCCTGCGGGGACGCGGTGTGGTGTTCGTGCACCTCACAGACACCAGCCTCCTGCAGCAGGCCGGCATCGCCCGGGTCGAGGCCCAGGGCCCGATGCTCGTCCAGGCACTCAGCGAGCTCCTCGGCCACGCCGACGTGACGATGAAGCCGGTCCTCGACCACCGGATCCGCCGCCGGGTCGATGCCTACGAGCACCCCGAGTCCCTCAAGGACCACGTCTGGACCTCCACCGGCGGCGACGTCTTCCCCTACGCCCCCAGAACAGCCACCCGGGCCAGCGTCGACTTCGACCACGCCCGCCCGTTCACCCCCACCGACACCGGCGGACCTCCTGGCCAGACCGGACCTCACAACTCCGGCCCCCTCCGCCGCCGACACCACCGCTGGAAGACCCACGGCGGCTACCGCGTCCGACAAGCCGGACCCGGTCGACACCTCTGGCAGACACCCCACGGGCTCTGCTACCTCGTCGACCCCACCGGCACCCATCGCCTCGACCACCACGCCGCCGACCTCATCCTCAACGCACCACCCGGCTGCGACATCTACGTCGGACCCAGCGTCGTCCTCAGTCGGTGAGGGCGTCCGCGATCATGCGGTGACCTTGCTCCTCGAAGGCTTCGTCGCCCACCTGGTGCGCCCAGACGGCGGTCGCGACGGCCTCGCGGATGCGCTCGCGCCGCCACGCGTCCGGATCGCGTGGGTCGTCGCCGTAGCCCTCGAGGAAGGCCTCCTCCAGCGCGCGGTCCGCCAGGAACTGCCGGGCCGCCAGCCGCGAGAAGTCGGTCCACGCCGGTCGCAGGTCTGCCCGCCCGAAGTCGATGACGCTCACGACACCCTCGTGAACGAGCCAGTTGCGCGGCTGCCAGTCACCGTGGGTGGGAACCAACGTCGCCGGCGGCGTCGGCCAGGAAGTCACCCCGTCGCGCAGGCGCGCCTCGGTGTGGGCATCGATGCGATGCGGCTTGCTGAGCCACGCCAGCGTCTTCTCGTTGGCCCGGGCCTCGTAGGTCGCGTCCTCGACGGCAAGCTGGGCGTGGAAGACCGCGAGCAGGTGACCGGCTTCTCGGTACGCCCACGGCTCGCCCTCGCTGGGGTGGCCCTCGACGAGCTCACCCGGCAGGAAGCGCGTGACCAGCAGCTTGGCCTCGTCGTCGGCGTGGACGAGCACCGGCGCTCGATCGATCTCGGTCCAGGGTCGCAGCCACTCGCGGTGGGCTCGCAGCTCTCGCGCGATGTGGTGGTCGGAGTCGCCGCCCGCCTTGACGACGTACGACTCCTCACCACGGCGGACGTGGAGGACCGTCGTGCCCGCCAGTCCCCAGCTGAGGTCCGCGACGACCTCCGCGCCTGGCAGCCACTCCTCCAGGAGCGCCCGCTGCCTCGGCGTCACTGCCGTCACGGAGTCCAGGTGTCCCACGGCGACCACCAACGGTCCTCACGATGGAGCAGCTCGGTGACCTCGGCCGCAGCGGCCAGCACCTCACCGACCGTCTCCAGCGAGATCCGGCCCTGCTCCCGCTGGTGGTGGAGGTCCTCGACGTCCTTCCACTCGCGGCGTCCGCCAGGGTGGACGATCAGGTCGAGACCATGGTCGCCGGTCTCGTAGCCGCCGGGAACGCGCACGCACGGGGGCTCGAAGTTGACGTACCAATGACGGAACTGTCCGTCGGTGTCGAAGAACTTCCACACCCCGTAGGCAGTGTCGGCCCGGCTCAGGTGCAGGACGATGCTGCTCCCCCAGGCAGTGTGCGCACGCCAGGGGTGCGGCCCGAACGGGTGGGCAGGGAAGGTGAAGACCGACCCGGGGTCGAGTCGGGTGGCGAGGATCTCGCCGTCGTCGGAGACGACCGTGACCGGGTGCTCCAACCAGAGGCGTCCGTGCAGCACCTCGCGTCGCGAGATGACCTCGCCCGGCTCGAACACACGAGTCACGAGCCCTGCCTCAGAACTCGTAGCCGAAGGTCTCGATCGTGTCGGCGAAGACGTCGGCGACACGATCACGCGAGGCCGGCGTGTAGAGGTCGCGGTAGTGACCGGCCGGGCGCGCCTGGCCCTTGGCGCGCGGAAGGTCGGGGCTGCCGGGCAGGGAGAGCTGGTCCCAGACCTCCTGGAGCTCGGCGTCGAGGCTCTCGTAGCGCAGCACCCGGTCGAGGGCCAGCTCGCCGCGGATGCGGTACATCCTGCGGTTGTTGGCCAGCTGCTCGATCCAGATCTGGTTGACGTAGTGCTCGAAGTCGGGGAGCTCGGGGAGGTCCTTGTACTTCCAGAAGTAGAGGGAGACCACCGCGTCCCAGGGGTTCCGCTCGATGGCGAAGGTGAAGTAGTCGCGCCACACGTCGGGGCCGACGACCTCGCGCGCAGCCTTGGCGCCCATGTGGTTGTAGGCCTTGCGCGGCAGTGGCGGGGAGGAGAAGTTCTGGGGGGCACGGCCGCCGCGCTCCTGGCGCAGCGCCTCGTCCTCAGGGCTGATCTCGGTGATGATGTCGTCGGGCCCGCAGACCCTCGACAAGGCGATCTCCACGCTCGTTCCGGCGGTCTTCCGGGTCTTGAGGAAGACGAAGCGGTGGGCATGGGACGCGATCACGAGCCTGACCATATCGGCCGCCCCACCCTCACGCCGACAACCGGGACCTGAGTCCGTCGATGACCAGCTCGAGCCCGAGGTCGAAGTCGGGGAGGCTGTCGAGGGTGCGGTCGACCGCCCCGGCCGCGATCGCCTGACGCGCGGTCTGCTCCTCGAAGGCGTGGCCGAACACGTAGTGCAGGAGGGTCCGGCTCGCGACGGCTGCGAGCTCGTCGTCGGCACCTGCCTCCACGAGTACGGCGACCAGCTCGTCGGCGGGCCCGTGCGCGCCGAGCCCGAAGGCCCACACCGTTGCGACGACGTCGGCTCCGTCGGTGCAGTCGAGCATGGCCGTGCGCAGCCCGGCGCAGGTCTCGCGCACCCGGTCCGGCCAGGAGGACGCGGTGGCTGCCGGCCGGGACGCAAGGATCTCGTCGGCCACGGCCGCCAGCAGGGTCTGCTTGTTGGCGAAGTGGTGGTAGATGGCGCTCGGCTGCACGCCCAGCTCCGTGCCGAGCCGGCGCATCGTCAGGGCGCCGAGGCCGTGGGTGTCGAGGAGCTCCACGGCGTGCGCGAGCACGTCGTCGCGGTGATGTCCCACACCCTCCCCCTCAGTTGACCGATGCTCGACACCCACCCTAACCTGAACGCTGTTCACCTGAACACCGTTCAGGTCGCCGTGAGTGGGACAACCCGCTTGGCGCCACCCACGAATCGAGGACCCGTGAACGTCAGCCCCCGTCGCAACAGCACCGACATCGCCCTCATCGCCGCCTTCGCAGCACTTACAGCTGTCTGTGCGCTGCTTCCGGCGATCAACGTCACGGGTCCCGTGCCGGTGACGTTGCAGACCTTCGCTGTCCTGCTCTCCGGGGCGCTGCTCGGCGCTCGTCGCGGATTCCTCGCCGTCCTGTTGTACGTCGTGGCCGGGGCGGCGGGGCTCCCGATCTTCTCCGGGGGCGCCTCCGGGCTGGCGGTCCTGACCGGCCCGTCGGCCGGCTACTTGGTCGGTTTCCCGTTTGCGGCCGGGCTCTGCGGCCTGCTCGTGCAGAGCTTCCCGCGCCGCACCCTGTCCAGCGCACCACTGATCTTCGCCGCCGGTCTCTTCAGCTCGGCAGTCTTCATCCACACCTGCGGCATGGCTGGTCTGGTGCTGCGGGCCGATCTGAGCTGGAGCGAGGCGTTCAACGTCGACAAGGTCTTCTGGATCGGCGACGTGCTCAAGAACGTGGCGATGGCCGTGGTTGCCACCGCAGTGCACCGCGCGTTCCCGGACCTCCTGGGCCGCGTCCACCGCGACGCATCCGAGTCGGAGGGCGCGCTCGCCTCGTGAGCACGATCAGCGTCGAGGCGGCCAGCGTCCGGGTCCCGACAGCAGAGGGCGACCGGACGATCCTCTTCGAGACGACGCTGCGCATCACCGAGCACCGAGTAGCCCTGATCGGAGCCAACGGCTCCGGCAAGTCGACGCTGGCCAGGTTGCTCAACGGCCTCGTCGAGCCGACCTCCGGCCGCGTCGTCGTCGACGGTCTGGACACGATGCGGGACGGGAGACAAGTGCGGCGGAAGGTCGGTTTCGTGTTCACCGATCCCGCCTCCCAGCTGGTCATGCCCACCGCAGCCGAGGACGTGGCGCTCTCGTTGAGACGCACCCACCCCCACAAGTCTGCCCGCTTGGCAGCAGCGGAGGCCGTGCTGTCCGACTTCGGTCTCGCGGGCTTCGGGCCCCGCAGCGTGCACGGCCTCTCCGGAGGAGAGCGCCAGATGTTGGCTCTTGCCGGCGTGCTGGCAACTGGCCCCGAAATCCTCGTCGCAGACGAACCGACCACGCTGCTCGACCTCTCCAACTCGCGACGCATCGGCGACCTGTTGCTGTCGCTCCCCCAACAGCTCGTGCTGGTGACCCACGACCTGGACCTCGCTGCGCGGTGCGACCGAGCGATCCTGGTCGCGGACGGGCGCGTGCAGCACGACGGGGACGCGCAGAACGTCGTCGACCACTACCGGGCCACAGCGTGACCCGGGCAGCAACTGCGCTGCTCGGGGCGCACGTGCCCGGCAACACCTGGCTGCACCGGCTCCCCGCGGGCGCCAAGCTTGCCGGGCTGTTCCTGGCCGGGCTGGTCGTCGTCCTGGTACGCGGCCCGTGGCCTGCGCTGGTCGGACTGGTGGTGGCACTCGGCGTGCTCGCATCGTCCGGAGCAGGACTGCGCACGACCTTCTCGGGCCTGCGGTTCCTGCTCCTGACAGTCAGCGTGCTGGGCGCCTTCCACGTGTGGCAGAACGGCTGGCCCCGGGCAGTCGAGGTGGTCGCTGACCTGCTGGGCCTCGTGCTGCTCGCCACGGCAGTCACTGTCGCAACGCCGGTCGACGAAATCTTGGACGCCGTGGTCCGAGCCCTGCGCCCGTTCAGTCGTCTCGGCGTCGACGCCGAGCAGGTCGCGCTCGCCTTCTCGCTGCTGCTGCGCTCCATCCCGACCACACTGGCCATCGCCGAGGAGACCCGGGACGCCGCGATCGCTCGAGGTCTGGAACGCGATCCCCGGGCTCGGCTGACCCCGTTGGTGATCCGCGTGGTGGCCCATGCGCGCGAGACCGGCGACGCCCTGCACGCGCGCGGCCTCGGGGACGACTGAGCCGTCCGGCCCGCGTCACCAGCAGGGCGGACGCCACGACGACCACGCCGCCACCGCCTCCACCTGCGCTGACAGGGCGAGGAGCAGGCCCTCCTCCGCAGGCCGCGCCGCGAGCATGACGCCGACTGGCAGCCCATCGGCCGTCCAGTGCGTCGGCAGCGAGACCGCTGGCATCCCCGTGACGTTCCACGCGCTGGTCCACGGGGTGAAGCGCTTCTGCGCCTCGAAGTCCGCCGCCGGGTCGGCGTCGTCGCGCATCGCCCCGACGGGGAGCGGGGGCGAGGCGAGCGTCGGCGTCAGGACGGCGTCGTACGGCGCCAGCGCGGCGAGGGCGTCGGCCGCGAACCTGCGCATCGCGCCGATCGCCAGGCCGAACTCCGGGCCGCTCACGGCCCGGCCGCGCTCGGTCAGCCAGCGGGTGAGCGGGCGCAGCAGGTGCTCGCGGCCCCCGGGTGCTGCCGAGAGCGCGGTGAGGACCGCCCAGCAGGTCTCGAAGACCGGGACCGCCCCGGGCGGCAGCGGGACCGGCACGTCCTCGACGTCGTGGCCGAGCCCGGCGAGCAACGTCGAGGCGTCCTCCCAGGCAGTGACGCACTCGTCGTCCACCTCGACCTCGGCGATGACCGGGGCGACGAACCGCGCGATCCGTAGACGACCCGGCTCGTGGTCGCACGAGGCCAGGAACGACTCCTGCGGCTGCGGCGCCCACGACGGATCGCCGACGCGACGGCCGGCCAGCACGTCGAGGAGCGCCGCTGCGTCGCGCACGGTGCGACCGAGGGTGCCTGCGGTCGAGAGGCCGACCGGGTCGCCGTACATCGGGGCGCCGCTGATGCGCCCCCGGGTCGGCTTGAGGCCGACGAGCCCGCAGCACGAGGCAGGGATGCGGATCGACCCGCCGCCGTCGGAACCGGGTGCGACCGGGATCAGGCCGGCGGCCACGGCGGCCGCGGCACCGCCCGAGGACCCGCCTGCTGTCCGAGTGCGGTCCCACGGGGTCACCGTGGGCGGCGCGACGTCGGGCTCGGTGTAGCAGGGCGAGCCGAACTCGGGGGTGCTGGTCTTGCCCAGGCTGGGCATCCCGGCAGCCTCCAGGGAGAGCACCACGTTGTCGGAGAAGTCGGGCACGTGGTCGGCGTAGGCCGCCGAGCCGAAGGTCGTGCGCACGCCCGCGGTGGGGTGCAGGTCCTTCACCGCCGTCGGCACTCCCCAGAGCGGACCGGCGCCGTCGGGCCGCCCGGCGTCCCGGAGGCGGCTCGCGTGGACCCGTGCGAGCTCAGGCGTGGCGGTGACGAACGCGCCGACGTCGTCGACGCGCTGGAGGTAGTGGTCGACCAGGTCGAGCGGGGTGACCTCGCCGCTGCGGACGAGGCCACCCTGCTCGAGGGCCGTCAGGTCGTGGAGGTCGGTCACAGGCGCGACCGTACTCCGACCCGGCAGTGGGCTCAGGCCGCGGTCGAGGCTGCCTGGTGCTCGACGAGCGAGCGCAGGGCGCCGACCAGCCGGGCAACGGCGGCGGGGTCCTCGAGCGGGTCACCGTCGACGGCAGGCTCGCTCACGACGATGTCCTCGACGACCCGCGCGCCGGCGATCGTGGCGGAGTGGCGGGCGTGCTCGTGGGACCACTTGCCGCCGTACGGCGTAGGCGTGGCGCCGACCGCCGCGAACGGCTTGCCGACGATGGCGCCCTGGCCGTAGGGCCGGGAGAGCCAGTCGATGGCGTTGTTGAGGACGGCGGGCATGGTGCCGTTGTACTCAGGTGTCACCGCAAGGACGGCGTCGGCGGTCGCGACGGTGTCCCGGAGCCTGGCAGCAGCGGCAGGGATCTCGGTGCCGTCGAGCTCCTCGTTGTAGAACGGGACCTCACCGAGACCCTCGGCGATCTCGACGACGACGCCCTCAGGCGCCTCGGTCCGGAGGGTCTCGGCGATGCGCCGGTTCAACGAGCTGGCGCGCAGGCTGCCGAGGAGGACGACGACGCGGGTCTGCTTCTCAGATGTCATGGAGTACAAAACGGACCACGGTCCGTTTCTATTCCGGTGCCGGACAAGTCTTCTCTCCCTAGGATCGCGGGCGTGCCCATCGAGCTTCCCCGCGCAGACGAGCCGCCCCGCGAGCGCGCGGACGCCGCGCGCAACCGGGAGCTGCTCCTGGCCGCGGCCGAGAGGCTCATCGACAGGCACGGGATCGACCACGTGACCATGGATGCCGTGGCGCACGAGGCCGGGGTCGGCAAGGGCACGGTGTTCCGGCGGTTCGAGAGCCGCGAAGGGCTGATGGCGGCCGTCCTGAACCGCTCGGAGACGGCTTGGCAACGGGCCGTCCTCTCCGGGCCGCCTCCACTCGGACCCGGGGCACCTGCCATGGAGCGTCTGCTGGCCTTCGGCCACTCCCGGCTGAGGACCAACCTCCAGCACGGGCGGCTCATCCGGGCCGCCGGGCATGCCGGCGCCCGCTCCTACGCGGCCGTCTCCTTCGCTGCCATGCACGTGCGCTACCTGCTCGGGGAGCTCGGCGTCCGCGGAGACCTGGCTCTGTTGGCGACGGCACTGCTCGCGCCCCTGGAGGCCCCGATCCTGGAGCAGCAGACCGTCACGGAGCAGATGGAGCTGGCACGGATCGAGGCCGGGTGGGACGACCTCGTGCGTCGGGTCGTGACGGGCTGAGCGGCACGCTCAGCGGTGGTGGCGCCGGAGCCCGAAGGTGAGCCCGTCGACGAGCGCACCCCACGAGGCCTCGATGACGTTGTGGCCGACACCGACCGTCACCCACGAGGACTCGCCGTCCGTCGTCTCGATGAGCACGCGGGTGATGGCGTCGGTGCCGTGGCCCTGGTCGAGGATGCGGACCTTGTAGTCGATCAGCTCGAACTTGGCGACCTCGGGGAAGGCCTGGCCGATCGCCTCGCGCAGGGCCGCGTCGAGGGCGTTGACCGGCCCGTTGCCCTCCCCCGTCACGACATAGCGCACCCCTGCGGCCCGGAGCTTGACCGTGGCCTCCGACACCGCCTCCTCGTCCACCCGCCTGTGCTCGAGGGTCTCGGTGATGACCCGCCAGGACTCGACGTCGAAGTAGCTGGGGCGGGCGCCTTCGACCTCCTCCGCCAGCAGCAGCTCGAAGGACGCGTCGGCCGCCTCGAAGGTGTAGCCACGCTGCTCGAGCGCCTTGACCCGCTCGGTGACCCGGGTGAGCAGCTCACGATCGCCCGAGAGGTCGAAGCCGAGCTCGCGGCCCTTCAGCTCGATGGACGCCCGGCCGGCCATGTCGGAGACGAGGAGCCGCATGTCGTTGCCGACCTCGGCCGGGTCCAGGTGCTGGTAGAGGTTGGGGTCGACCTTGATGGCGCTGGCGTGCAGGCCTGCCTTGTGCGCGAACGCCGACGAGCCGACGTAGGGCTGGCGGGACGCGGGCGGGAAGTTCGTGACATCGGCGACCGCGTGGGCGACACGGGTCGCGTCGCGGAGCAGCCCCTGCGGGAGCACGCGCCGGTCGAGCTTGAGCTCGAGGTTGGCGACCACGGTGACGAGGTCGGCGTTGCCGGTGCGCTCGCCGTAGCCGTTGATGCAGCCCTGGACGTGGGTGGCCCCGGCGTTGACGGCCGCCAGCGAGTTGGCGACCGCGCAGCCGCTGTCGTTGTGGGCGTGGATGCCGACCCGGGCACCCGTGGACCCGATCACGTCGTGCACGACCTCGGAGACCCAGTCGGGCAGCATCCCGCCGTTGGTGTCGCACAGGGCGACGACCTCGGCGCCGGCCTCGGCGGCGACGCGCAGGACCTCCAGCGCGTAGTCGCGGTTGGCGCGGTAGCCGTCGAAGAAGTGCTCGGCGTCCACGAAGACCGTGCGACCCTCCGCGCGCAGGTGCGCCACCGTGTCACGGACCATCGCGAGGTTCTCCTCCAGCGTGGTCCGCAGCGCGAGCTCGACGTGCCGGTCGTGCGACTTGGCGACGAGGGTGACGACAGAAGCACCGCTCTCGCGCAACGCAGCCACCTGGGGGTCGTCGGCGGCCACGACGCCGGGCCTGCGGGTGGAGCCGAAGGCTGCCAGCCGGGCGTGCCGAAGGTCCAGCTCGGTGGCTGCGCGGCGGAAGAGCTCGGTGTCCTTGGGGTTGGCGCCGGGCCAGCCGCCCTCGATGAAGCCCACACCCAGCGAGTCGAGCTGGCGCGCGATCGTCAGCTTGTCGGCGACCGAGAGGTTGAGCCCCTCCTGCTGGGCACCGTCGCGCAGCGTGGTGTCGTAGACGTGGAAGTCGCCCTGCAGGTCCATCGATCTTCTCTCTCGAATCCGGGGCACACACTGGTCGTGGCAAGAAAAAACCTCCTGGGGTGCAGGAGGTCGGCGCGGCGGGAGGTCCCGTCGCGCTAGGCAATGATGATCGTGGTGGGGATGTTCGTGGTGGGCACGCGCCCACTCTGCCACGCGTGGAGCGTGCGGCGCAGTGGTCTCGTCATCCGGGCGAGGAGTCCGCGAGGTCCTGGTCGTCGAGCTCTTGGTCGTCGAGGGCCTGCTCCGCGAATGTCGAGGCCTGGCGCGGCAGCGTCACCGTGACCGTGGTGCCCTCGCCCTCGACCGAGTCGAGCCGAAGGGTCCCGCCGTGGTTGCTCACGATCGTCTGCACGATCCTCAGCCCCAGACCGGTCCCCGGAACCTGGCCGACCACGGCGTTCCTGGCCCTGAAGAACCGCGAGCCGACATGGACCAGGTCCTCGGCCGGGATCCCGATGCCGCGGTCGACGACGCGCACCTCGACCTCGTAGGAGTGACGCTCCAGCACGACGTCGACGCTGCTCCCCTCGTCGCTGAACTTCAGTGCGTTGGACACGAGGTTGACGAAGACGCGTTGAAGCTGCCCGGGGTCAGCCAGCACGGCGACGGGGTCACCTTCGCAACGGAGCACGAGGCCGACGCCCTGGCGACTGGCGTTGAGGCGCAGGTCGTCCACGGTGTCGCGCAGGAGCTGGCACAGGTCGATCTGCTGCAGGTCCGTGGAGGGGTTCTCCACGTGGGACAGCGTGAGGAGGTCCTCGATGAGCATGCGCAGTCTGGTGACGTTGCGCTGCGTGGCCTCCAGCATCTGCTGGTGCTCCTCGGAGAGCCGCCCCTCGAACTCGTCCTCGACCATCTCGACGTAGCCGGCGATGGTCGTCAGCGGGGTCCTGAGCTCGTGGGAGACATTGGAGACGAAGTCACCACGGGCGGTGTCGAGAGCGCGGATCTCCGCGGCGACCTTCTCCTCCGAGGCCCGCGACCTGTCGTTCTCGTCCGCGAGGTCGTTGAGCGCGCGGGCCACCGCCCGCATCTCACGCGGACCCTCGAGCCTGGCGCGCACCTCACGATCGCCCTTTGCCTGGCGTCGTACGACGCTCTCGAGGTGCTCGAGGGGGTCGCGGATGTCGCGCAGGAGACGTCTCACGGCGAAGAACGCCACGCCGACCCCGAGCAGCGCGAGGAACCCGAGGCCGATGGCCGTACGACGGGCGCGCAGGACGGCCGTCCTGCGGGTCTCGGCCACCTCCTCGCCGAGGACCTCCGCGACCTGCGCGTTGATCGAGCGCATCGTGTCGAAGCGGTTCTTGCCCACGACGAAGAGCTGCGGGTCGTAGGTGCCCGGCCCCCCGGCTCTCTCCACCCGGACCGTGGCGTAGTCCTGCAGCCAGGCGTCGGCGGCCTGCTCCTGCCGGGCGACCAGCGCCTTGAGCTCAGGGTCGCCAGCGGCGTAGGACCGCAGCGTCTCCTGGTCCCTGGGCAGCCGGGCCAGGCCCTTGACATAGGGATCGAGACCCGAGCGCTCGCCGCTGATCCCCCAGGCGCGGACGCCGGTCTCGGCGTCGGTGAGGTCCTGCAGGATCGCCGCGTTCGACTCGGACGCCGGACGGATCTCGTCGGTGAGCCGCACGATGTTCCGGTAGGACAGCACCGCGCTCAGCGTCCCGACCGACCCGGTCACCACGAGGAGGATGGTCGCGAGGACGAGGATCGGGGTGAGCCGGCGCCGGACGGTCGTGGGTTCGCTCATGCCTCGCCGAACCCCTTCCGTTGCATCTCGCCCCAGTCGTGACGCGTTCCCCGCACCCCTTCGACCAGGCCGCCCAGCCTCCAGAAGGCGTTGAGCTGGCGATAGCCGAAGTTCTCCTCGATGGCGGCCCACATGGCCACCAAGAGGTCGGGAACACCACGATAGCGGCGGTAGGAGGTCTCCTCGGCGATCAGCGAGGCGAACGTGACGAGCACGGCATAGACGACCGACGTCGCGAGGAGGAGGACCAGGACCGTGGGATCGACGAGGTCGGTGCGGACGACGCCCACCTCCTCCAGGCCCAGGATCACCACCACGACCACGAAGTAGACGAAACCGAAGACCTCGACCACGGGCGCGAGCAGCTCGAAGACGAGGAACCAGGGCAGGGTGACCATGCCGATCACGCCGTAGCGCGGGCGGAACATCATGTCCTTGTGCCGCAGGAAGATCTCGGTCAGGCCGCGGTGCCAGCGACGTCGTTGCTTGCGCAGGACCGCGCGGTCCTCGGGCGCCTCCGTCCACGCGACGGGCTCGGAGATGCACACGACGCGGGCGTCGGCGTCGTTGTCGCCGATCCAGCGGTGGATGCGGACCACGAGCTCAGCGTCCTCGCCGATGGTGTCGGTGGAGAGTCCGTCCACCGCGAGCAGGACGTCGCGCCGAAAGACGCCGAACGCGCCGGAGATGATGAGCAGGCCCCTGATCGCCGACCAGCCCGCACGGCCGACCAGGAAGGCCCGCAGGTACTCCACGACCTGGACCCGCGGCAACCAGGTGCGAGGCATGCGCACGTCGACGACGCGGCCGTGCCGCACCGAGGAGCCGTTGGCGATCCGGATGACTCCCCCGGCCGCGACCACACGGTCAGGGTCGTCGGCGAACGGCCGGCACACGTGGAGGAGCGAGTCGGGATCGAGCAGGGAGTCCGCGTCGACCATGCACACGAGCTCCTTGCGGGCCGCGTTGATGCCGGCGTTGAGCGAGTCGGCCTTGCCGCCGTTGTCCTTGCGGATCAGCAGGAGGTTGGAGCTGCCGCGACGGCTGAGCCAGGCGCTTCGCACCTCACCCTCCAACGCGATGCGCCGGCTCACCACGAGGGGGACCTCGACCATGTCGAACGCCTCGATGACCTTGGCCGCGGTGTCGTCCTTGGACCCGTCGTCGACGACGACGACCTCGAAGTCGGGGTAGCGCAGCGACAGCATCGCCTGCACCGAGTCGATGATGGTGGCCGACTCGTTGTAGGCGGGCATCAGGATGGACACCCCGCGCGCCAGTGGCTCGCCGAAGGTCTCGTCGTAGGCGGCGAAGCCCAACCGGCGGCGGTAGGACCTCAGGTCACCGAGGGCCAACAGCGTCAGCCCGACGAAGCTGGTGTTGATGGCCACCGAGTAGGCGACGAAGAACATGCCGAGCCACCACATGAGCTCGGAGAAGATCGCGACCACGTCCATCACGCGATCCCCCTGACCTCGGAGACTGCGAGAGCCTCCCGGGCGTACGGCGACGGGCACGAGGCCAGTGCCTGGCGTCCCGCGTCCCCGATGCGCAGCAGTGCGGTGGCCACGGCGCGGTTGAGGACGCGGTCGCCGTCGTCGAAGGTCGCGGCCAGGGCCGGGACGGCCTCCGGTGCGCCGATGCGGCCGAGCGCGGTCGCCGCGGCCGTGCGTGCCTCGCGATCCTCGTGGCCCAGCAGTGCCGCGAGGTCCGCCACGGACCCGGGCGCACCGATGTCGCCGAGCGCGTTCGCGCACCGCACCATCAGCCGAACCTCACCCGAGCGGAGCCCGGTCACCAGCAACCCGACCGACTCGACGTCCCCCAGCAGGCCCAGCGCATGGGCGGACAGCTCTGCGGCTCGCCCGGGGCCGCTGGAGCGGGTGAGTCCGTTCTGGAGCTCATGCCTCAGGGCGGGCGCAGCCGGGGTTCCGAGCCGGCTCAGGGCGACGAGCAGGTCACGGCGCAGCCGGGCCTGCCCGGCGCGCCGCACCAGAGGGCTGGCCGCGTCGGCGTGCCCGAGCGATCCGAGGGCCCGCACCGCCATCCGCCGGACGTCGAAGACCTTGTCGTCGAGCAGGCGCACCATGACCGGCAGGTCCTCGGCCCGTCGCAGCAGTCCGAGCCGGTGGATCCCCCGGCAGCGGCGCACGGCCGATCGTGACCTGGTCAGTGCGAGCGCGTCCTCGGAGGCAGTGTCCGCGAGCAACATCCTGCGGAGCTCGTCGGCCGCCTCTCCACGCACCTTGGTCAGCAGCTGGAAGGCCTCGGCCCGCAGGTCGGCGCGCTCGCGCCGGGTCGCTGAGGAGATGGTCGCCCGGGCCGTCTCCACCTCGTCGGGCTCACCCATCATCAGCGACATCAGCACCTGGCGCGCTCCGTCGCGACGTGACTCGGTGCGGCGGTCACGCCACCCCCGGCTGCCACGCATCAGGAGGAGACCGACGCCCAGGACCGCCGAGGCAACGATCGTGCCGAGCAGGACATCGCGGGCGATGTCGAGGATCTCCAGGCTCACGCGCGGCCGCGACCGAGGAGCGCGGCGACCCTGGTGGACAGCTCGCGCGGGCTGAAGGGCTTGGTGAGGTAGTCGTCGGCGCCGGCTGCGAAGCCCTGCTCGATGTCGGACTCCTGCGCGCGCGCGGTCAGCATGAGGATGCGGACGTCCCGCAGCGTCGAGTCGGCGCGGATCTGGCGTGCGGCGTCGAGGCCGCCCAGCCCCGGCATCATCAGGTCGAGCACGGCCAGGTCGGGCGCGTGCTCACGGCACGCGTCGAGGGCCGCCGCCCCGTCCGCCACGGGGATCACCTCGTGACCTGCCCTCTGCAGTCGGTAGCCCACCATGGTTCGGATGTCAGCGTCGTCATCTGCCACCACGATCTTCGCCATGGAGACACCGTATCCACAGCGACCCCGGATCCCGGGTCGGGGAAGATGTGTGTCATGGCCGATCCCGTGACCTTTCCCAGCGTCTCCGGCGAGGCGCTGGCGGGTCTGCTGGACGTTCCCAGAGGCGACGTGCGCGGCTGGGGGGTGTTCTCCCACGGCTTCACCCTGGGCAAGGACAGTCCCGCAGCGTCGAGGATCTGCAAGGAGCTCGCAGCAGAGGGCGTGGGAATGCTCCGCTTCGACAACCTCGGCCTCGGCGACTCCGAGGGTGACTGGGGAGACGGCTCCTTCTCCCACAAGGTGGCCGACACGATCGAGGCGGCGCGCTTCCTGGAGTCGACCGGCCGGCCCGTCGAGCTGCTGGTCGGCCATTCTTTCGGAGGTGCCGCGGTGATCGCGGCCGCACGCGGCATCCCCCAGGCACGTGCGATCGCCACGGTCGGGGCGCCCTACGACCCCTCGCACGTCGAGCACCTGTACGACGCAGTGGTCGGGCGCGTCCTCGAGGAGGGACATGCTCCTGTGGCCTTCGGCGACAAGGTGCTGACCATGAAGCGAGCCTTCGTCGAGGATGTCCGTCGCGCCGAGCTCCACGACGCCATCGTCGGACTGCGTCGCCCCCTCCTGGTCATGCACTCCCCCACCGACAACACCGTGGGCATCTCCAACGCCAGCGAGATCTTCAGGGCCGCCCGGCACCCGCGCAACTTCATCTCGCTCGAGGGCTCCGACCACCTCCTCACGGCCCGGGGGCAGGCGCAGCGAGCCGCTCGGATCATCAGCGCCTGGGCGGACCAGTACCTCGTCGACTGACGCGGCGGATCCCCGCGATGACCTCCTCGGTCACAACCAGCTCGGCAGCTGGACGCCGGCGAACGGCGCGGAGTCGTCGGGCAACCAGCTGGTGCCCGTGGCCGAGGCAGCAGCTCCCAGGCCGCTGCCCAGCGCCGCGACGAGCAGCGTCGTCAGGAGCCACGGAACGCCGCGGCGCGCGATGGGGTCGACCACCAGGTGCACCGGCCAGCGAAGACGGCCGCTGCCTGGCCCCCACCACAAGGAGAGTCCGAACGCCGCGCCGATGATCCCGAGAGAGGTGGTCATCGACACGGAGAAGGCGAAGCACAGCAGCGCCGCGGCCAGCCCGATGCCCAAGCTCCAGAGCAGCAGGACGAGGGATCCCACCAGGCCCGCCACCAGGTGCCAGGGACTGGCGAGCAAGGTCTGCGGGACGTCGTACCAGCGGGCGCCCCGGCGCTGCCGCCGCATGCTGGCCGAGGTCGCCGACAAGGAGCCGCTGCGCAACAGCCACACGACGACGAACGCCACGGCCACGGTGACGTAGGGAGCCAGCGCCACGCCGCCGGCGACCACGCCGAGGCCAGCCAGGACGAGCAGCGCCCGGCGCAGCCGCTCCGCCGCGCCTGCGGCGACCGGGGCGTCATACATCGAGGCATCCATGGGTCCGTCGACGTATGACGTCGCGGGGCGGGTGGGTGGGTCCGTCGGCTCCCAGAAGGGCGCCGCCGAGATGGGCAGCGTCGACGTGGTGGGCACGGCGTGGGGGTCGGCCAGGCGGTCGCGCACCTCGTCGAGGGAGGGGCGGACCGCCGGGTCGGGAGCCAGCGCGTCCTCGAGGAGTGCCCTGACTCGTCGGTCGACGCCGGTCAGGTCGTGCTGGCCGCGACGGACGCGGTCCATCACCGCCGCCGACGGGCCGCGGCCGAAGGGAGCGTGTCCGGTGGCGGCGAAGGCCACGGTCGCCGCCCACGAGTGCACGTCGGACGCCGTGGTCGCGTCCTCTCCGAGGAGGATCTCCGGTGCCAGGAAGCCCGGCGTGCCCAGCAGCCAGCCGGTCATGGTGATCCGCGCGTCGTCGGCGACCCGCGCGAGCCCGAAGTCGATGAGGACCGGGCTGCGACCCTCCATGATGACGTTGGACGGCTTGACGTCACGATGGACGACGCCGACGGAGTGGACGGCCTGGAGCGCCTCGGCCAGGCAGTCGGCGAACCAGAGCAGGTCGTCACCGGCCAGCGGCCCCTCCTCGCGCACGTGCTCCTGCAGCGAGAGTCCCGGGACGTAGCGCGTGGCGACGAACGGGATGTCTCCCCACGGGTCGGAGTCGACGATCTCGGCGATCCGCCGGCTGCGGACCCGGCTCAGCGAGCCGACCTCGCGCTCGAGGCGACGCCGCGCCTCCTCGTCGCCCACGATGTGGGGCCGCAGCACCTTGATCGCCACCGGCCGCTCCCCCGGCCGTTGCCCGAGGTGGACGACACCCATGCCGCCCTCGCCCAGTCGGGCGCGCAGGGCGTAGCCGCCCACGGTGAGCCCCGGGGGTGGCGCGTGGGGTGAGGTCGTCACGCGACGAGACTAGCCGCGGGGATCGCCGGAAAGCGTCAGCAGACGCGGTGCATCCAGCCGAAGGAGTCCTCCGCGCGGCCGAACTGCATGCCGACCAGCGCATCGCGCAGCCGCATCGTCAGGTCGGTGCTCGCCGGGGCCGGCACGTCGCCGTGGGGTGACTTGAGCTCGCCGACAGGCGTGACGACGGCGGCGGTCCCGCACGCGAAGATCTCGATGATGTCACCGCTGGCGATGCCCTCGCGCCACTCGTCGATCGAGAACTTCCGCTCCTCGACGCGGTGACCGAGCTTGCCGGCCAGCTCGATGATGGAGGCGCGGGTGATGCCCTCGAGGATCGTGCCGGTCTCGGGTGTGACGATGTGACCGTCGGCGTGGACGTAGAACATGTTCATGCCGCCCAGCTCCTCGACGTAGCGGAACTCCTGGTCGTCGAGGAAGACGACCTGGTCGCACCCCTGCTCGATGGCCTCGCGCTGGGCGGCCAGCGAGGAGGCGTAGTTGCCGCCGGTCTTGGCCGCACCCATGCCGCCGCGACCGGCGCGGGTGAACTGCTCGGAGAGCCACAGCGTCACCGGCCTGACACCGCCCTTGAAGTAGGCGCCGGCCGGGGATGCGATCACCATGAAGGTGACGTGCTGCGCGGGCCGCACACCGAGGAACTTCTCGGAGGCGAACATGAAGGGGCGCAGGTAGAGGGACTTCTCCCCCTCGCTGTCGGGCACCCACCGCTGGTCGACCTCGACGAGCGCGTCGACGCAGGAGACGAAGTCGTCGACCGGCAGCTCCGGGAACGCCAGCCGGTGGCTCGAGCGGACCATGCGCGCGGCGTTCTGCTCGGGCCGGAAGGTCCAGATCGACCCGTCGTCGTGGCGGTAGGCCTTCATCCCCTCGAAGGTCTCCTGCGCGTAGTGCAGCACCGCGGTCGCGGGGTCGAGGGTGAGGGGGCCGTAGGGGGTGATGCGGGCGTCGTACCATCCCTTCTCGGGAGTCCACTCCACCGTGAGCATGTGGTCGGTGAAGTGGGTGCCGAAGCCGGGGTTGGCGAGGATCTCGACCAACCGGGCGTCGTCGACCGGGGCGGGGTTGGCGGTGGTGCTGATCTGCATACAGGCAACCTAACGCTTCAGAGACGGGCGGCGATCGCGTCCCCGACCTCGGAGGTGGAACGCGTGGTGCCGGGCGCCCGCGCCGCGAGGTCGGCGAGCACGGCCTCCTCCACCCGAGCCGCGGCGTCACCGTGACCGAGGTGGTCCAGGAGCAGGGCGGTCGAGAGGATCGCGGCGGTGGGGTCGGCCTTCTGCTGCCCCGCGATGTCGGGGGCCGAACCGTGCACGGGCTCGAACATCGAGGGGGCGGTGCGGTCGGGGTTGACGTTGCCGCTGGCCGCGAGACCGATGCCACCGGTGATGGCGGCGGCGAGGTCGGTGATGATGTCGCCGAAGAGGTTGTCGGTCACGATCACGTCGAAGCGGGACGGGTTGACCGTCATGTGGATCATCGCGGCGTCGATGTGCATGTAGTCGGTGGTCACGTCGGGGTGCTCGGCCGCCACGGACTCGAAGATGCGCCACCACAGCGAGCCCGCGTTGACCAGGACGTTGGTCTTGTGGACCAGGGTCAGCTGCTTGCGCGGGCGGCGCTCGGCGCGGGCGAAGGCGTCGCGGACGACACGCTCGACGCCGTAGGCGGTGTTGACCGAGACCTCGGTGGCTACCTCGGCCGGCGTGCCGACGCGCAGGGCTCCACCGTTGCCGGTGTAGGGGCCCTCTGTGCCTTCGCGTACGACGACGAAGTCGACCTCACCGGGTGCGGCAAGGGGCGACTCCGACCCGGGGAACAGCCGTGAGGGCCGCAGGTTGACGTAGTGGTCAAGCTCGAAGCGGAGCCTCAGGAGCAGCCCGCGCTCGAGGATGCCCGGCGGAAGGTTCGGGTCGTTGGGCTTGCCGCCCACGGCACCCAGCAGGATGGCGTCGTGCTCGCGGATCTCGGCGAGCACGGAGTCTGGGAGCACCTCGCCGGTCGCGAGGTAGCGCTCGGCGCCGAGGTCGTAGCGGGTGGCCTCGAACTTGGTCGGCGCGGCCACCTCGAGCACCTTGAGTGCCTCGGCGGTGACCTCCGGCCCGATGCCGTCGCCGGGGATGACGGCGAGTGTCGGGGTGCCGGAGGATGGGGTCTGCGGGGTGTCTGGCATGGCGGAGAACCTAGTTGTCGTCAGGTCGCTGGGCGCCGTTGTCTCGCAGGTCAAGCGCGGTCTGCAGGGCCTGGTTGACGTTCTCGACGCTGCGTGGGTTGTCGGGGCTGTGCGCTGCGGGGCCCCAGTCGGGATACATGTCGTACATCGCTCTCACTCCTCGGTCTTCGGCTCTGTCGTGCGGCTCGAAGACACCGACACCACGGCGGGTGAAGGGTCGGGAGGTGGCGGGGATCGCCCGTCGTGCCCGGACACCGGCCTGCGGAGGTGCGGGTCTCGCGCCTAATCGGCAGGACCCGCCGCGGAGGCGGTGGCTTCGAACCAGGAAAGGTTCTGAAGGGCCTGGGGCGGAGATCCTCGTCAACGCCGAACACCGCGACGAGGTGGCCCTTCTGTCAGGCCCCGCCGCGGCGAACGATAAGTACGAAGACGCTCCGCATGGTGCGAGGACTGTACGACGCCCCGCCCACCCGCCGCCACGCAGTTCGCAGAACGTGTCAGATCCTGAGACGGGTGCCCGGGTGGCGAGACCGCGAGCGTGCCGTGACAGACTCCGGAGCCTCATGTCTGCACCTCCCGAGCTCCCCGAGATCGTCTCCCGCGCGTTCGCCGTGTGCCGCGAGGCCGGCTATGTCGCCTTCTGTCGGAACGAGACCGGACGACTCCTGTCCACGCTCGCCGCGACTCGAGGCGGGACCATGGCGGAGTTCGGCACCGGATGCGGCGTGGGCACGGCGTGGCTGCGCAGCGGTGCCCGCGACGGTGCGCGCATCATCACCGCCGAGCTCAACCCACGCCTCGCGACGGCGGCTGCCGAGATCTTCGAGGACGACGACAGGGTCGAGGTGCTCGCGGCCGACTGGTCGACCCTCCACCAGCGCGGCCCCTACTCGCTGATCTTCCTCGACTCCGGCGACCCCGAGTCCGTCGGCGTCGACTCGCTGGTCGACCTGCTCGAGCCCGGCGGGATCGTCGTCCTCGACGACTTCACCCCGTGCGAGATGTGGCCGCCGGTCTCCTACGGACGCGTCGACACCCTGCGCGAGCAGTGGCTCACCGACGACCGCTTCACGGCCGTCGAGGTGATGATCGCCCCCGATGCGGCGGCGTTGATCGCCACGCGCCGCTAGGCGGCTCTCGCTCACGTAGGACCTCTGTCCTGGCTTGTCAAGACTTTGGTGGTCAATTTTCCGCAACATTGAGACGTGGACCCTGATCGCCGCCTAGCGTGTGAGTCACCTCACTCGATCGCTCGTCACCCACGGTGACGTAAGCGTCCCTCCCGGGCTCCATCGCTCTCAGACCTCAGCGCGGCGTGCCCAGACAAGGAACCCGTCATGCAGATGCCCTCTCGGCGTGCCCAGAAGATCCTGACCGCCGCCGCCACCCCCCTCGCCCTCGTGGCAGCCGGCGCGATGATCTACCAGGCGTCGTACGCCGCATTCAGCGGACAGACCCGGAACTCCGGCAACCAGTGGTCCACCGGCTCGGTCAGCCTGACCGACGACGACGCGGGCTCGGCGCGCTTCCAGGTCGGCAACATGCTGCCCGGCGACAACGACAGCAAGTGCATCAAGGTCACCGCGAACGCCAGCGTGGCGAGCACGGTCAAGGGCTACACGGTGAACCCCGTGCTCTCGAACTCCGACCTGGAGAAGTACGTCAAGATCACCATCAAGGACGGCACCGGCGGCTCCTTCGCCGACTGCACCGGCTTCCAGGCCGAGAACACGCTGGTCTCGGATGCCCCGCTGTTCAACCTCGCCATGGCCAACCGCTACGAGGCCGGCATCGGCGGATGGTCGGTCCCCGCCGGCGTCTCGAGCAAGACCTACCAGATCAGCTGGAAGTTCGACACCACCGGTCTCTCCCAGGCCGCCGTCGACCAGCTGCAGGGGAAGAGCACGGGCATCGACGTGCAGTGGGAGATGCAGAGCAACTAGTGCGCACACCACGTCGTCTGGCAGCAGCCGGGCCCCTCGCCTGGGCGCGGCTGCTCCTCGTGGTGCTCGCGCGTGCCTACCGCGCTGGACTGCTGGTGCTGGCAGCGGTCGCGGCGGCGCCCCTGCTCCTCAGCTGGAGCTCGTTCGTGATCGAGTCGGGGTCGATGGAGCCGTCGATCGCGGTCGGTGACGTCGTGGTCGCCAAGCCAGTCGAAGCAGAGCACCGCGTGCACGTCGGCAGGGTCTACGTCTTCGCCGACCCCGCCCGTGCCGACCGGCTGCTCGTCCACCGCGTCGTCGAGCGCCGTGACGACGGTGGTTTCACCACAGCGGGTGACGCCAACGAGGTCACCGACAGCACGCCGCTGGAGCCGTCGAGCATCCGTGCCCAGGGCATCCTGCTGGCTCCCTACGTCGGGCTGCCCGTGCACTGGGTGCACACCGGCCAGTGGAGCCGGCTGGCGCTCTTCCTGATGTTCACCTGTGCTGCCTTCACCCTGGCCACGCGCACCTGCGACGGGAGTCGCCCCACCGGCAGAGGTCGTCGCTCCGGCGCGGCCGCGGCAGTGGCCCTCGCGGTGGCCACCACCTCCACCGCGGGAACCGCCGGTGCCGGCTTCACCGACACCACCGCCAACGGCTCCAGCAAGTGGACGGCAGGCACGTGGATGCATCCCTACGTGGCGGCTGTGTCGGCGGACCGGCCGTTCGGGTTCTGGCTCCTCGACGAGCCGGCTGGATCGGCCTACGGCCTGGACCGCTCCGGCAACGACCATACCGCGCAGTTCTACGACTCCCTCACGCTCGGGCAGCCCGGCGCCCTCCCCAACAACCCGGGCACCGCCATGCGCCTCAGCGGGGGGCGAGCCGTCCTCGGCAACAACCCGACGCCGGCTCCGGCGGCCTACTCGCTCGAGCTGTGGTTCCGCTCGACGTCGGCCTCCGGTGGCTACGTCGCCGGATTCGAGAACGACCGCGACGGCTCCGGCTGGAAGGCCACCGCCGACCGCATCCTCCAGCTCGAGCCGTCCGGGCGACTCACCTTCGGCGCCTGGGACAGCTACAAGACCTCCATCACCACCCCAGCGGCCTACAACGACGGCCGCTGGCACCACGTGGTCGTGACCACCACCTCGGGCCGGCTCTCGACGATCTACGTCGACGGGTCACCCGTCACCAGCGGCCCGACCTCGCCCGTGTCCACCTACTTCGGCTTCTGGAGGCTCGGCCAGGGCACCGTCGGCCCCGGGACGAACCACACGTCGTCCTTCCCCGGCGAGATCGACAACGTGTCGGTGTTCCACTCGGTGCTGTCACCCAGCCGGGTCGCGGCCCACTGGGTTGCCCGCTGATCCTGCACGCACCGGCAGCTGGACGACGACCCACGGGAGCATCACCTGGGCGAGCGGCCCGATCGCCAACGCGTAGAGGACGGTGCCGACTCCCAGCACGCCGCCCAGGAGCAGGCCGATCACGACGACGCTGACCTCGAGCACCGTGCGCACCAGGCGCAGCGACAGTCCGGTGCGACGGGCGAGACCCGTCATCAGGCCGTCACGCGGCCCGCGTCCGAGCTGGGAGCCGATGTAGAGCGCGGTGGCGAGCCCGTTGAGCACCACGCCGCCGACCATCAGGGCGATGCGCGCGGACCACGCGCCCGGCTCGCCGAGCAACGCCAGCGTCACGTCGGCGGATAGCCCGACCAGGAAGGCGTTGGCGACAGTGCCGATGCCGGGTTTCTCGCGCAGCGGAATCCACAGGAGCAGCACGACGAAGCTGAACAGGATGACCGCTTGACCCAAGGTCATCGGCACGTGTCGGATGAACCCTGAGTGGAGGACGTCCCACGGCGCGAGCCCCAGGGCTCCACGGACCATCAGCCCCAACGAGACGCCGTACAGCACCAGGCCCACGAGGAGCTGGGGAATCCTCCGTCCGAGGCTGCCGGCTCGCAGCTGCTGGATCGGACCGAGGTCGGCGAGGACACCTCGAGGGGCGTGGACCGTGGAGCTCATGCTCCCATCCTCCACGGAATTGGCCTTCTCGCCGATAGCCAATCGTGGGAGAGTGGACTGCATGAGTCGCACCATCACCGCTGCCAGGGTGGCCACACTGGTGGGTCCCCTGACTGCCGCGGAACGACCTCTCTACCTCGAGCTCGCCGAACGGCTGCGGCTCCTCGTGGGCGAGGGCCGCATCCCGGCTGCGACGCGGCTGCCCAGCGAGCGCGAGCTGACGACGGCTCTCGCCGTGAGCCGCACGACCGTGACGCGCGCCTACGCCGAGCTTCGCGAGCGCGACTACGCCGAGTCGCGCCGCGGGTCGGGCACGGTCACCCGCCTTCCACTGAGGCCGCAGACGGTCCTGGACCGGGTCTTCGCACCGTGGACGCAGGACGACGACGTCATCGACCTCAACTGCGCGGCCCCCAGCGCCCCGAGCGGTGTGGGCGCCGCGTTCGAGGCAGCAGTCACCGAGCTGCCGGCCTACCTCTCCAGCCACGGCTACTACCCGGCCGGGCTCCCCCGGCTCCAAGAGGCCATTGCCGGGCTGTACGACGAGCGCGGGCTGCCGACCGCCCCCGAGCAGGTCATGGTCACTGCCGGGGCGCTCGGCGGCGCGGCGATCGTCGCCCAGGCGCTCACCGCCCCGGGCGACCGGGTCGTCGTCGAGGACCCCGTCTACCCCAACGCCACCCAGGCGCTCTCGCACCGCAGCGCAAGACTCGTGCCCGCACCGGTCGACCCCGAGGGCTGGGACCTGGAGGCCACGGCGGCGATCGTCCGACAGGCGGCGCCTCGACTGGCCTACCTGATCCCCGACTTCCAGAACCCCACCGGACACGTCATGAGCGAGTCCCAGCGGGAGGAGTACGCCGCCTCCCTCCGGCGTGCCCGCGCGGTCCCCGTGGTCGACGAGGCGCACCAGGCGCTGGCCCTCGACGGACAGGCCATGCCCGCACCCTTCGCCGCGCACGCTCCCTCCGCGGTCACCATCGGCAGCGCCAGCAAGCAGTTCTGGGGAGGGCTGCGCCTCGGGTGGCTGCGCGCGCCCGAGGAGATGATGCCGACGCTCTTGCACGCCCGCATGAGCCTCGACCTCGGCGCCCCGCTGGTCGACCAGCTCGCGCTCGTGCACCTGATCGAGCACCGGCACGAGGTCTGGGCAGCCAACCGCGCCAGGCTGCGCGACCAGCGTGACGCCCTCCTCGGGGCGCTGGCCGACCGCCTGCCGGAGTGGCGGTTCCACCGACCCAGCGGAGGCCTCGCCGTGTGGTGCGAGCTGCCGCAGCCTCGGGCCAGCTCGCTGGTGGTCGAGGCCGAGCGACGCGGTGTGGTCGTCGCGGCAGGTCGCGTGTTCGCCGTCGAGGGCGGGCTGGAGCACTTCGTGCGGATCCCGTGGACGAGGCCGGCGGAGGAGCTCGAGGTCGCGGTCGACAGGCTCGCCCACGCCTGGGCCAGTGTCGGGAGCGGCCGGGTCGGCGACGGCGAAGGAGCCGGGCGACTCACCGTCGCCTGAGGGGTCAGTCGAGGTCGACCGCGCGCACCGAGGACGCCTCGATGGCAGCCTCGATCTCGGCCAGGGTCTCGGCCGGGATGGCCGAGTCGACAGACAGCGCCACCAGGGCCTGGCCGCCCTGCTCGTCGCGGGAGACCTGCATGCCGGCGATGTTGACCGAGGCCGCGCCGAGGATCCCGCCGACGGTCCCGACCATGCCGGGACGATCGGCGTAGGCGAAGAACGCGAGGTGCTCGGTCGGCTCGATGTCGACAGCGAACCCGTTGACCTCGACGAGCCGCTCCTTCTGGGCGATGCCCACCAGGGTGCCGCTGACCGAGACCTGCGAACCGTCGGCGAGCGTGCCCCGCAGGGTGATCAGGTTGCGGTGGTCGGGGCTCTCGGTCTCGGTGACGAGGCGGACCTCGGTGCCGCGCTCGGCCGCGAGCAGCGGCGCGTTCACGTAGGAGACCTGGTCCTCGACGATGTCGGAGAAGACGCCCTTGAGCGCAGCCAGCTCGAGCACCTTGACGTCGTACTCGGTGATCTCGCCGCGCACCTCGACGTCGAGGGCGCTCGCGACCTCGCCCGCCAGCGCGGTGAAGACGCGGCCGAGCTTCTCGGTGAGCGGGATGCCGGGACGCACGTCCTCGGCGATGACCCCGCCCTGGACGTTGACGGCGTCGGGAACGAGCTCGCCCGACAGCGCGAGGCGCACGGACCTGGCGACAGCCACCCCGGCCTTCTCCTGGGCCTCGTCGGTGGAGGCGCCGAGGTGAGGGGTGGCCACGACGTTGTCGAGCTCGAAGAGCGGGCTGTCGGTGCACGGCTCCTGGGCGAATACGTCGAGCCCGGCCGCAGCGATCTGGCCCGTCTTGAGCGCGTCGTAGAGCGCGGCCTCGTCCACGATGCCGCCGCGGGCGGCGTTCACGAGCACCAGGCTCTGCTTGGCCCGGGCGAGCTGCTCGGCTCCGATCAGCCCCACGGTCTCGGGCGTCTTGGGCAGGTGGACGCTCATGAAGTCGGACTCGGCGAGGAGGGTGTCGAGATCGACGAGGCGCACGCCCATCTGGGCGGCGCGGCCGGCCTGGACGTAGGGGTCGAACGCGATGACCTTCATGCCGAAGGCGGAGAGCCGCTGCGCGACGAGCACGCCGATCCGGCCCAGACCGACGATGCCGACGGTCTTCTCGTAGAGCTCGATGCCGGTGTACTTGGAGCGCTTCCACTCACCGTTGCGGAGCGCGGCGTGGGCCGGGGAGACGTGGCGCGCGGCAGCGAGCATCAGCGCGACGGCGAGCTCGGCGGCGCTCACGATGTTGGAGGTGGGCGCGTTGACGACCATGACACCGGCCTGGGTCGCAGCCTTCACGTCGACGTTGTCGAGACCGACACCCGCCCGGGCCACGACGTTGAGCCGCTTCGCGGCGGCGAGCGCCTCGGCGTCGACCTTGGTGGCCGAGCGGACCAGGATCGCGTCGACGTCGGCGATCGCAGGGATCAGCTCGGCACGATCGGCACCGTTGCAGTGCCGGATCTCGAAGTCGGGGCCGAGGGCCTCGATCGTGGCCGGGCTCAGCTCTTCGGCGATGAGTACGACGGGCTTGGCCTGGGTGGATGTCGTCACAGCGTTTTCCTCGTCAGGAATCGGTCGGGTCATGGACCGCACGACGCTGTGCGGTCGCCAGTCTAACGGCCGTGCCGCTCAGACCGCGCACCCGTCCGGTCCGCAGGCAGCGTCGTGATCGCCCGAGCCCGCGACCATCTCGACGTGAGGGTGCGACTCCGACCAGGCACGGTCGAGCACCTGCGTGAACACCTCGACAGGTTGCGCGCCCGAGACGCCGTACTTCTGGTCGACGACGAAGAACGGCACGCCTGTGGCGCCGTACTGGCGCGCACGTTCGGCGTCGGCCCACACGTCGTCGTTGAACTCAGAGCCGGCCAGGACCTCATCGACCCGGGCGGGATCGAGCCCGGCCTCGACACCGACCTTCCGGAGGACCGCGTGGTCGGCGAGATTGCGCGCCCGGACGAAGTAGGCGTCGAGCAGGGCCTCCTTGACCTTGCCCTGCAGCTCGGCCCCACCTTGCTCGTGGCCGAGGTGGATCAGGCGGTGGGCGTCGACAGTGTTGAGGTGGAGGGTCTCGGAGAGCCGGTAGACCAGGCCCTCCTCGGCCGCCACGGCCTCGACCCGGTCCTGCATCTGACGGGCGCCCTCGGCGCTCTGGCCGTACTTGCGGGCGAGCATCGCGCTCGTCGGCTCCGTCGGCTCGGTCGGGGCCGCCGGGTCGAGCTGGTAGGAGCGCCACACCACCTCGACGGCCTCGCGGTGCTCGAAGCTCTCCAGGGCCCGCTCGAGGCGGCGCTTGCCGATGTAGCACCAGGGGCAGACGACGTCGGACCAGATCTCGATCAGCATGTCGGCCCCAACGCCGCGCCCCGGGGTGGTTGTTCCCTCAACCAGGTCTCAGGCCCCGGTCTCCTGCCCTCGCACCTTGGCACGCCGGGCGAGCAGGGTGACGACGAACGAGAGCACCAGGGCGAGCAGCACGCCGAGGTTGGCGTAGGCCCAGTTGCCCTCCCAGTAGGGGCCCGCCGGGTCGTCGACGTAGGTGCCCAGCCCGAAGGGCGAGATCAGGAAGCCCTGCCAGTTGTTCCACGCGGCGTCCGCTGCGAAGTTGTTGACCACGAGCCCCCAGCCCAGCACTGACGCGACGACCATGGTCCCGATCGAGACCCAGTCGAAGGAGCCGTAGCGGCCGCTCGCGTCGAACAGCGCGGCGTCGTCGTAGTCACGCTTGCGCAGGGCGATGTCGGCGATCATGATGCCGGCCCACGCGGCGAGCGGGACGCCGAGGGTGATCAGGAAGCTCTGGAACGGGCCGAGGAAGTCCTCGGCGAAGAACACCACCCAGATCGTGCCGAGGGTGAGGATCATGCCGTCGACGAAGGCCGCCGCCGGACGCGGGATGCGCACGCCCAGCGAGAGCAGCGTCAGGCCCGAGGAGTAGATGCCGAGCACGGCACCACTGACGAGCGCGAGGATCGCGGCGAGCAGGAAGGGCACGAGGAACCAGGTCGGCAGGAGGGTGCCGAGCGTCCCGATGGGGTCGTCCACGATGCCGGCGGACAGGTCGGGTGACGAGCCGGCGAGCAGGAGGCCGAAGAGGACCAGGAGCACAGGGGCGATCGCCCCGCCGAAGGTGTTCCAGCCCACGATGGCAGCCCCCAGCGAGGACCTCTTCTGGTAGCGCGACCAGTCGGCCGCGATGTTGATCCACCCGAGGCCGAAGCCTGTCATCAGCATCACGAGCGCACCGACCATCTGCTGGGCGCTGCCGTCGGGGATCGACGAGATCTGCGACCAGCGCACCTCGTCCAGGGTGAGCGCGACGTAGACGAGGGTGGCGATGCCGGTGATCCAGGTGAGCCACGACTGCATCTTCATGATCACGTGGTAGCCCGCCACGCTCGCCGAGACGATGAGCGCGGCCACGACGACGGTGGCGACGACCTTGGTCGTCGTGCCTGCCGCCCATCCCAGCTGGTCGAAGATCGTGGCCGTGGCCAGCACGGCCAGGATCGCCAGGAACGTCTCCCAGCCGATCGAGACCAGCCACGACACGACCCCGGGCACCTTCTGCCCGTTGACGCCGAACGCCGCCCTGCTCAGCACCATCGTGGGCGCCGAGCCCCGCTTGCCGGCGATCGCGATCACGCCGCAGAGGGCGAACGAGAACACCACGCCGACCACCGTGACGAGGGCCGCCTGCCAGAAGGAGATGCCGAAGCCCAGGACGAACGAGCCGTAGCTGATGCCGAACACCGAGACGTTGGCTGCGAACCACGGCCAGAAGAGGTCCGACGGCTTTGCCGTGCGGTCGGCCTCGTCGATGATCTCGATGCCGGTCTGCTCGACCCCGAGGCGACGGGTGCGGTCCAGCCCCGAGCCGCCGGCGGGGTCGGGTCCCTTGGTCCATGTGTCGCTCATGCCCAGCATCCTTCCCGACGAACCAGCCGGGCGCCATCCGGGCCTGTGCCCGCGCCTCGGTGTGGCTCGCACCCTGACGCCGGCACCCCCTCGGCTCAGGGTCGGGCGGGGGTCGCCTGGGGGCGGAGTCGGGGACCGCACCCGATGCGCGACCGTCCCCGTCGCGGCGAGGGTTGGGCCCATGATCACAGTTGACTCACTGACCCGGAGGTACGCCGGCTTCACCGCCGTCGACGACGTCTCCTTCACCGCCCAGCCCGGCCGCGTGACCGGGTTCCTCGGTCCCAACGGGGCCGGCAAGTCCACCACGATGCGAGTCATGGTCGGTCTCACCGTTCCGAGCGCCGGCTCGGCCACCATCGACGGCGTCAACTTCGCCGACCTGCCCAACCCCGGGCTCGAGGTCGGCGTCCTCCTCGACGCCTCCGCGCAGCACGCCGGTCGTACGGGACGGGAGATCCTCACGGTCGCCGCCGACACGATGGGGCTCCCGCGCAAGCGGGTCGACGAGATGCTCGACCTCGTCAGCCTGACCCCGGGCGAGGCCAAGCGCCGCGTGCGCAACTACTCGCTCGGCATGCGCCAGCGCCTCGGCATCGCCACCGCCCTCCTGGGCGACCCACGGGTGCTGATCCTCGACGAGCCTGCGAACGGCCTCGACCCGGCCGGCATCCGCTGGATGCGCGACCTGCTCCGCGGGTACGCCGACAAGGGCGGCACCGTGCTGCTCTCGTCGCACCTGCTGCACGAGATCGAGGTCATCGCCGACGACCTGGTCGTCATCGGCAACGGCAAGATCGTGGCGTCGGGCACCAAGGACGAGCTGCTCGCCGCGGCCGGCACCCTGGCCCGCAGCGCTACGCCTCGGGACCTGGCGCACGCCCTCGAGCTGGCCGGGATCCCCAGCACGCTCGCCGGCGACGGGTCGGTCCGCACGGACGCTGACCCCTCCCACGTCGGTGCGGTGGCCCTGGCCGCCGGCATCGCCCTCACCGAGCTCCGGTCCGCCGAGGGCGCGGGACTCGAAGACATGTTCCTGTCGCTCACTGCCGACACCCAACGAGAAGGAGTAGCGGCATGACCGCCACGACCACCATCCCCGACACCGCGACGGTCGCCCCCAGTCGTCGTACGACACGCACGATCCCGACCACCCGCCTGGTCAAGGTCGAGCTCCGCAAGATGTTCAACACCCGCTCGGGCTTCTGGATGCTCATCAGCATCGGGGCGCTCTCCCTGCTCGCGACAGCGGCGACCATCGTCTTCGCCCCCGACGAGGAGATCACCTACGAGGCCTTTGCGACCGCGATCGGCTTCCCCATGTCGGTGATCCTGCCGATGATCGCGATCCTGGCCGTCACGAGCGAGTGGAGCCAGCGCAGCGGGCTCACCACGTTCACGCTCGTGCCGGGCCGGGCCCGGGTGATCGGTGCCAAGGCGATCGCCACCTTCCTGGTCGGCGTGGTCTCCATGGCCGTCGCGTTCGCCGTCGGTGCCCTCGGCAACCTGGTGGGCTCCGCGCTCGCCGGCGTCGACACGGTCTGGAACATCTCGCTGGCGACCGCACCCCAGATCGTCCTGGGCAACCTGGTCGGCATGGCCATCGGCTTCACCCTCGGCGTCGTGCTCCGGAGCTCCGCGGCCGCGATCGTCGGCTACTTCGTGGTCTCGCTGGTCCTGCCCGGCATCCTCGCGCTGCTCGCCTCGGTGCGCGCCTGGTTCGCCGACCTGCAGCCGTGGATCGACTGGAACCACACGCAGGTGGAGCTCTTCGGGGGCAACACCGACACCGCCAGGGAGTGGGCGATGCTCGGCTCGACCACCGCCATCTGGATCGTGCTGCCGCTGGTCGTCGGGCTGCTCTTCCTCCGCCGCTCCGAGGTGAAGTGAGCGGGCGGGCACAGGCACCGTCGACGCACTGACCGGGCACGAGCTCCCAGAGCTCGTGCCCGGTCAGTGGCATGCATTGCCCGGTCGGAGGACGCGTCAGCGCGCGGCGGAGCCCTCGGTGTAGTCGGCGTCCTGCTGCTTCCACGCGAAGTGGGCGCGCAGGTCGCGGCCGGTGGCCTCGATGGAGTGGGCGGCCTCCTTCTCGCGGAGCTCCAGGAACTCCTTGCCGCCGTTGTCCTGGTCGTCGATGAACCGCTGCGCGAACGCGCCGCTCTGGATGTCCTCGAGGATCGACTTCATGCTCGCCTTCACCTCGGGGGTGATGACGCGCGGCCCGGAGACGTAGTCGCCGTACTCGGCCGTGTCGGAGACCGACCAGCGCTGCTTGGCGATGCCGCCCTCCCACATGAGGTCGACGATGAGCTTCAGCTCGTGGAGCACCTCGAAGTAGGCGATCTCGGGCTGGTAGCCGGCCTCGGTCAGGGTCTCGAAGCCCGCCTGCACCAGGTGGGAGACGCCGCCGCACAGCACGGCCTGCTCGCCGAAGAGGTCGGTCTCGGTCTCCTCGGTGAAGGTCGTCTTGATGACACCCGCGCGGGTGCCACCGATGGCCTTGGCGTAGGACTTCGCGAGCTCCCAGGCACTCCCGGAGGCGTCCTGCTCGACGGCGATGATGTCGGGGATGCCACGGCCGGCGACGAACTCGCGGCGCACGGTGTGGCCGGGAGCCTTGGGGGCGACCAGGATGACGTCGACACCCTCGGGTGCCTGGATGTAGCCGAAGCGGACGTTGAACCCGTGGCCGAAGACGAGCGTGTCGCCCGCGGCGATGTGGGGCTCGATCGACTCCTTGTAGAGGTGGCGCTGCACCTGGTCAGGGGCGAGCACGACGATGACGTCGGCCTCCTGGACCGCCTCCGCCGGGGTGAGCACGCGCAGGCCCTCGTCCTCGGCCTTGGCACGGGACTTCGACCCCTCGGGCAGGCCGACGCGCACGTCGACACCGGAGTCGCGCAGGTTGAGCGCGTGGGCGTGGCCCTGGCTGCCGTAGCCGATCACGGCGACGTTCTTGCCCTGGATCAGGGCCAGGTCGGCGTCGTCGTCGTAGAACATCTCAGCCACTGGGGGCTCTCCTTCGGGTTGGGGTGGTGGGTTGCTTCTAGAGGTTGAGGGCGGCGGGCGCCGGCACGGGGACCGGTCGGAGGCTGCGCTCGCTGACGGAGCGGGACCCGCGGCCGATCGCGACCATGCCCGACTGCACGAGCTCGCGGATGCCGAAGGGCTCCAGGACGCGCAGCAGGTCGGACAGCTTGTCGGAGTTGCCGACCGCCTGGATGGTGATGGCGTCCGGGGCGACGTCGACGACCTTGGCGCGGAAGAGCTGGACGGCGTCGAGCACGGCACCCCGCGAGGACGCCTCGGCACGGACCTTGACCAGCAGCAGCTCGCGGCTGATCGACGACGGCCCGTCGAGCTCGACGATCTTGAGGACCTCGACCAGCTTGTTGAGCTGCTTGGTGACCTGCTCGAGCGGGGACTCCTCGACGTTGACCACGATGGTCATCCGGGACACCTCGGGATGCTCGGTCGGGCCGACCGCGAGGCTGTCGATGTTGAAGCCGCGACGGGAGAAGAGGCTCGCGATCCGGGCCAGGACGCCCGGCTTGTTCTCGACGAGGACGGACAGGGTGTGCTTGGACATCAGTTCCTCACAGGTCGTTCTCGTCGAAGTCGGGAGCCAGGTCGCGGGCGTACTTGATCTCGTCGTTGCTGGTGCCGGCGGCGACCATCGGCCACACCATCGCGTCGCGGTGGACACGGAAGTCCACCACGACCGGCTGGTCATCGATCGCCATAGCCTTCTCGATGGTGGCGTCGACGTCGGCCGGCGAGTCGCATGCCAGGCCCACGCAGCCGTAGGCCTCGGCGAGCTTGACGAAGTCGGGGATGCGCTTGCTGTGGAGGTCGGTGTTGGAGTAGCGCTCGTTGTAGAACAGCGTCTGCCACTGGCGCACCATGCCGAGCGACTCGTTGTTGATGATCGCGACCTTGATCGGGATGTCGTTGATCGCGCAGGTGGCGAGCTCCTGGTTGGTCATCTGGAAGCAGCCGTCACCGTCGATGGCCCACACGGTCGAGTCGGGCATGCCGACCTTGGCGCCCATCGCGGCGGGAACGGCGTAGCCCATCGTGCCGAGGCCGCCGGAGTTGATCCACGTGTTGGGTCGCTCGTAGCCGACGAAGTGCGCCGCCCACATCTGGTGCTGACCCACGCCGGCGCAGTAGATCGCCTCCGGGCCGGCGATGGCGCCGAGCCGCTCCAGGACGTGCTGGGGAGCGAGCGCGCCGCCGGGCGGGGTGTCGTACCCCAACGGGTAGCGCTGCTTGACGCCCGCGAGGAAGGCGACCCACGCCTCGTAGTCGCCCTGCTCGCCGGTCTCGCGCAGGAGCGTCAGCAGGTCGGCGATGACCTCCTTGCAGTCCCCCACGATCGGCACGTCGACGTGGCGGTTCTTGCCGATCTCGGCCGGGTCGATGTCGGCGTGGATGACCTGGGCGTGGGGCGCGAAGGAGTCGAGGTTGCCGGTGACCCGGTCGTCGAAGCGCGCGCCGAGGCTGATGATGAGGTCGCTCTTCTGCAGGCCGGCGACCGCAGCCACCGTGCCGTGCATGCCGGGCATGCCGAGGTGCTGCGGGTGGCTGTCGGGGAACGCGCCGCGCGCCATGAGGGTGGTCACCACGGGGATCCCGGTGAGCGCCGCGAGCTCGGCGAGCTCACGGGAGGCGCCCGCCCGGATCACACCGCCGCCGACATAGAGCACCGGGCGGCGCGACTCGGTGATCAGCCGCGCGGCCTCCTTGATCTGCTTGGCGTGGGGCTTGGTCACCGGGCGGTAGCCGGGCAGCTGCAGCTCGGTCGGCCACTCGAAGGAGGTGAGCGCCTGGAGGGCGGACTTGGCGACGTCGACCAGCACCGGGCCGGGGCGACCCGTCGAGGCGAGGTGGAAGGCCTCGGCGATGGTGCGCGGGATCTCGGCAGGGTCGGTGACCAGGAAGCCGTGCTTGGTGATCGGCATCGTGATGCCGCGGATGTCCGCCTCCTGGAAGGCGTCGGTCCCGATCATCGACGCGCCGACCTGGCCGGTGACGGCGACCATCGGGACGGAGTCCATGTGGGCGTCGGCCAGCGGCGTCACCAGGTTGGTCGCACCCGGGCCGGAGGTGGCCATGCAGACGCCCACCTTGCCGGTGGCGGCGGCGTAGCCCTGGGCTGCGTGGCCGGCGCCCTGCTCGTGGCGCACGAGGATGTGCCGGATGCGCTGGGAGTCCATCAACGGGTCGTAGGCCGGAAGGATCGCGCCGCCCGGGATGCCGAAGATGTCGGTGACGCCGACGGCCTCCAGCGAGGTGATCAGGCTCTGCGCTCCTGTGACCTGCCCGTGCTGCGTCATGACTTCCTCAACCTCGTCCTTCGAGCCAGTGCCGACTGCGATCTGGTGCTGCCCAACAAAAAACCCCTCGGCCCGGGTGGGCGACGAGGGGTGACGCGTGTGCGCTCGGTCCGGTGGACCTCAGCTCACGCGTCGCGTGCGTACAAGAATGAACTCGCGCATGAGACAACCGTCGCCGCCGGGCTCGCCAGCGTCAAGTCAGTGTGTCACGCGTCCCACTATTTGGTACGCCGGTCTCGCGATGTGTCCCATCCCGCTGGTCGAGGAAGGGCGAGGCGCCGATCTGAGGAGGCCGTCCACGGCCGTCTCGAAGGGTCCCGTCACGAGACCCCCGCTCGATTCAGTCGCGGTAGGCGACCGTGCACACGCACGACCGGTTGCCGTCGGCGTCGGCGATCACCCAGTAGGCCGGAGCTCGGTCGTCGCTCACCAGGGTGCCGCCGGCGGCCAGGGCCGCCTCGACCCGCTTCGGCCCCTCGTCGATCGGCACCCACACGTCGAAGTGCCACCGCTGGTCGAAGTCCTGCTCCGGAAGCGGGTGGTCGTCCTCCTCGTCGGGTTCCTGCCACCAGATCAGCGGCACCTGGCCGCTCGGGTCGGTCGGCTCCCCGTTCTTCACCTCGCCGCCGAGCAGCGCCGCGTAGAACTCCGCGTGGCGGGCACCCGACTCGGTGTCGAGCCCGATCTCGAGCTGGGTGATCCCCGAGACGTCGGCGGTGGCGCCGAGCTCGGCGGCGTACTGGCTGATCTGACGCGCCAGGTCGACGTCGCGCGAGGTGATGCCACCGACGTCGTGGCTGGACAGCGTCACGAGGACCTCGGGATAGGTGAGCGTGATGTCGGGGTGGTGGTTGGCAGCTTCCGCCGCCTCACCGATGCGGTTGACCAGCCGGAGCCCGGTGGCGAAGTCGCCCGTCCGAAAACGGGCCTTGATCCTGCCCAGTACCTGTCGCCAGTCAGCAAGATCGGCGTCGAGCACGTCCCGGTGGGTGAGCGTCTGCTTCGGGTCGGTCATGCGAGCCACCCTGCCACCAGGCGGGACCACTGACCAGTGCCGCGAGGGTCTCTGGAATGGATAGGTGATCCGGTTGGTTGAGAGAGGTAGTTCGATCTTCAACTACATAGGTTCATGAAAGGAGCGGCCGACATGGTCGTCTACAACGAGCTGGTCGCGGTGACCGCCGGAGCAGGTCTCCTGGGGTTCGCGGCCTTCCTGTCGACACTGATCAAGACCAAGCGGGTGGACAGCGAGGGGTGGGCGGCGTTCTTCGGCGTCACCGGGGTGCTGTTGCTGGTCCTGGGACTGCACACGACGATGACGTGGCCCTTCGGCGGCGACGGGTTCGAGTACGCCAACATCGCCTTCGGCCAGCCCGCCGCCGGGTTCGGGGCGCTCCTCCTGCTGACCGCGGTCTACCTCTGGCGCAACCGCTCGCTCTTCGCCGGCGACGTCGAGGCGGCCAACGCCAGCGCACTCGCCTCTCTCAAGCCCGCAGGCATCTTCGTCGGCGCCCTCGGCCTGGGCATGGCCGTGCTGGCCATCACGTTCGTGCGGTTCCAGCTCGGCGCAGCCCCTCCGGAGGAACCCATCAGCGGACGCTTCGGCCACCTGCCGATCCTCGAGGCGCTCTTCCTCGGAGGCCTGTGGGGCGTCGTCGCCCTCGGTGCGCTGCTCTTCGCCCTCGCCCTGTGGACCGAGCGGCCGCAGCTGCTGCGCTGGGCCGTGTGGGCCTGGGTCATCGGCGGCGCGGTGTTCCTGCTGTTCGGCGCGATGAACTTCTACACGCACATCGGCATGTACCACAACATCGCCTACGGCACGTCCTACAAGTGGTGAGTGCCTGACCCTCCGGATGGTGCCAGAGCCGTGCCAGCACTCCTAGAGTGCTGGCATGGCTCTCGGCGACCTCGTGCGGCAGGCGGTCCACTCGGCGTCGGGCGTCCCGCGACTCGCCTCTGCCGCCGCCCGCGCCGGCGTCGGCCCCGCGGGTGTCGTACAGGTGCTCCGCATCTCCGAGGCATCGCTGCGCAGTGCTGCTGCGCACGGCAGCGGCACCCCTGGTCGCGCCAACGCCCTGCGCCACTTCATGTGGCAGGCGCTCCTGACCGCGCGCTTCGGCCAGCACGTCGCGCACTCGGTCGCCCAGGCGCAGGAGACAGGCACTCCCAACCGTCGCGACTCGCAGGTCGACCACCACAACAACGCGGTCGGCCAGGAGTACGGCGCCGCCCACCCCGAGCTGCGTATCGGCTCCATCGGCGACGCCCTGTCGCTCCTCGTGCCGGTCGGGCTGGCCAAGTGGGAGGCCGGCGAGCTGGTGTGGGTCCGGCCTCAGTGACCAGGTAGGTGCAGGTCGACGTAGGCGACGGTGTCACCGTCGAGGACGTAGCGGTCGTGCTCGACGAAGCCGTGGGCCAGTGCGAAGGCGAACCCATCGGTGTTGGTCTCGAGCACGACGGTCTCGATGCGCCGGGCTCCCAGGTTGGTCGCCTCGGCCAGCTCGTGCTGCAGGTAGGCGGTGCCGTGTCCACGTCGGCGATGGTCCGGCAGGACGCGGACGATCACCGTCGCGATCGCGTCGGGGTCCTGCGGCGGACGCACGGTGGCGTTCCCGACCAGCTCGCGACCGGAGTAGGCCAGCGTGAGGCGGTGACGGGTGGCCCGCTCGGCGACGTCGTCCGCGGACAGCGGATCGGTCGGGATGATGGCGTTGTGGATGGCACGCCAGTCCTCGAGGAGCGGGCCGGTGGCGACGACGACGTCCAGGTCTGGGGTGGGCACCCGCACACCCTGCCAGCCCGGCGGCCGGTGGTTGCCGTCGATCTCGGTGGTTGAGGAGGGACGAGTCCTGTCTCGAAACCACCCGCCATCGTTGGTTGCGGAAGGACGGAGTCCTGTCTCGAAACCCTTGTGGAATGGCGCTTTCCTCGACCTCCGACTGTCAGTGGTCTCCTGTTGGATTGAGTCATGTCCACCACCGCCGCCACCACCATGACGCAGCCGGGTTCTGCGGCTGCGGTGCTGGCGGCGGTGAAGGAACGACGAGCGATCGAGAACAGGGCCGCCGCGGATGTCCTGACCCTGGCTGCCGAGTGGGCTGACCTGCACCCACCGGAGTCGATCCACCACGCCGCCGGGTTCTCGATGCCGGGCTGTGAGCACGAGGAACCCCTCGCCGGACCCGGCACGCCGCTGGTGGCGGAGTTCTGCTGCGCCGAGCTCGGCGCCGTCCTGGGCGTCTCGTCCACGGCGGCGAAGCGGCTGATCGGCAACGCCCTCGAACTCAGGCACCGCCTCCCCCGGCTCTGGGCAGCCGTCCAGTCCGGTCAGGTGCCGGCGTGGCGGGCCCGGCTCGTGGCAGAGGCCACCGCCCACGCCTCCCCCGCCCTGACCCTCGAAGCCGCCGGCTGGATCGACGCCCAGGTCGCCGCCGTTGCCGGCAAGGTCGGCGCCGCCCAGCTCGACCGGCTGGTGACCGAGGCCATCACCCGGTTCCAGCTCGACACCACCGACCCCGACGACGAGAGGTCACCGGGCGAGACCCGGCACGTCACCATCGAGAAGGACGTCGTCTCCCGGTGCGGCACCATCGCCGTCAACGCATCCCTCGACCTGATCGACGCGCTCGACCTCGACCACACCCTGGCCCACCACGCCGCAGTCCTGAAGGCACTCGGCTCCACCGACAGCCTTGACGCCCGCCGCGCCACCGCGCTCGGCCACCTCGTCCGCACCCAGACCTCGATGGACCTCGCCGGCCTCCTCGGTCACGACTCCTCGGCGGCTGAGCGGGGTTCGGTGGTTGAGGACGGCCAGCCACCTTCCGTGGTTGAGCCGAGTTCGGTGGTTGAGGAGGCGCGCCAGCGCCGTCTCGAAACCCCCGCGGCCCGCCAGCTCGTCCTCCACATCCACCTCACCGCCGCCGCAGTCGGTGACGGTGGGATCTCCTTCGACCACCTCGGCCGCATGGAGGAAGGCATGCGTCTCCTCCTGCTCGATCAGGTCAGGTCCTGGTGCGGCGACTCCCACACCAAGGTCGTCCTCAAGCCCGTCATCGACCTCAACCAGCCGAAGCGAGCCAACGGCTACGCGATCCCCGACCGGATCCGCGAACACGTCACCCTGCGAGACCGGACCTGCGTGTTCCCCCACTGCACCAGGCCAGCCCGCCGCTGCCAGGTCGACCACATCACCTCCTACGACCACGACGCACAAGCAGAAGGCAGACCCCAACCCGGGCCAACCGAGACACAGAACCTCGCCGCCCTGTGCACCTTCCACCACCGCCTCAAGACCCACACCGGCTGGCGCTACACCATGGTCGACCCCGGTGTCTTCGAGTGGACCAGCCCTGACGGCCACCGGTACCTGAGAGACCCTGAAGGCACCACGCCAATCGCATCACCTGGTTTCGAGACAGGACTCCGTCCTTCCTCAACCAGCGAAGTGCTCCGTCCTTCCTCAACCAACGACGACCCACGACATTGACCCCGCCCCGCACCCCGCCGCAGCGACACCCGGCGGGGCGACCGGCATGTCCAGACAGGTCAACAGCTGGTCTCGCGAGTGGACTCCTCCACCGGACGCCCCACCCACCGCGCCAGGGTGAGGATGCCGTCGGCCTCGAACCTGCCGTACTCCCTGAGGCGCCGGATGGTCCCGAGGCTCACGCCCACCTCTGCTGCGACCTGGCTCCACGTCAGCCCACGGCTGGACCGCTCCGAGTCGAGGGCGGCGTACAGGGCGGGCGGGTCGAAGCGACGCATCAGGACATCCTTGTGGACCCGGCCTCCCGAGTCACCCGCCCCGACGGACCCAGACCTTCACGGCAGCACGGACTGACCGATCTCGCCGGGGTTGAAGGCGACCTCCCAGCGGAAGCCGTCGGGGTCTGCGAAGTAGCCGGTGTAACCACCCCACTCGCGCTCGGCCGGCTCACCCACGTGGCTGGCGCCGGCCGTCCGGGCCTGCTCCAGGCAGCGGTCCACGCCCTCCGGGGATGCGACGTTGTGAGCGAGGGTGAGAGGAGGGATGCCGCCGCGCGCGGGCGCCGTACCGACCTCAGCGGTGAAGTGGGCTTCGTCCCACAGCGACAGCACGACCTTGTCGGCGACCCGGAACATCAGCACCTCGCCGGGCACCTGCAGCTCGGCCTCCCAGCCGAGGCCGCTGACGTAGAAGGCCTGACTGGCCGCCAGGTCGCGCACGGCGAGCGTGATGAAGCTGACGCGCTGGTCCATCACGCCTCCGGTGGGGTGGGGCGGGCGGCAAGACGGACGCGCTGGCGGCCCATGGCGTCGAAGTTGCGGTCGTCGAGCCAGTCCTCGAGCGCCTTGCGCACGCGCGGCCACTCGCGGTCGGTGATCGAGAACCAGTCGGTGTCGCGGTTGCGGCCCTTGTAGACGAGGGCGTTGCGGAACCGGCCCTCCCAGATGAACCCGAGGCGGACCGCAGCGCGCCGCGACGGCGCGTTGAGGCTGTCGCACTTCCACTCGTAGCGGCGGTAGCCGAGGTCGTCGAAGACGTGGCGCATCAGGAGGTACATCGCCTCGGTCGCGGCCCGTGACCTCTGGAGCTGGCGCCCGAAGCAGATGCCGCCGACCTCCACCGAGCCCATCGCGGGGTCGATGCGCATCAGAGAGCTGAACCCGGCGGCGCGGCCCGTCTCGACCGGCACGATGGCGTACGGCACCGTGGCGGGGTCTGCGACGGCGGTCTCGAGCAACGCCGCGAGCCCGTCGCGCGTCGTCGGCCTCTCCTGGAACAGGTAGGTCCACAGGGACTCGTCGCGCTCGTCGCAGACCGCTTCGAAGAGGTCGTCGACGTGCTCGGCCGACATCGGCTCGAGCCGCACGCCCTTGCCCTCCAGCAGCACCGGCTCAGGTCGCAGCCGGGGGGCCCACTCGACCTCGCGTCCGATTCGCTGACCGTGCTCGTTCGTGGTGGTCATCGTGCCTTCCTCATCGGAGCTCCTGAGTGATCTGACGGACGTCGGGACCCACCTCGACGGTCGCGAGAGCGCCGTTGAGGAGCTGGAGCTTCGGCGGCACGTGGCCGAACTCCACGTCGAAGACGATCGGGAGGCCGAGGTCGCCGAGCGCGTCGAGCACCCCCTCGCGCTGGGTCAGGGTGCTGGAGTCGGGAGCCTTGGTTCGGCCGATCAGGATGGCGTTGGCGGCGTCGAACCACCCGGCGTAGCGAAGGTTGTGGAACTCGCGACAGCTCGTGAAGGCGTCGTCCTCGCACACCTCGAGGTAGATGATCGTCCCCTCGGGGCAGTGGTCGCGGGCGAAGCCGGCCACGTCGCCGTACGGCGTCCCGGTCAGCGCACTGACCGTGTCGAGGCATCCCCCGAGCAGCCGCCCGGTCGCTGCCAGACGATCAGCGCCGTGCAGGCTCCACTCCCCCACGCCCACACGCTTCCACTCGGTCGCGGTGTGGTCCTCCTCGAAGCGCACCCAGTCGGCGATGAGCCCGGGTTGGCGCTGGACGACGGGACCGGTGGCGCCGGCGACGTCGAGCCAGTGGACCAGGCCGTCTGGGACCGAGTAGGGCGTGTCGGCCAGGTTGTCGCCGTGGAGCGTCGCCACCCCGGTGCGCAGGGTGATCGGCAGCAGCAGCGTCGAGATGTCGGACCAGCCCACGAACCACGTGGGCTCGGCGGCGGCGATGGCGTCCCAGTCGAGCTGGTCGAGGAGGTCGATCGCGGTCTCACCGCCCCACGGGGGGACGACGGCGCGGATCGCGGGGTCGGTGAGCATGCGGTTCAGCTCGGCCGCCCGCGCCTCCTTGGGTGCGGAGATGTGGGTCGACCCGTCCATGCAGTCGCCGACCTCGACGGCGTAGCCGCGCTCGCGCAGCCAGTCGACGCAGAACTCGATGCGCCGGGCACCCGCGCCCTCCACTCCCGAGGACGGGGAGGTGACGCCGATCCGGTCACCGGGTCGCAGCGGAGCGGGGAACCGGATCATCGGCGCAGCTCCTCGGCAACGGCCGCGAGGCCGGCCTCGACCTCGGCGAAGGAGGTGGACAGCGGCGAGAGGCCGATCCGGAGCCCACCGGGGTCGCGGTAGTCGGGGATGACGTCGCGCTGCCAAAGCCGAGCGGTCACTTCGCGCATGCGCTCATGGTGGAACGTGACGTGCCCTCCGCGCAGGGCCGGGTCGCGTGGCGAGATGACCGCCACCTCCGGCAGCAGGCGGTCGGTGAGCTCGACGGCGTACGACGTCAGGGCCACCGACTTCGCGCGGATCGCGTCGATCCCGGCAGCCTCGACGAGCCCCAGCATGTCCTTCATCGGCAGCATGCCGAGGATCGGCGGCGTGCCGGAGAGGAACCGTCGGATCCCGGAGGCGGGCCGGTAGCCCGGACCCATCGCGAACGGCTCCGCGTGACCCATCCATCCCTGGATGGGCTGGGTCAGCTCGTCCTGCAGCCGCGCGCTGACATACCCGAAGGCGGGCGAGCCGGGCCCGCCGTTGAGGTACTTGTAGGTGCACCCCACCGCGAGGTCGACGTCCCACGCGTCGAGCTCGACGGGCACCGAGCCGGCCGAGTGGCACAGGTCCCACAGCACCAGGGCACCGGCGTCGTGGGCGATGCGGGTGAGCCCGGCTGCGTCGGCGAGCCAGGCCGAGCGGTAGGCGACGTGGGAGAGGACGACGAGCGCGGTCCGCTCCGAGACCGCCTCACCCAGCTGGTCCGGGGTGACACCGGCACGGCTGTCGACCTCGATCCAGCGCAGCTGCAGGCCGCGCTCGCGCGCGATGCCCTCGGCGACGTAGCGGTCGGTCGGGAAGTTGTCGGTGTCGAGGACGATCTCCGTGCGCGAGCTGTCGCGTCGGCCCATGGCGTCGACGGCGGCTCGCATCAGCTTGTAGAGCCACACCGTCGTCGCGTCCGCGACCACCGTCTGCCCCGTAGCGGCGCCGAGGACCGTCCTGGCGAGCTCGTCCCCCAGTCTGGTCGGGGCGTCCATCCAGCGCTCGTCCCACCCGCGGATCAGGCGCCCTCCCCAGTCCTCACGGACGAACTCACCCAGGCGCCCGGCGGTGGACACCAGCGGCCGGCCCAGCGAGTTGCCGTCGAAGTAGACGAGGTCGGAGGCAGCGCCGACGAACCGGTCGCGGTAGGACGCGAGCGGGTCGGCGGCGTCGAGCTCTGCAGCGGTGCTCACCCGCCCACTCTCCCAGACGGGTCAGCGTGCGTTGACCTCCACCTCGCGCACCGAGTAGCCGTAGCGGGTGGCGCGCCTGAGCATCTTCACCCGGACGTGACGGGCGCTCTGCGGAGTGAACACCGAGGTGTCGAGAGACCCGTTGCTCCCCCTGACCGCTGCCACGGTCGTCCAGGTGGAGCCGTCGACCGAGACCTGGACGTCGTAGTCGAGCGCGTGCGCGGTCTCCCAGTCGAGCGAGACCCGCCCCACCTGTTGCACAGCGCCGAGGTCGACCCGCAACCACTGGTCGTCGGACCAGCCGCTGGCCCAGCGCGTGCCGAGGTCGCCGTCCGTGGCCCTGGCGGGAGCCAGCCGGCCGAACAGGGTCCACTCGGTCGAGCTCGCCGTCGTCGCCCTGCCGCGCGCGAGGTTGGTCTGCGCGGTCCAGTCGCTGGTGGCCGTCCAGGTGTCGAGGTACATCTCGGCGCCGGCGGCCAGGTCGTCCACGATCTCCTCACCACCCACGAGGCTGAGGTCCTCGATCCAGTCGGGCACCAGGCCGTAGTGGGCGACGCCGTCGACGTTGACGTCCCACGTGCGCTCACCGGTGGTCTGACGCTCCAGGGTCGAACCGCCGTCGAAGCTCTCGAAGGGGTACTCGACCTCGGTCGTGCCGTTCCGGGGAGCGGGCGTGCCGCCGACGCCGTTCATGTCGGTGCCGAACGCGTAGGCCTTGTCGTACTCCTCGCGCAGCGGCGCCTCGCGGCTCCACTCCTCGACGAAGTGGTCTGCCGTGTGGCCGTACTGCGCCACCAGGCCGCCCAGCGCGTAGACCCGCTCGTGCCAGAGCGGCTCCATCCAGGAGTGGCTCGAGATCGCTCCCGGGTAGCCGACCTGCTCCATGACGTCGAGGGTGCGGCCCGCGGCCTTCACGCTCATGTGGTCGAGCTCGACCATCATGTTGCGCTTCATCGCGCCTCGCAGGGCGTACTCCCCCAGTGCGGTGAGCCCGCGGGTGTTGCACCGCTTGGCCGGGTCGTAGGCCGGCGGGTCGGCGGGGACGAGGTCGCTGAGCAGTCCGGTCAGGTCGTCGCTCGAGATGGGGTTGTCCGCCTCCGGGCCCGTGCACTTCTCGGTCTGCCAGAAGGTGCCGGTGGAGAGGAACTGGCCGGCGTTGACCGCGATGCCGGTGGTGCCGGTGTCGAACCGGACGCCGCACAGCGCGTTGTCGAACTTGTGGCACAGGAACGTCGAGGAGATGCCCAGCTCCTTGAACTCGTCGAGCCCGCGGTCGATGTCGGCCTTGCTGCACTGGGGAACCCCCAGCACCTGCTTGCAGCCGAACGGCTCGGACATCTCGACGCCCATGACCACGGCGAGCTTGCCGGCCTCGACCACCTGTCGAGCCTGCTCGGGCGAGGTGACGATGCGGAACCAACCCTTGCCGGGACCGCCGTACATGTCGTCGACGAAGGACTCCAGCTCACGCGTCTTCTCCGCTTGGAGACGGATGGACTCCATCTCGTTGCACCCGCGGTCGCGAGGCAGGAGCGAGCAGATCAGGCCGTTGGTGACCAGGTCGTTAACCATCACGCGCACACCGCCGCGCCACGCACGCTCCATCCAGGCGTAGTAGTTCTGCTGGTGGGAGAGCGACTTGTAGGACGGCCAGTGCGTGAAGGTCGGATAGCCGACCGGGTCGTGGGTGCCGTCGTCACCGCCGGTCACGTGCTCGAAGATGGCCCCGATCCCGTTCGGGTAGTGCTCGGGGCAGTCCTTGAGCGCCTCCTCGATGTCGCCATCGGGGTCGAACACTTTGCCGCAGATCATCCGGCCGCCGAAGCCCTCGTTGCTGAAGACGTGGTTGTGGGCCTCGAGGAAGCCGCGCACGTCGCCCTGGGCGTCCGTGCCGGAGAGCGGCTCGCCGACGACGTTGATCTGCGAGTCAGGGACGGGCCGGTCCACCGGCTCCCACCACCTGTCCCCATCGGCGGACGCCGCACCTCCCGCAGCGAGCGGGATCCCGAGGGCGAGCACGACGACGGCCAGGACGAGCAGAACCCGGGAGCGGGTGGGTCGAGACATGGGATCCTCCGAGAGGTGTGACGGTCACCACACGCTAGCGGACCTCGACCCACAAGTGAACAATCAGTTACACATGGAGTTGCGCTCTAGGTCAGGTCTCAGCCGCAGACCGCGCCGTGGGCGGCCGACTGCACCACCTTGGCGTACTTGCCGAGCACGCCGCGGGTGTACTTCGGCGGGTTGGGCGACCAGCCGACCTTGCGGGTCTCGAGGTCGGAGATCTCGACCTCGAGGGTGCAGCCGGCGACGTCGAGGGTGATCGGGTCGCCGTCGCGCACGAACGCGATCGGCCCTCCGTCGACGGCCTCAGGGGCGATGTGACCGACGCAGAGGCCGGTGGTGCCTCCCGAGAACCTGCCGTCGGTGATGAGCAGGACGTCCTTGCCGAGACCAGCGCCCTTGATGGCACCGGTGATCGCGAGCATCTCGCGCATGCCCGGGCCGCCCTTGGGCCCCTCGTAACGGATGACGACCACGTCGCCGGCCACGATGCGGCCCTCCTCGAGGGCGTCCATGGCAGCCCGCTCCCCGTCGAAGACCCGAGCGGTGCCCCGGAACGTGGTGTCGTCGAAGCCCGCGCTCTTGACCACGGCCCCCTCCGGCGCGAGCGAGCCCTTGAGGATCGTGATGCCACCGGACGCGTGGATCGGCGCCTCGAACGAGCGCAGCACCTCGCCGTCGAGACCTTGGGGTGCCAGCGCCTCGAGGTTCTCGGCCATGGTGCGACCGGTCACGGTGAGGGTGTCGCCGTGCATGAGACCCGCGTCGAGCAGGGCCTTCATGACGACCGGGATCCCGCCGATCTTGTCGACGTCGTTCATGACGAAGCGTCCGAAGGGCTTGAGGTCTCCGATGTGGGGGACCTTCGAGCCGATCCGGTTGAAGTCGTCGAGGGTCAGGTCGACCTCGGCCTCGCGCGCGATGGCGAGCAGGTGGAGCACGGCGTTGGTCGAGCCACCCAGGGCCATGACCACGGCGATGGCGTTCTCGAAGGCCGGCCTGGTCATCACCTGACGGGCGGTGATGCCCTGGCGCAGCATCTCGACGACCGCCTCGCCCGAGCGGTGCGCGAACCCGTCGCGGCGGCGGTCGACGGCCGGCGGGGCCGCGGAGCCGGGGAGGGACATGCCAAGGGCCTCGGCGACGCTCGCCATCGTGTTGGCGGTGTACATGCCGCCGCACGCGCCCTCACCGGGGCAGATGTTGCGCTCGATCCGGTCGACCTCCTCGCGCGTGATCTTTCCCGCGAGGCACGCGCCGACAGCCTCGAAGGCGTCGATGATCGTGACGTCGTTGCCGTCGACCTGGCCCGGCATGGTGGAGCCGGCGTAGAGGAACACGCTCGCCAGGTCGAGGCGGGCGGCGGCCATCAGCATTCCCGGCAGCGACTTGTCGCAGCCCGCCAGGAGGACCGAGCCGTCGAGGCGCTCGGCCATCATCACGGTCTCGACCGAGTCGGCGATGACCTCGCGGCTCACGAGGGAGAAGTGCATCCCCTCGTGACCCATCGAGATGCCGTCGGAGACGGAGATCGTCCCGAACTCGAGCGGATAGCCACCGGCGGCGTGCACGCCGTTCTTCACCGCCTTGGCGAGCCTGTCCAGGGAGAGGTTGCAGGGCGTGATCTCGTTCCAGCTGGACGCGACACCGATCTGGGGCTTGGCCCAGTCGTCGTCGCCCATCCCGACCGCGCGCAGCATGCCGCGGGCCGCGGCCCTCTCCAGGCCGTCCGTGACGTCGCGGGAGCGTGGCTTCATGTCGGGCTGGCGGCCTGCGTCGGTCATGGCCTCAGGCTAGTCGCCGGCCTGCACCGGTCGTTGCTCGTCTCAGGCGTCCGGTGCCCGTCAGTCGAGCGCAGCAGCACGGACGACGAGGACGTCAGGGAGGTCCTTGTGGATCTCCGCCCAGGTCGCACCCTCGTCCGGTGAGCACCACACCCCGCCGCTGCGCCCACCGAAGTAGAGACCCACCTCAGCGTGGTCGTCGGCGCACATGGCGTCGCGCATTACTGCTGCGTAGTAGTGGTCGGGCAGGGCACCCTCGCCCAGCGGCTCCCAGCTCGAGCCGGCGTCGGCGGTGCGGTAGACCCTCGCCTTGCCGTCGACTGGCCAGCGCCCCTCGGCCGCCGCGATCGGGAAGTTGAAGGCGGTGTCGGCCCGGCGCGGATGGGCCACCATGGCGAAGCCGAATTCGCTCGGCAGCCCCGGCGCGATGTCGGTCCACGACTCGCCGCCGTCGTCGGAGCGGTAGACCCCGCCGTGGTTCTGCAGGTAGAGGCGCCCGGGGTCGACGGCATCCCGCGCGACCTTGTGGACGCACTGCCCGAACTCGGGGTAGTTGCGCTCGCCGGGGAAGAACTCCGCCTTGATGCCCTGGTTGGAGGGCGCCCAGGACTCTCCCCCGTCGGCCGAGGTGTAGACGCCCCCGGTGGACAGGGCGGCCAGGACACGCGCCGGCTCGGTCGGGTGCGGGAGGATGGTGTGGAACGCCTGCCCGCCGAAGCCCTCGTTCCACTCGGGTCGGTGCGGGTGGTCCCACAGCCCCCTGACCAGCTCGAAGTTCTCGCCCCGATCCGTGGAGCGGAAGACCGCGCCCGGCTCGGTGCCGGCCCACACCACGCCGTCGCCGCCCTCGGGCGCGAGGCCCGGCTGGAGCTGCCACACGCGGGCGAGCGTGGCGCCGGTGTCCTCGGGGAAACGGATGGCGCCGTTGGGGGTCTCCTGCCAGGAGGCCCCGAGGTCGTCGGAGCGCCACACCTGCGGGCCCAGCCAGCTCGAGGAGGACCCGACCAGCAGGCGCGGCTGGCTGCCGCGCTTGTCCACCATGACGGAGTAGACCTCCTCCATGGGGAAGTGGGGGCCGGTCCACGACCACTCGCGGCGAGCTTCGTCCGAGGTGGCGAGCCACAGACCCTTGCGGGTGCCCACCATCAACAGCGTGTGCGTCATTGCCTGCCTCCGAACTAGTCGAGCGTGCGCTTCTTGAAGACCCGCAGCGCCAACGGCGCGATGACCGCGGTGATCAACAACGTCCAGAGCACCGTGAAGAGCACCGGGTGCTGCATCGGCAGGTGAGCATCAGCCGGCGCCGGGCCGGTGTTGCCCCAGAGCTCTCGCACCGCCTGCACGAGCGACGAGATGGGATTCCACTCAGCGATCGCCCGGAGGATCGTCCCCATCTTCTCCGACGGCGCGAAGGCGTTGGAGAGGAACGTCAGCGGGAACATCGTGGTGAACATGACGCCGTTGACGGCCTCGACCGAACGCATCGCCGAACCCACCAGGATGCCGACCCAGATCATGGCGAAGCCCCACATGAGCAGCAGGCCGTAGGCGGCGAGGGCATCGAGGACGGAGCCCCGGATGCGCCACCCGACGACCAGCCCGGTCAGCGACATCACGATGATGCCGATGAACGAGTGGGTCAGGCTCGACATGCTGCGACCGACGAGGATCGCGGCAGGGTTGATCGGGAGCGATCGGAAGCGGTCGACGATGCCCTTGTCGATGTCGGCGGTGAGACCGACCGCGACGATGAAGGAGGCGAACGCGATCGTCTGTCCCATGATCCCGCCCAGCAGCCACTCGCGGTAGCCAGCCGGGGCGGCCACGGCGATGGCACCCCCGAAGACGTAGGCGAACAGCAGCACGAACATCACCGGCTGGATGGTGACGTCGAGCAGCATCTCGGGCATCCGCTTGATGTGGATGAGGTTGCGCCGGAAGATCGTGACCGACTGGTGCCACAGCGAGGTGTGGCGGATCTCGGGTCGCTCGAGGGCGCCGTAGGGAGTGTGGCTCATGCGTCGACCTCCACGGTCTCCTGGTCGGTGTCAGCGGTCTGCTCGGCGCGGTGCCCCGTAAGGTGCAGGAACACGTCGTCGAGGCTGGGGCGCTGGAGGCCGAGGTCGTCGAGGTCGATTCCGCTGCCGTCGAAGAGGGCCGCGATGCGGGTGACGTCGGACAGGCCGTCGGCAGGAGCGGTGATGCGCCTGGCCGCCTCCTCGACATGGACCTCGAGCCCGGCGGCACGCACGCGCTCGGCTGCTGTCGCCACGTCGCCGGCACGCGAGACGGTGACGACCAGGGAGGCCTTGCCGGAGGCGTCCTTGAGCTGCAGGGGCGTCCCGTGCGCGATGACCGTGCCCTTGTCGATGACGACGATGTCGTCGGCGAGCTGGTCGGCCTCCTCGAGGTACTGGGTGGTGAGCAGCAACGTCGTGCCCTCGCGCACGAGGTCGCGCAGGACGTCCCACAGCTCCACCCGGCTACGGGGATCCAGCCCGGTCGTCGGCTCGTCGAGGAAGAGCACCGGCGGGGTGGCCACCAGGCTGACCGCCAGGTCGAGCCTGCGCCGCATCCCCCCGGAGTAGGTCTTCACGACCCGTCCGCCGGCGTCCGTCAGGGAGAACCGCTCCAGCAGCTGGTCGCTGACGCGCTTGATCGTCGCCCGGTCGAGGCCGTAGAGGCTGCCGATCAGCCAGAGGTTCTCGCGGCCCGTCAGCAGCTCGTCGACGGTCGCCGACTGACCGGTGAGCCCCATCGACCTGCGCACGGCCGCGGCCTCGCGCAGCACGTCGTGGCCCGCGACGCGCGCCGTCCCGCTCGTGGGCTCGGTGAGCGTGGTCATCATCCGCACCGTCGTGGTCTTGCCGGCCCCGTTGGGCCCGAGGAGTCCCAGCACGGAGCCACGCGGCACGGCGAAGCTCACGCCGTCGACCGCCAGTGTGTCCCCGAAACGCTTGACCAGCTGGTCAGCTTCGATCGCCAGATCGTGTTCCATCAGTCGTCCGTTCCCCCTTGTGATCGTGCGACAGCCCTGTCTGGGCCTCGCCGGAATGCCACCGGCTCTGCTGTCGATGGTGCCCGAGCGTCGCGTGCATGTCGCGCGAAATACGGCCGAGTGACTATTCCACTTAGGAATAGTACTCTGCAGGCACCATGAGTCAAGACCTGCCGCAGACCACCTACGCCATCCTCGGCCTGCTCACGTTCGGTGACGAGCTGACGGGCTACGAGGTCAAGCAGCGTGCCGACGCGACGCTGCGCTTCTACTGGGTGGCACCGGCGATGAGCCAGGTCTACAAGGAGCTGGCGCGGCTCACCGACCTCGGCCTGGTCGAGGCCCGGACCCGCGCCGACGGTGGCCGGGAGGTGACTACCTACGCCCTGTCCCCCGCGGGCGAGCAGACCCTGCGCGCCTGGATGACCGAGACCCCCGCAGGGTTCCCCGTGCTCAAGCACACGGTCCTCCTGCGGCTGCTGATGTCACGCGCCAGCGACCCCGAGACCGTGCGTCGCATGCTGCGCGCCTACCTCGACGAGCTGGACGCGGCCCTCGACGACCTCACGGGTGTCCGCGAGTCGCTGCGTTCCGCGGACGAGCCCGGCCAGGCCTTCTACTACCCCTCCGTCGTCGCCGACTGGGGCCTGGACTACTTCGTCGCGGAGGCCCGGCACACGCGCAAGGCCCTCGAGCGGCTGGCCGAGCATCCTGACCGGAGCGACGAGCCCTAGATTGGGTCGGTGCCCCGTCCCCTGCCCACGCTCCGGCTGGGACCCGTCGGGCTGGTCCTCGTCGGCATCGTGTCCGTCCAGGTCGGGGCCGCGATCGCCAAGGACCTCTTCGGAAGCATCTCCCCCACCGCGCTGGTGTGGCTGCGGCTCTTCTTCAGCGCCGTCGTGCTGGCCCTGATCGCGCGACCACGGCTCGTGGGCAGGAGCCGGTCTGACTGGCTCGTCGTCCTCGGCTTCGGGCTCAGCCTCGGCGGGATGAACTGGGCGATCTACCAGTCGTTCGCACGCATCCCGCTGGGCATCGCGGTCACCCTGGAGTTCGTGGGTCCGCTCGCCCTGGCACTCCTCGGCTCCCGGCGACGACGCGACTTCGCGTGGGTAGGGCTCGCCGCTGCCGGCGTGCTGCTGCTCGGCTTCGAGCGGTCCGACCTCGACCCGCTGGGCGTCGCGTTCGCGCTGCTGGCCGGCGGCTGCTGGGCGTCGTACATCCTGCTCAGCGCGAGCACCGGGCGCCGCTGGCCGGGCTTCGACGGACTCACCGTCGCCAGCATCGTCGCGGCCGCGCTCATCACCTTGCCGGCGATCCTGTCCGGCGGTACGACGCTCCTGGAGCCGCGCGTGCTGGCGATCGGCGCGCTGGTCGGGCTGCTGAGCTCGGTCGTGCCCTACTGCTGCGAGCTCGTCGCCCTGCGGACGATCCGGCCAGCACTGTTCGGCGTCCTGATGAGCCTCGAACCTGCCGCCGCGGCACTGGCCGCGATCGTCGTGCTCGGCGAGCTCCTCGCCCCCGTGCAGTGGGTCGCCGTCGCCTGCGTGGTCGCCGCCAGCATCGGTGCCACACGGTCCTCGGCGCCGCTGCACACCGAGCCCGCACCCGACTGAGGGGCACAATCGACGCCATGAGCACCCGTCCGCGCGCACCCCTCGCCGTCACCCTGCTCGCCACGATGGCCCTGGCCGCCTGCGGGAGCGACGAGCCGGAGCCGGAGATCCCGCGCGTCACCCAGCCGACCACGTCGGCCGACGACCCGACGCCGAGCGCCCCCACCGGCTCCTCGGACGCAGCCGGCCGGCCGCGGGTCCAGGGCACCGTCGCCGAGGGGCTGTCGGTCCCGTGGGGCATCGACTTCCTCGACGACGGCACGGCTCTCGTGACCGAGCGCGACACCCGGCGGGTGCTGGCCATCAGCACCGACGGGCAGGTCTCGCAGGTGGGCCTGATCGACGAGGCCGCGCCGGACGGCGAGGGCGGCCTGCTGGGCCTCGCGGTGGGCCCCGACCGCGACGTCTTCCTCTACGTCACCACAGAGGATGACAACCGGGTCCTGCGTACCCGCTTCGCGGGTGGCGGCCTGGGTCCGGCCGAGGTGATCCTCGACGGGATCCCGCAGGGCGTCACCCACGACGGTGGTCGGCTCGCCTTCGGCCCCGACGGCTACCTCTACGTCTCCACCGGGGAGGCCGGCAACCCCGACATCGCCCAGGACCCCGAGAGCCTGGGCGGCAAGATCCTCCGCATCACCACCGACGGCAGACCGGCTCCGGGCAATCCCGACCCGGGCTCCCCCGTCTGGACGAGCGGGCACCGCAACGTCCAGGGCCTCGCCTGGGACGACCGGGGCCGCATGTGGGCCTCGGAGTTCGGTGCGCAGACTCGCGACGAGCTCAACCTGGTCGAGAAGGGCAACAACTACGGCTGGCCCCGGGTCGAGGGCGCGGGCGGCGCCCCGGAGTTCACCGACCCCCACCTGGTGTGGCCCGTCGAGGAGGCGTCGCCGAGCGGCCTGGCCCACCTGGACGGCCACCTCTACATGGCTGGTCTGCGGGGTGAGCGCCTGTGGCGCATCGACGTCACCGGCAAGGAGGCGCGCGACCCGACGTCCTTCTTCTCCGGTGAGTACGGCCGCCTACGCCCCGTGGTCGCCGCTCCCGACGGCAGCCTGTGGGTGGCCACCTCGAACCAGGACGGCCGTGGCGACCCGCGACCCGGCGACGACCGGATCCTCCGGGTCACGGTGCAGTGACCACGGCCCGCCGGGCGGCCCTGCGCAACGTGGTCAGGATCGCGGGTCCCAGCACCACGATGGCTATCGCCGTGGTGATCGCACGCCCGGTGTCCCATCCGCCCGTCGAGGTCAGCAGGGTGTAGACGAGGAAGCGGTGGGCGTTCTCCAGCACCGGCGCCCCCGCGACGTAGGCCAGCGAGCCCTCGTGGCCCGGGACCGCGACACCCAGGCTGAACGGCCAGAAGCTCAGGTTCATCAGCATCCCGTAGGCGTACGATGCCACGCAGGCGTAGACCACGAGGAGCGCGATCTCCCACCGACCGGTCACCCGTCGCGGGAGGAAGCCGGCACCCATCCCGACCCAGGCCGCACAGATCATCTGGAAGGGCAGCCACGGGCCGACCCCCGCCGTCAGAAGCGCCGAGGCGAACATGGAGGTGCACCCGAGGGCGAAACCGAAGGCGGCCCCGAAGACCCGGCCACCGAGCACCAGCAGGAAGAAGATCAGCTCCATGCCCGCGGTCCCCGCGCCCAGCCCGCGCAGGACGGCATTGACCGCCGAGAGCACCCCCAGGACGGCGAGGACGCGCGCGTCCATGCCTCCCTCGGCGAGGTCTGCCAGGACCACGACCACCACGATCGGCAGCAGGACCAGGAAGAGGAACGGCGGCTCGACCCGCGAGCCCGGCTCGGCATGGAGCAGCAGCGGCCAGCAGAGCATCATCAGCCCCGCTGCCGACGCCACGGCGAGGACCGCGGCCGTGCGCAGGCCGATCGGGAGCGCGACCGGGGAGCTCACGTCCCGTCTCCGTCCGGGGCCGTGACACGGGCGGCTGCCATGGCGCGTGTCACCTCGTCCACCGTCAGCCACGGCGGACCCAGCACCTTGGTCACCTGTGGTGCGAAGGACGGCGACTCGGCGAGCACCCGTCGGGTGGGGCCCTGCGAGATGACCTCCCCCTCGGCCAGTACGACGACCTCGTCGGCCACGTGAGCGGCGAACTCGACGTCGTGGGTCGCCAGGAGGACCGCGTGACCGTCGGCTGCCAGGTCGCCGACGATGCGGGCGAGCTCGGCCTTGCCTGCGTAGTCGAGTCCGCGGGTCGGCTCGTCGAGCAGGAGCACCCGCGGGCGTGCGACGAGCACGATCGCCAGGGCGAGCGCGAGTCGCTGCCCCTCGGAGAGGTCCCTCGGGTGCGTTGCCCCCGCGACGCCCGGCGCGAGCCGGTCGAGAAGACTGCGGCACGCACCCGGCTCGGCCCGGGCCGACCGGTCGGAGGCGGCGCACTCGTCGTCGACGGACTCGAGGTAGAGGAGGTCGGCGGCGGTCTGGGGCACGAGCCCCACGCGCCTGCGGCGCTCGGCAGGAGCCAGGTCGGCCGGGTCGTCACCCTCCACGGCCACAGTGCCCGACCGGCGGGCGCCACTGCCCTGCAGCGCCCAGATCAGGCTCGACTTGCCCGAGCCGTTGCGTCCCATCAGCACGCAGACGCGTCCTGCGGAAAGGGTCAGGTCGACGTCTCGCACGACCGCTCGGTTGCCGTGGGTGACGGTGACGCCTCGGGCATCCAGGAGGGGCGACGCGAGCAGGGCCGGCGCGGGCTCCGGCGCCGGGCGGAGATCCAGCGAGCGGGCCAGGCGCCTGGCGTCACGCACGGTCAGCGGGAGGGGTGACCAGCCCACCGCCCGGCCCAGCTCGACGATCGGCGGCGCCACCGGCGAGTCGAGCAACATCGTCCGAGGCTCGCCGGCGCGCAGGCGGCCGTCACCGGTGAGCAGGCAGATCCGGTCGGCGAAGGGGACGACCCTCTCGAGGCGGTGCTCGGCGAGCACGACGGTGAGGCCCAGGTCGTGGACCAGCCGGGTGATCGTGGCCAGGACGTCCTCGGCGGCGTTGGGGTCCAGGGCCGAGGTGGGCTCGTCCAGCACGAGGACCCGCGGGTGCGCGGTCAGCACCGAGCCGATCGCGACCCGTTGCTGCTGGCCCCCGGAGAGGGTGCGCAGGGCACGCCCACGCAGCTCGGCGATGCCGAGGAGGTCGAGCGTCTCCTCGACCCGGCGGCGCATCGTCTCGGGCGCGATCCCCAGCTGCTCCATGCCGTAGGCGAGCTCCTCCTCGACGGTGTCGGTGACGAACCCCGCGAGCGGGTCCTGCCCGACGTAGCCGACCAGGTGGGCACGCTCGCGAGGCGGCTGGTGGACGATGCTGCGGCCGTCGAGCAGGACGTCACCCGACAGCACTCCGCCGGTGAAGCGCGGCACCAGCCCGGTGAGGACCCCGAGCAGGGTGGACTTCCCGACGCCGGTCCGGCCGGCGACCAGGACGAGCTCGCCCTCCTCGAGGTCGAGGTCGACGTGGTCGAGGACGGTGCGCTCGTCGTAGGAGAACGTCAGGTCCCGCAGGCTGATCACGCCCTGACCTCCTTCAGGGCACTGGCAGGCACGGGCGTGACGACGACCGGGACCAGTCCGAGGAGTGCGACCGCCAGGGCCAGTGGCGTGAGGAAGGGCATCGCGTCGAGGGCCGGGTAGGCGACCGCCACCTGGCTCCGACTGAGCCACCACCCGGCCGCCGCCACGCCGACGCCCGTCGCGACGGTGGCGACCTCCGGGGCGAGCCACGGGTCCGGCCGGTAGCGGGTGCGCTCGACACGCCGGCCTGCGCTGACCATCCCCGCCACGGCCACGACGACACCCGCGCCCAGCATCGGCAGCGCCAGGACGCGCGGCGCGGTCGGGTCGAGCCAGGCGTAGACACCGACGCAGATCCCGACGAGGGCCGCGAGCAGCAACGCGCCCGTCGTACGACGCTCGGAGCGGGAGGCGTGTCCCGAGCGGCCGTATCCCCGGGTGTCCATCCCCGCGGCCAGCGCGAGGGAGCGTTCGAGCGCGTCCTCGAGCACCGGCACCAGGAAGCGGCGCACCCGCCCGACACGGCCCTCCGCACCGCCTCGCAGCGCCTGGGCGGCGTGCACCCGCCGGGCGCTTTCGGCCAGCTGCGGGAAGATCGTGACGGCGACGACGAGCGCGGTGCCGATCTCGTAGAGCGCCGGCGGCACGCTGGCCAGCAGGCGCTTCGGGTTGGCCAGTGAGTTCGCGGCACCCACGCACAGGATCACCGTGCCGAGGCGGAGACCGTCGTAGGTCCCCGCGAGCAGTGCCTCGGCGGTGACCGGGCCGAGCAGCCTGACCCCGGCCGCCCAGTCAGGCAGCGGGATCTCGGGAAGGTCGAGGACGACCCGGCCGATCTCCTGTCCCCCGAAGAGGATCCGGAAGACCACGCGCATGACCACGGTCAGCGCCGCCAGCATGGCGTAGAGGCGGAAGGAGCGACCGAACGGATGACCCGAGCGTCGCAGCAGCACCACGACCGTCGTGGTGCCGATGATGACGAGCAGGAGCAACGGGTTGGTCGTCAACGATGCTGCCGTCGCGAGCCCCAGCGCCCACGCCCACCAGGCGACGGGATGAAGGTCACGCGGCAGCATCGCCGGGCTCATGCGCCGCGACGTCGACGGCTCACCACGGCACTGCCCAGGGCGGCCGCGCCCAGCAGTGCGACGACGCCCCAGGTCAGCGCCGCCGGGATGCGGGTCGGCTCGTCGGCGCTGCCGGTCCCGGCCGCGCCGGCCGGCTCGGTGGTCGCGTCACCGCTCGGGGTCACCGCACTGGCCGTCGGCTCGGCGGCAGTCTTCGCACCAGCCTCCGAGGCACCGGAGTCACGTCGCTCT